>CACZVN010000011.1 GCA_902784615.1 uncultured Prevotellaceae bacterium | reverse complement strand
GTCAGTACGCTTCCGCCGTGCCTACAACAAGGCTTTCGACGCGCTGTTAGGAAAATACAGTCGGGCTATGGGCTGGTTCATCCGTCGCCGCTGGCTCGTGGGTTCACTGACAGCTGTCAGCATAGTCCTGTTGGCCTGGATGCTTTATAGCACCCCCACGGGTCTGGTACCTGATGAGGACACAGGCATTGTCTTTGTAGATATCACTACACCTTCAGGTTCTACCTTGGCACAAACACAAAAGACGGTGAAAGAGATGTCGGAAGTCTTGGAGAATGACCCAGATGTGCGAGTCACAGGTTCGATAGCCGGATGGAATATCTTGGGTGGTGAGGGCCCCAACACCGGACTGGTGATGGGTCGCCTGAAGCATTGGGACGACCGCCAGGAAGACGGCCACGACATCTTCAGCATCTACGACCGTATAGAGGCAGCCACTCATCAGGTGAAGAGTGGTTCGATGTTCGTATTTCTGCTCCCCACCGTCTTCGGTTATAGCTATAGCAACAGTGTGGAACTGTATGTTGAAGACTACGGCGGTGGTTCCATCACCAAGCTTAAGAGCGTGTCCGATGACTTCATGAAGGCGCTGGAAGCACGTCCTGAGATAGAAGAGGTGTACTCACCTTACGAGGTGAACTATCCGCAATATACCGTCACGGTGAATGCCTCGCTGTGTAAACGCTATGGCATCGAGCCTGCCAGCGTGCTCAGTGTGCTCAACGGCGCATGAACAAAGACGCCCTGAACAACATCTTGGTTGTCACGGAGAAGGGTGCCTACACGCCAATCACTGAACTCATCACGCTGAAGAAGACCTATGGTCTCCAGTCAATCACCCGCTTCAACCTCTTCCAGGGTATCAGCGTAGAGCTGACGCCTGCCGAGGGTTACACCTCGGGTGATGTTATCAATGCCGTAAGCGAGGTGTCGGCTACCACGCTGCCTCAGGGTTATGGCTATGAGTATACAGGTACGGCTCGTGAGGAGGCATCCTCCTCATCATCCACAGCCTGGGTGTTTGCCATCAGCTTACTGCTTGTATTCATTGTTCTCTGTTGTCTCTACGAGAGTCTGCTCATTCCTATGGCCGTCATGTTCAGCGTGCCTTTCGGACTGCTTGGCAGTTTCGTGTTCATTAACCTTGTAGAATTGGAGAACAATATCTATATGCAGGTGGGCATCATCATGCTGATTGGTCTGATTGCCAAGACTGCCATCCTGATCACGGAGTATGCATGTGAGCGTCGACGCGAAGGTATGTCGATACCCGAGGCGGCAATGAGTGCTGCCAAAGCCCGTCTGCGCCCCATTCTGATGACTGCGCTCACGCTGATTGTAGGTCTGATGCCAATGATCTTCGAGAGTGGTGCCGGTGCCATGGGCAATGTCACGCTGGGCTTATGTGTTGTCGGTGGCATGTTGGTGGGCACGCTGGCCTTGCTACTCTTCGTGCCGGTGTTCTTCATCTTCTTCCAGACGCTGGAAGAAAAGTTCAAACCACGTCCGATCTCTACAGTGGTGGCTATGTTGGCAGTAGTTTGCCTATTGTCGGGCTGCAAGACCTACTCATCCTATCACTCTGACTCCACAGCCAATGATATACTGAAAGCGCAACTCAATGCAGCAGGTGTTTCTACTGCCGACAGCGTGACTGGCGCGAGGCCTTTACCGAGCCCCGCTTGGTTGCACTCATCGACGAAGCATTGTTGCACAACAGCGACCTTCAGACCGCTCATCTGCAAGTGCAGGCTGCCAAAGCCGCACTTCGCAGTGCCAAGGGTGAACTATTCCCCGCAGTAGGATTGACAGCCAGCAAAAGCAATTCGCGATTCAAGAACGATGAATTCAAAGCAACATCGTCGGGCTATAACCTCGGCGCAGAGGCCAGTTGGGAGATTGATGTCTTTGGTCGAATGCGTAATGCCAAACGAGCCGCTGCTGCCACCGTCGAGGAGCAGATGGCCTACGAACAGGCTGTGCGCACCGAGCTCATAGCCACAGTAGCCACTGCCTACTACCAACTGGAAATGTACGATGCACAGATAGCCGACACCCGATCCATCATCAAGAGCTGGGAGGAAAGCATCGCCACACAACGGGTATTGCTGTCTGTGGGTGAAGCCACCAGCGACGATGTTGACCAGTCGGAGGCAGCCAAACTTGAGGCAGAGTCAACGCTTGAGGAACTACTTCTGCAACTCCGTCAGGCCGAGAATGCCCTGTGTTCCGTGCTGGGACGCCCATGTCAGCACATCGAGCGCGATTCACTGGGGTCATCGTGCATCGCTATCAGCAGTATCCCGTCGATTAGCATCCGAGCACTGGCACAGCGCCCTGATGTTCGTCAGGCTGAAGCTGCGCTGAAAGCTGCGTTCTATGCTACTAATGAGGCACGTGCCGCTCTCTATCCCTCGCTGTCGCTCTCAGGCAGCATCGGTTGGACAAATGATATAGGCGAGATAGTCGATCCTGCTGGCATGTTGATGAGCGCCTTAGGTTCACTGACGCAACCTCTCTTCCAAGGGGGTAAGCTACGAGCAGAAGTGAAGCGTGCCAAGGCTGAACAGGAGGCTGCAAAGGTAGCCTTCCGACAGACGGTGTTAGAGGCAGGTAGGGAGGTGAACGATATCTTGGCCTCTGAGCAATATGCTCGTCAGGCTATCAGTCTCAGCGAGCAACAGGTGGAAAAACTGTCGCATATCGCCGATGCCTCAAAGCTTCGCATGCAGTACGAAGAGGACGTGAACTACCTGCAGGTGCTGCTGGCTCGTCAGGCACTGCTCGAATCCCGGCTGCAACTGCTCACACACCGCTATGAAATGATAGATGCCCACATTCAGCTATACAAAGCACTGGGTGGAGGCATAGATAAACAATAATTTATAACCAATAATAAAAGATATGAAAGAAAGTATTACTTACCCGCTTAATGCCGTACAATGGGAAACGTATGAAGAACATATGGAGGACCCGCAGCTGACGCAGCACAACACAACCCTCTATATGCCCTTCGAACGCTCATCAGTTGAGCGCTTCCAGCGTGCCATGCAGCAGATGCTCGATGAGCAACGTTATCTCCATATACACCTTGTACGTCAGGGCGACGATATCATGATTTGCGAGGACTGGCAGATGCCCAACAACGTGCAATACCTTCGCATGAGTGATGCGGAGTGGGAGAGGGTTCAACCCACGTTTATCAAGCCATTTGATCTTTTTAACGAGGCCTGCGTGCACCTCTCCCTTGTGGAGACCGACAGTAAGTGCTACGTCGTCATGGAAACCCACCACATGTTCTTTGACGGGATTTCGCATAGAGCACTTTGGTACGCATTTGAGGAAGCAATACAGGGTATTCCCCTTTACCAACAGGGTGACATTGCTGCTGAGATAAATCGCCGTGAGATAGCGAGCTACGACAGTGAAGCTTATCGCCGTGCAAAGGAATACTACATGAAGAAGTTTGAAGGCTTGCAACTTACCGACTTTTGTCGTGAGACGGACAACCCGTTAGCGCCTGCCATCTCCTCTGGTCCTATGGTATCGGCCACTGTCATCAATGAGGGTTGTGAGCGTATAGGGAAAACCCCTACTATCGTGTTCTATGCTGCCTACGCTTTGGCTTTGGCGCATATGTCAGGTGAAACACGTGTAGCCTTCTACACGATGAATCACGGACGTAGTGACCGCCGTCTCACCGATCATGTCTATGGTTATTACTTAGGCTGTCTGCCTATTATCGTCGATACAGATTCTCGTCAGACTATTGCTGATTTTCTCAGCCAGGTATACCGTGAGGTTTTCAGTTCCATGCGCTACCGTGTATATCCACTTTACCACCTGCTAAAGGATCTCGACCTTGACGATGTGGGCACGGAGATGGGCAACAATACTTCAGAAATTTATGAGTACACACATATTGACGGGAAGTTGTGGCCTGCATATTATATAAATCCCAGTCTAACTGGAGAGCACTCATCTACCTGCATTATATTTCGAGATACGCTCTACGAAGTATCTACTGATTGTAGCAGTGCTCTCTACACCCAAGCCCAGATTGACCAACTGTCAGAGTTAATAGGTGAGTATGCCATCCGGTTAGTTGGTGACCAGGGGGAAACACTTAGGAATATCATGTTATGAATACAGGGTCTTTATCACATCAGTTGAGTGAGAAGGAAATTCAGACGCTCATCAAGCTCGGGGCTGGTGAGAAAAAGGAATATGATACCGCTGAAACATTGGTGAGACTGTTCAGGCAGCAGGCGGATAGAACGCCAGACCACATTGCCGTTGTGTTCAAGGACAGACAATTAACCTACCGCAAATTGGATGAACTAACCGACCGGTTAGCAGCACACTTAATTTGTCACTATCATGTTCAGCCAGAGGAAGCGGTGGGTGTGATGATAGACCGCTCTGAACTGATGGCAGTCTATCCGTTGGCTATTATGAAGGCGGGAGGTGCCTACATGCCGCTCGACTTTAATTTCCCAGAGGAACGACTACGGTATATGTGTGAGGATGCCGAAGTGCGTCTCATTTTGAGTGAGGAGGATAGGGTATATCAGGCCATGCCGTCATTTGGAGGAGACGTATTTACGTCTGATAGCTTGGATACTTTACCAATAAACCGTATGAAGTTGCCGACTCCATTGCCTTCACACAGGTATGTCATCTTGTACACTTCCGGTTCCACTGGCAGGCCAAAAGGTGTGGTACTGGAACATCACAATATTGTCAACTTTTGCCACTGGTATATCGACGTTGCCAAGTTAACGGCTGCAGACAGGGTGACGGCTCATGCCGCCTTTGGTTTCGATTGCCACCAGTTGGAGTTCTATCCTGCACTTTGCTCAGGTGCAAGCGTACATGTCATACCCAGTGAGATGCGCCTTGACATAGCTGCGATGGACAGATACATCAATGAGAACCGTATTGACATCACCTTCATGACCACTCAAGTAGGTCACCTTTTTGCTACTACCACCTATAACCAGAGACTCAGGATGCTGGTAGTTGTTGGTGAAAAGCTACTGCCTCTGCCGAAGGTACCATATATTATCATGAATGGATATGGTCCGACAGAGACAACCATTCTGTCTTCCTATTATCTCATTGACAGTAACTATACGGAACCTGTTATCGGCAAGGCGATGGCCAACACCCAGCTCTATGTCATAGATAAATACATGAACCTGCTTCCGCAGGGAGTAGCCGGAGAGTTGCTCATTGGCGGAGATGGACTGTCAAGAGGTTACTTGCACCCGGCAGATAAGGATGCGGCAAGGTTTCTGTCCTTCAGAGGAGAGAGGTGCTATCGCACGGGCGACCTCTGCCGCTGGAACGACGATGGACTGTTGGAATACCTTGGTCGCATAGACCAACAAGTGAAACTGCGTGGCTTCCGTATTGAGTTGGGTGAGATAGAGAGCCAGGCGATGAATCATAAGGGCATCAGTCAGGCAGTGGCCTCGGTCTATGATAACCGGATGCTGTGCCTTTACTACGTTCGTAATGAAGAATTTATAATCAATCATGATGAGTTGAGGGAGTTTTTTGCAAAGAAACTGCCAGACTACATGGTACCGGCCGTCTTCATACAACTGGAAAAGTTGCCGCTTACACCCAACGGCAAGGTTGACAGGAAGAGGTTGCCTGCCCCTGAACTGACCAGCGAGATACAATATGTAGCGCCTACGGATGAACTGGAGGCTGAGCTGAGCCGCGGTTTTGCAGCGGCTTTGGGATTTGACAGAGTAGGGGCACAGTCTGGGTTCTTCGATATGGGAGGAGACAGTATTTCAGTGATGCGTCTGATCACCGAATGCCCAAGTCTCTGTCTTTCCTTCAAGCTGATATTCGAGGGCCGTACGCCGGCAGGCATTGCCACACTTATCAGGCAGCGGGAAAGAACAGCCAGAGTTATGGAATGCAAAGAGGGTGAGGGGAATCTTAAAGGACATTTCTTTGGCCCTTTGCAGAGACAGTATTACGAGTGGGGGAATGAGATCTTCGAAGGATACGGTGTTCATTGTGATGCCACGATACATCTTGGAAAGGAGACTGATCCCATCAGACTCGCACAAGCTGTGGCCTGCGTGATAAAAGCACATCCGGCACTGGATGCCAGGCTCATGGAGACAGAGGACGGAACGCTCAGATGGTTTTGTGAAGAGGATGGACTCAAGGACTATGCCATCAGCCCTGAGTATGTAACCCGGTCAGCGTATTCGGAGATTCAGGGTAAGCTTCGGAAAAGCATGAACCATCCAGGTGAGCGGATGTTTAATATCCGTATCTTTGTCATCACTGAAGAGGATGGGACAGAAAGCTGCGACCTGTACTTTGATTTCCTGCATCCCATCGCGGACGGAGTTACCATCGATATTTTCCTGGAGGACGTGAACGCAGCTTATGAGGGGCGTGAGGTGGAAAAGGAAACCTTCAGTGTCCTTGACTATTATGATCAGATCGAAAAAGAGGTGTCGACAGACAGATACCGCAGTGAGATTGAATGGAATAGGCATTTTGCCGCTTCCTTTACAGATAAGATCTGTGAGCTTGATGGAGATCTTTCATGTGGTGATGAAAACGAGACTCTGGACATTTTTGAAAAGCTGGATATAGAGCCTGAGATCGTAGAGAACTATGCTGCAGAGTGCAAGGTGACAGTCGGCAGCCTGTTGTCTGCTGCCTACGGTCTGATGCAGGCATCATACAACGGGGAGCATAGCGCCGTGACCCTTACCATATATAATGGAAGGGATGATGCCAGGTATGCGCGCATCATGGGAGCGATATACAGACATCTTCCGCTCTGTGTGCGCTATGACGATGACATGACCGCCTGTGATTTCGTACGCGCTACACAGGAAAACATCTTGAAATGTCGTGCTCATTTGCTCTATGAGCCGGATCCCGTGCCAATGATCACCGCTTTTTCCTATCAGGGAGAAGATCTCCCGGAGCCATTCCCCTTCTGTTCGGGTCTGGCAAGTTACGAAGAGACAGAGGATTACGAGGAGGAGATATTCGATTTCTTTGTGCGCAAGAGGCAGGATGGGTTTTATGTGGAGCTTACCTACAATACGCTCGCTTACAGTAAGACATTTATCGACAGGTTTATAAAGAATTACACGATGGTTCTGCGGTCACTGACCACTGGTGTGCGACCGGCTGATATCCGCATTTCCAGCTGCGCTTTTGATAAATCCTCACAACAGAAAGGATGACGACGATGAACAACAAGCTTGACGGACATTTTACATATGCGAGGATACTTCGGTTTTCTCTCCCTGCTATGGGGATGTCATTGGCGGTGCTTTCATTTACCATCGTTGATGGCTTATTGGTGTCAAATCTTCTGGGAGTAAATGCCTTGGCTGCGGTTGACTATGTGTCCCCGTTTTTTCTGGTGGTGTATGCTATGGGGTTCATGTTTGGTACCGGCGGGAGCGCTCAGATAGCCAACTTGATGGGCAAGGGCGACATGGGAGAGGCGCGACGGCTTTTTAGTATGATCATTTTTTATATGGTTATCATTGGAGCCATTGTGGGAGCGGTTTTGACATGCTGCTTCCCTTGGCTGCTCAGGATGACCGGGGCATCTGAGGATATCATCCCTCTTTGCGTGGAGTATGGAGTGGTTCTGTTTGCCTTCCTTCCGGCTCATCTTTTTGATTCTACCTTTGAGTCGCTGTGGATTACCTGCGGGCGGGTACGGCTGGGCTTTATTATATCCGTTCTTAACGGATTGTTAAATGTACTGCTTGATTTGCTGTTCATGATGAAGTTTAATATGGGGATCTGGGGTGCAGGGCTTGCAACCTCTCTTTCGGCGCTCCTGTGTGCTTTTATCATCATAAGATATTTCTTTATCAGGGATGAGGACAGACTTTACTTTGTCAGGTTTTCACTCAGGATACGGACCTTTCTGAAAATCTGTTTTAACGGTGTGTCAGAAATGGTTGACAGCGTGGCCGAAAATATCACCCTACTGGTGCTTAACAGCCGGCTGCTGACGCTACTGGGGGTCGCATCGGTTGCGGTGATGGGTGTTTATGTCTATTCCATAAGCATTTTCATGGCTTTCTTTTTCGGACTGTCCAACAGCGTGATTACCATTGTGGGATACAAATACGGACAGGGCAGGATGGATGAGCTGGATGACCTGAAAAAGAAATGTACGGTTATCTCCCTGGCCGTTGGGATTATATCCTTTGTGCTCTGCAACCTGATGGCCTATCCGATATCAAGCCTTTTCTTAGGCTATGATAAGGAACTCATGCCCCAAGCCGTCTGGGTTATGCATGTCAGCTCCATTACATGTCTGCTTTATGGGTTTGTGCTGTTTTGTGCTTCTTTTTTCACCGGACTGGGAGATGGGCTGACCTCGGCAATAATAGCGGCGACATTGTCTCTTATAGCGCCTGTTGCTGCTGCCTATGCGCTGCCTGCCGTATTCGGAGCTGAGTCACTGTGGCTGTCGATACCGGCAGGAACCATCATCAGTGCGGTGCTTTGTGTTGTTCTGATGAGGACAAGGTATGTGAAGATTAAGGAGAGATATTATTTGCAACTAAAATACAATTTACTGTAATGAAAAAAATTTTATTAGCTGGCTATGGCAATATAGCTCATGCCTTTGA
The DNA here is from genome assembly GCA_902784615.1 of uncultured Prevotellaceae bacterium. Lineage (GTDB taxonomy): Bacteria > Bacteroidota > Bacteroidia > Bacteroidales > Bacteroidaceae > Prevotella. Next base: position 68,555 of record CACZVN010000011.1, on the reverse strand, counting down.
ACAAATCATGGCCGAGCAGGAACCAAGTGGTAGTTATACGTTGACCACCTGTGACTTGAAGGATGGTCAGGACATTCTCACTTACCTGCCAGAACATCGTGATGAGTTTGACATTGTCTTTAACACGTCGCAGGCCGAGACTTGCGATGTTACACAGATGTGCATCGACTATGGACTGGACTACATCGACATGGGCGTAGATGAAGGTATGGGTGATGGCACCACCGCCGTGGACTTCCTGTTCGCCCTGGAGCCGTTGCTAAAATGTCCCACCCGCAGCCACATCATGTGTGGCTTTGGTATTAATCCCGGTATTCTCGAACACGTCTATCAGAAATACAAACCAAAAGGCCCGCATTATGCCTTCGAGTTGGAACACGACGATGCTGTCAGCGATGAATATGAGGTCTTTGGCACCTGGTCACCGTACATGTATGCCGAGGAGAGTTGTCGTGCAGAGCTGGTCGTGATTAACAAACAGGATATCCATTACGTGACGCAGCAGTTGAAGGATGATGGTGGCGCTATGCACCTCACCTATCACGGCGAGCGACGCCAGTACCTCCCCATACCTCATGAAGAACTGATGTCGATGATGCATAGTGATGAAAACATGCTCGGATCAGCCTATCTCTTCCAGGCCCCACGAGGAATGCAGCAATGCTTTCTGGACCATGGCACAGAAATGACGGTTGAGGATTTTCTCAGCATTCCCGTGCCCCACTGCCTGAAAGGTGATGATCATGTGGGAATGCTTTTCTGGGATACACGCGACAGGATGTACTGGGTGAAGAACGTGATGGACAATCAAACCACCTGGAAACGATACGGCTGCAATGCTGTTTGCTGGCAGACGGCCACTGGAGCCTGGATAGCCTACCGGCTGCTCGATGTCGTCAGCAATGACCACCCTCACACCATGACTGAACTGTCACTACTCATGCCAGATAAGATTGATGCATTGCTCAACCAGATAGGCCTTACCTTCGAGGTAGAGGAGCAACCTTTCAGTGTAGAAGAGTTCAAACAGAACATCATGCGCTATTTCTAACACATGTAACATTTCTAGACAATGGTTTTATGACGAAAAGAGTAGTTTGGATAGATTGGCTTAGAGCGATTGCTTGCCTGATGGTGCTTCTGGAGCATAGTGGAGAACCATTTTTCTATAATAGTGAAGGAGTACAGATCTTGACGAAAAGTGATGCTTGGTGGGGAGGGATTCTTTACAGTATGACGGCCCCTTGCGTGGCATTATTTGTCGTGGCTTCAAGCTATCTGCAATTACCGCTTCATTATTCAACTGGTGAGTTCTTTAGGCGCAGAGCGGTAAGGATCATCGTTCCTTTTGTCATCTGGAGTCTTATCTATGCATTTGTCTGGGGCAATCCGATGGAAAACCTATGCGATCTGCTGCTAAATTTCAATTATGAGGCTGGTCACCTGTGGTTTGTTTATATGCTTTTGGGGATTTACCTACTGATGCCACTTCTATCGCCTTGGGCAGAACATGTAGGCAAGCGAGAATTACAGTTCTATCTGCTGCTCTGTTTCGCCACGACACTGGTGCCGATAGTCAAATTATTAGTTTCCGATGGTGACATGGTGGTGTTGGGTCCCTCTGGTATTCCAAATGATGCAGAATATCCTCTTTGGGGTGTGGCAAGTTGGAATCACTATGGTCTGTTTTATTATCTAAGTGGTTTCGTTGGTTATATGCTGTTGGGGCTCTACATGCGGCGGTTTCCCGAACATGGGGCACGGGCCAAAGTTGCAACTTTAGCCTTACTGTGCTGGATCGTCGGGTTTATAACAGGTTTAATATGGTTTATGGCTATTATCTATGGCTTTGCTTCAAACGGTTTTCCTGTTAGCGGCTCAATCGAAATGGTTGTTCAGGTTGATAAGCCTTTTTTGAATGACACAATATGTGTATATCTGATGACTGTCGGTGCACTGTTCTTGTTTAGGATGATTCGTGCTGATGGTTGGTTCTACCAGTGCGTTATCCTGCAGATATCCAAGGTGGGTTATGGCGTATTTCTAAGCCACATAATACCCTCGGCATCGGTACTGATGGTCTTTTAGGGGTGTTTACCACACCACTACAAATCATATTTACCACCGTAGTTTCTTTGATGATTTCGACCATAGCCTGCATATTGATTCAGCGGATACCAAAATATGGGAAGTGGATTGTTGGTTAAATGCTTATGATTAGTTATAACATCCGTAGTGCACGACCAGATGAGGCTCCAGCTGTTGCTCGGCTCATCATGGAAGCCATGAACCACGACTGCTGTCAGTGGTTTGCAGGACCTGATCATACACTTGACGATTTTCACTGGCTGATGACAGAACTTGTAAGACGCACAGACAGTCAGTACTCCTACCTTCATACCCAGGTGGCAGTTGTTGGTCAAGAGGTGGTGGGTGTGTGCGTGGCATACGACGGTGCACGTCTGCACGAACTTCGGCAAGCCTTTATCGACGGCGCACGCCAATCTTTTGGCATGGACCATAGCGGCATGGACGATGAGACAAGTGCTGGAGAATACTATATAGACTGCCTCTGTGTGGCAGCACCTTATCGCAAACAGGGCATTGCCACAGCCTTGATCAAAGCCATCATCAGGAAGGCGGGTTCCTTAGGGATGCCTTCAGTAGGGCTCTTGGTGGACAGTGGAAACCCTGAGGCAGAACATCTGTACACTCAGATAGGTTTCCGCTATCTTGATGACAATGTATGGGGCGGACACCCCATGAGACACTTAGTGATAGAAAATATAACTTAATTACAAACGATATGAAAAAGATGATGCATTGGGTGCTCGCCGTCACCCTCGTTTGCGGCGCAACGACAGTAAGTGTATCACTGACTTCCTGCGAGGAGGCGAATGCCGACAATACGGTGAAACCGCAGGTGGTATCGACGGAACTGATTCGTACGTCTCAGAGCTGGGACGGCGTGGAGCTGCCCGACTATCTGCAGGGCCGCCCTGAACTGGTGGCCGTGAAATACGAGTTCCCCGCCGGACAGAAGTTGGGATGGCACCACCATCCCGTGATGAACTACGGCATACTAGTACAGGGCGAGCTGACCATCATCGGCCAGGACGGCAAGGAGAAGACCGTGCATGAGGGCGAGGCCGTCGTCGAGATGGTAAACACCATCCACCACGGCGAGAACCGAGGCACAAAGCCTGTCATCCTCTACATGTTCTACCTTTCGCAGAAAGACCTGCCGCTCGCCGTTCAGCATCCGGAGATCCCGTTGGAGTAGTCTGAAGGCCAGGGCACACTAGGGCCTGGCCCCGGTGTGCCCTTGAGATAGATTTCCTGTTGTCACGAGGTGCCAAGCTTCACCCGATAGAAGTCAAGTCCTCTGGTTACAAGGCGCATAAGTCGTTGGATGTTTTCTGCGAGAAGTATTCCCACATCGTTGAAAGAAGTTATCTCATATACACAAAAGATTTGAAGAGGGACATGGCAACATTGTTACTCCCCGTGTACATGACCCAGTTCCTATAAGACCAATTTACGAAAATTATAAAACAAACTTAAACGCAATAAAAATAACTATTATGAACAAGAACGAAAAATTTGTCATCACCATCAACCGCGAAGTCGGAACGGGTGGACGAACCGTAGGCCGTAAGTTGGCCGAGAAGTTGGACGTGAAGTACTGCGACAAGGCTGTTATCGACGGTCTGACTCAAAAGTTCGGGCTCTCTCCTGAGCGCATCGAAGAAATCAAGGCACAGAAGAAATCATGGTGGAACGACATCAACAACTACTACCAGACACTCATCAGCAGTGCCAGCATGCCTATGGATGCTGAAACAAAACTCGACAATGCCTCCATGTTTGAGACCGAGAAGCGCATTCTGCAGGAACTGGCCACGGAGTCATCATGCGTTGTGGCAGGTCGCACAGGCTTCATCGTGTTCCGTGAGTGGCCCAACCACCTGAATATCTTCATCCAGGCTTCGATGGAGCATCGTGTCCAGCGCGTTATGTACCGCCAGAATGTCAGCGAACAGGAAGCCCGCGACATCATTGCGAAGATGGACGCCAGCCGCGAGGCCTACATCAAGAAATATGAGAACACCTCGCGCTACGACACGCGCAACTACCAGCTCGTTATCTCGATGGATGACCTGAGTGAGGACGATGCAGTAGAGATTATCATGGATTATATCGACCGCACAAGCAAGTAAATTTTGAAAAATAGGGTGTCAGGGTGTCACAATGCCGATAAACACAGGGGATGCACCCACTTTTGGAGGGTGTCAAGGGTGTCACAAGGGTGCAACATATTCCTGTAAATGAATTCTCTCGAGAATTTGATCGTTAAGAGGCTCCTGACGATGCAAAAGGACTGCTTTTTGCTTCAATTCTCTCGAGAATTCAGCGGAAATGACACCCTCGTGACACCCTTGACACCCTTTAAACAGGGTGCAAATGCCGATGTACAAAGGGTTGTGACACCCTGACACCCTCAAATGCGATTTTTTCTTATCTTTGCACTATAACTTAAACTTAAAACAATAAGACGATGCAAAAGAAGATTTTCTATTGGATGATAGTAGCCATCCTGATCTGCGACGCAAGCGTGCTGACATCGTGCAGCAATAGTGATAACCCTAGTGTGCCCGACACGACGGTGCTCACGGAGTGGCAGGCTGGAAGTACGGTGACTGCCGAGGTCGTTGCAGCCTACGGAGGCATTGACAAGTGCTTTGCTGCCGAACCGATTCCCGATGGCGTATGGGCGCGCATGCAGGGCAAGACCTTCAAGGAGAATCCCTACATCGGGCGTGACGACCTGCGCCATGTGCGAGCCTTGCACTGGGACTACGACAACCAGATGCACGTGGGCGAGATGGTGTGCAACGTGCAGATTGCCGACCGTCTGGTCACAATCCTGCGCCAGCTGTTCGATGCGAAGTACCCCATCCAGCGCAGCTCAAATGGTTCCCCAGTACCTTCCTCATTGTCGGTACTCTCGATCTATTTGTTCATGAGGATGTGGCCTTCATAGATCAGTTAAAGCAGGCAGGCGTTCAAGCAGATTCACATGTGGAGCATGGTGTGCCTCACTCCTATAATGTTATGTTGAACGACAGTCCTCAGACCATCCGTTTCAAGGATCTACGAGCCGCTGCCGTCAAAGAGATGTTCAAGTAAATGTGAGGGGTGCGCTCGACTCTGCCACTTCGCTGCTTACGAGCCGTAATTTATCAGGAATTTAACCACAAATCGACCGCCACTCTTTATGGGGTAGCGGTCGTTATTATTGCTATATTCTGCCAAGTTTAGTTAAAAATACTTAGATTCGGCAGAATTTAGTATATTATATTTTGCCGAGAAGCATGTTTTTTGTATCTTTGTGGCAAAATATAGCATATCAATGAGTACAATAATTGGCAGAAAATTAGAAATTCAGGAACTGGAACGACATTATCAGAGTGACCGTTCGGAGTTTATTGCTGTTTACGGTCGTCGTCGTGTAGGGAAGACCTTTCTGATTAAACAGACCTTTATAGGAAGAATCACCTTTCAGCATACAGGTGTTTCGCCCGTAGACCAGGAAGAAGAGAAGAATCGCCTGAAGACGCAACTGGAGAGCTTCTATTATTCGTTATTGAATCATGGTCTGGAGGGTTATAAAAAGCCTAAGACATGGATGGAAGCGTTTTTCCAGTTAGAGCAATTGCTCACTAAACTTGACGATGGAAACCGTCAGGTGGTGTTCATCGATGAACTGCCTTGGATGGACACACCAAAATCTGGCTTCCTGTCTGCCTTTGAGAATTTTGCCAACGGATGGTGCAGTGGTAGGGATAACATGATGCTGATTGTTTGTGGAAGTGCTACGTCATGGATTCTGAAGAATCTCTCTTACAACCATGGTGGACTTTATGGTCGCCTGACCTGCGAGATGAAACTGCTGCCTTTTACCTTAAAAGAGTGTGAGGAGTTTTTTGCTGCGGAGCAGATAGAACTATCGCGTTACGATATTGTGCAGACATATATGGTGTTTGGCGGCATACCTTATTATCTCAGTTACTTCCGCAAAGGCTTGAGCTTCGAGGGGAATGTCGAGAGCTTGCTTTTCGGACGTAATCCGAAACTGAAAGATGAGTTCAACCGACTGTTTCGTGCAGTGTTCGATAATGCCGAGAGTTGTAAGAAGATTGTGCGTTTCCTAGCTACACGTCACAGTGGTTTTACTCGCGAGGAAATTGCAGCCAATACCGGTCTTCCACTGGGTGGAGGTCTTTCTGATACACTAAAAGCATTGGCAGAGAGCGATTTTATCCTGCGTTATGTTCCATATGGTCAGCCTGGCAACGTGGAGCACTACAAACTGATGGATAGTTTCTGTCTCTTCTGGCAGAAATACGTAGAGCCTCACATGATGGATGCGTCGTTTATGACCGACCATATCACTTCCGACATCATGAAGTCGTGGCGTGGAGTGGCGTTCGAGGAAGTCTGTTGGCAACATATCACACAGATACTGAAAGCATTGGAAATAGGCGGTGTGAAATCAACCGTTTCAGCTTGGGCAGTAAAAGGTGATGACGAATACGTAGGCGCACAAATCGACTTGCTGATAATGAGGGCTGACAATGTGGTGAATCTATGCGAGATGAAGTTTGCCAGCACGCCATACACAATTGATAAAGACGAAGCGGACAAACTACAGAATCGTATTGAATCGCTTAAGAAGACGCTTAGTGCTAAGCAAACCGTTCACATGACCATGGTGACGACATTCGGCATAACTTACGGCAAACACAGCGGTATTGTACAGCGACAAGTCCAGATGGACGAATTGTTTGCGTAAAAGGCTCCTTTAACATTGCATGTAAAAATCAGGGTACGTATTTTGAGGATACGTACCCTTTTTTGACCCTCGACATTCAAAATATGCAATTTGACTTTCAAAATATGAAAAATTTGCATGTGAGGGCATTTTTGTTAGGTAGTTTGGAATGTTTTTGCTAAATTTGCCGCAGAAGCGACGAAATATTAAAACCGATAATAATAACTTAAAACAATCTGATAGTGAAAATGAAGAGATTATTATTTATCCTTGCCATCCTCGTCTGTGGCGCATCGGTGCTGACGGCGTGTATGTCGATTGATGACAACGCTGTGACGAAGGACGACAGCCACGCCAAGAAGGCGCTGCTGATTGTTCTCGACGGCTGGGGCATCGGCGACAAGGGCCTGGGGGACGTGATAGCACAGACCGCTACGCCCTACATGGACTACCTGAAGGCCAGCTATCCTAACACCGAACTGCAGGCCTCGGGCGAGTACGTGGGGCTGCCCGACGGACAGATGGGAAACTCGGAGACGGGCCACCTGAACATCGGCGCCGGGCGCATCGTCTATCAGGACCTGGTGAAGATCAACCGCGCCTGTGCCGACAATTCCATCCTGGAGAACCCGGAGATCAAGGCGGCCTACAGCTATGCCAAGTCCAATGGCAAGAGCCTGCACCTGATGGGCCTGACTTCCACGGGTGGCGTTCATTCCTCGCTGGACCACCTGCTGAAACTCATCGACATCGCCAAGGAGTACGACGTCCAGAACTGCTATGTGCACTGCTTCATGGATGGGCGTGATACCGATCCGAGGGCGGGCAAGGGGTTCATCGCTGATTTGCAGCAGCATATCAACCAAGTGGGCACAGGTGCCATCGCATCTGTCATCGGTCGTTTTTATGCCATGGATCGTGACAAAAACTGGGACCGCATCAAACTGGCCTACGACCTGCTCGTTGACGGCAAGGGACGCGAGGTGAGCGACATGGTGGCGGGCGTACAGTCATGCTATGACAGTCATACCGAGGAGCAAAAAAACACCGACGAGTTCATGGAGCCGCTCGTCAACGGCAATATCGACGGCCGCATCCGCGAGGGCGACGTGGTCATCTTCTTCAACTTCCGCAGCGACCGCGCAAAGGAACTGACCATCGTGCTCACGCAGCAAGACATGCCGGAGCAGGGCATGACGGCCATTCCCAATCTGCAGTACTACTGCATGACGCCCTACGACGACTCTTTCACGGGCGTACATATTATTTTCCCCAAGGACAATCTGAATAATACCCTCGGCGAATACATCGCCAGCAAGGGCCTGAAGCAGCTGCACATCGCCGAGACCGAGAAATATGCCCACGTCACCTCGTTCATCAACGGAGGCCGCGAAGAGCCATTCACAGGTGAAGACCGCATCCTGGTCGCCTCGCCCAAGGTGGCCACCTACGACCTGCAGCCCGAGATGTCGGCCTATGAGGTGAAGGACAAGCTCGTCGAGGCGCTCAAAACCGACAAGTACGACTGGATCGTGGTGAACTTCGCCAACGCCGACATGGTGGGTCACACGGGCGTCTATACCGCCATCGAACAGGCTGTGAAGACCATCGATCAGTGCCTGAACGAGGTCGTGGAAACGGCCAAGGCAATGGGCTATGAGACCATCATCACTGCCGACCACGGCAACGCCGACCACGCCATCAATGCCGACGGCACGCCTAACACTGCTCACTCCACGAATCCCGTCCCCTTCATCTACGTAACCGCGAACAAGAACGCGACGGTGCGCAGCGGCATCCTGGCCGACGTGGCCCCCTCCGTCCTCCACATCATGGGCCTGCAACAGCCCAAGGAAATGACCGGCCAGTGCCTGATAAACGAATAAAACAATAAGGTAATCAGGAATAAATATTACGCAATGAAAAAATACTTAGGACATATCGTTGATGTGGTTAGCCGCGAAATATACGATGGCGAAGTTGTGGTTGAGGGAGATTACATCAAGCAGGTGAAGCGGTGCAATTTGCCTGACAACGGTAAGACTTGGCCCTATCTGATGCCAGGCTTTATCGACAGCCACGTGCATATAGAGAGTAGTATGATGACACCCTACGAGTTTGCTCATCTGGCATCCAGCCACGGTACCATCGGAGTGATTGCCGATCCGCACGAAATTGGCAATGTACTGGGTATTGAGGGTGTGGATTATATGATACGGTCAGGGCGCGATGCTACGTTCAACTTCTGCTTTGCCGCGCCCAGTTGCGTGCCTTGCTATTCGCCTGACATCGAGACCAGCGGTGCCGTGATTGATGCCGCTGGGGTGGAAGAGTTGATGGCTCGTGACGACATCGGCGTGCTGGGTGAGATGATGAACTTCACAGGTGTACTTGGCAACGACCCAGAGGTGATGCTTAAGATACGCGCCGCACATAAATACGGAAAACCCATCGATGGTCATGCCCCTGGACTGACGGGCAACAATCGTGAACGCTATGCCATGACAGGCATCTCAACCGATCATGAGTGTACCTCCATCGAAGAAGGGCGCGCCTGTATCTCTGCCGGCATGAAGGTGATTATTCGCAATGGTAGTGCTGCCAAGGACTTTGAGAATCTCTATCCGCTGATAGGCGAGTCGCCCAATATGGTCATGTTCTGTACCGATGACTGTCATCCCGACGACCTGGTGCGCGGGCATATCAACCTGATGGTGAGACGCGCTCTGGCTGATGGCTACGACATATGGAAAATCTTGATGGCTGCCAGTATCAATCCGCAGCGTCACTATCATCTGAAATGGGGTATGCTGCAAGAGGACGATGCCGCCAACTTTGTCGTTGTCGATGCGCTCAATCCGTATTTCCGCGTGTTGCAGACCGTCATAAAGGGTGTTGAGGTCTTCGACTGCAATACCTCCTTTGGTTCTGTCCGTCAGCATTATATCCACATGGAGGAAAACCATGAGTCTTTCTTCCCCAACCGTTTTGAGGCCAAGCCCATCAAGGAGGAAGACATCTCCTTTGATGTACAGAAATATGACACGCTACATGTGATACGCGCTGTTGACGGCAGTCTATATACGGGCCATGATGCCATTAAGGTGAAAACCAACTTCTTCGACGGATCCAGATATACCTGGGGTGAGGTACAGAAGATGGTGGTGCTGAACCGTTATCAGCCTGACGTGCGGCCAATGGTGGGGCTGGTGCGTGGCTTTGGCCTGACCAACGGTGCCATTGCGAGTTCAGTGGCTCACGACTGTCATAACATCGTGGCCATCGGTGCCAACGACGAATATCTGGTGAAAGCGATCAACCGCGTCATCGAGATGAGGGGCGGACAGGTGGCTGTAGCCGGCCATGACATGACCGACCTGGCACTGCCCATTGCCGGGCTGATGTCGCCGTTAAGTGGTCACGAGGTGGCTTACCGTTGCATTCTACTCACAGAGATGGCACGTAGGGCCGGATGCCCGATGCATGCGCCGTTCATCACCATGTCTTTCCTCTGTTTACCGGTAATCCCCGAATTGAAATTGACCGACAAACATCTCTGGGATAGCAAAAACATGAAAGTGTATTACTAATAACAATACAACTATGAGTAAGCGAATAAATATCTATGAGGAGGCCAGCCGTTGTTTGCTGTGTCAGGATGCGCCATGTACCAAAGCCTGTAAGACGGGCGACCCTGCACGGGCTATTCGTGCCATCCGTTTCGACAACCACAAGCCCGCCTTGCGCTGGGTGAAGGATTGTAGCGATGCCGACCTGGAAAGGGCAGAGCAGGCTTGTATCCACTACAACTGGCCCATCCGCATCAAGGAGATGCTGCGTAGCATCAACCCCGATGATGTCGATGACAGCCATTATCCCGATCTGACCATCGACTTCTGCGGCATACGTTGTGAGAATCCGTTCTTCCTAGCCTCATCGGCGGTGTGTACCAACTACGAGATGGTGGCGCATGCTTTCGATGCCGGCTGGGCTGGTGTGTTCTATAAGACCATCTGCATGCAGGAGATCAAGGAGGTGTCGCCGCGCTTCGATGCCATGCACAACAATGCCACCCACGGCGACTTCTACGGTTTCCGTAACATGGAACAGTTGAGCGAGAACCCTGTGGAGGAGGACTTTAAGATTCTGCACCAGCTGAAGTGGGACTATCCTACGAAGGTGGTGGTAGCCTCTATCATGGGACAGAACGAAGAAGAGTGGATCAGACTGGCGAAAATGGCCGAAGAGGCAGGCTGCGACGCCGTAGAGTTGAACTTCTCCTGTCCGCAGATGAAGTACGAGGGTATGGGCAGCGACGTCGGTCAGAGTCCAGAACTGGTGAAGGCCTATACCGCCTGTGTCAAAGGCAGTGTGAAGATTCCTGTCATTTCGAAGATGACACCCAATATCACCCATATCACAGAACCCGCCGAGGCTTGTGTAGAGGCTGGTGCCGATGCCATCTCTGCCATCAACACCATCAAGAGTGTGACGATGGACATGGATGCCGAAGTGGCAGGACAGCGGACGGTCTCCGGCTACTCTGGCCGTGCTGTCCGTCCGATCGCTCTGCGTCATGTGCTTGAACTCGCCGAGATGCCGAAGAAGACGGAACTGAGCGGTATCGGTGGTATCCAGACGTGGCGCGATGCTTTGGAGTTTATCCAGTTGGGATGTAATAACGTACAGGTATGTACCGCTGTGATGCAATACGGCTATCGTATCATAGACGATCTCATACTAGGACTCCAGCGCTATATGTTTAAACGCAATATCACCCATCTGCAGGCGTTGGTGGGCGAGCAGTTGCCGTCGTTTATGAAGCCCGATAATCTGGATCGCACTACCATTATCTTCCCGAAGATTGACAAGGAACTGTGTGTTGGTTGCGGACGCTGTGAGATCTCATGCAGTGATGGTGGCCATCAGGCGATTGTCTTCGACAAAGAGACCCGCCAACCCCGTATCGTGGGTACGAAATGTGTCGGTTGTCACCTTTGCCGCCTCGTCTGTCCCACGGGTGCCATCGGCGTAACCAAACGAATTGAAAAGAAAAACAAATAAAAAGGGCACACAGGGGCCTGGCCCCATTGTGCCCTAGATCATTGTCAGCGTGTAGAGATACACGACGGCGGCGGGGATGGCAAGCAGGGAGGAGTCGAAACGGTCGAGCATGCCTCCGTGACCTGGCAGGATATTTCCGCTGTCCTTGATGCCGAGGGTACGCTTGAAGAGTGACTCGATGAGGTCGCCCCAGGTGCCGAAGATGACCACCGTCAGTCCGAGACCCATGTATTCGAGGGGGCTCAGCACAAGAGGACAGTCCCCCAGTGCGCCTGTAGCGCACAGTTGAGACAGTCCCCATGCGCTGAGGATCACGAGGATGCCGCCGCCGATGCTGCCCTCCCAACTCTTGCCCGGGGAGATGCGTGGGAAGAGCTTGTGCTTGCCCAATAACGATCCGCAGATGTAGGCACCCGTATCGTTGATCCAGAGGAACACGAACACGGAGAGGGACACGTGCCAGGTATAGACGATGTCGCTGCCCACGGAGCGGAAAGCCAGTACGCTAAGCAGCGAGAAGGGCAGGGCGATGTAGAGTTGGCTCAACATCGTGTAGGCCCAGTCGTGGACGGGATCCTCCTGTTTCAGGTAGAGTTCGGCCACCATCAGGTAGATGAGGGTGATGAGGTAGGGGATGAACACGCCCGCAGAGACGATGCCGCTGTTATAGCCCGCCATGGCGAAGAAGAAATACACGCCCGCCACGGTGGAGATCATGCGGTTGACGGTGACACTGCCCCTGTTGTTCACCAGACCGGAAAACTCCCAGACGGTGAGTCCTGTGACGAGGGCAAAGAGCAGGATCATAGCTTCTGCACGCAGAAAGCATGTGACGATGGCGGCCACGAAAAATACCGCCGTGATGGTTCTGACGATAAAATTCTTCATATCCCTTTATGCTTCTTCTTTCTTGTCTTCTTCGTGATTAGCTTCGGCCTCCAACTCCTTGGCACGCTCCTCGGCCATACGCTCGGCATCGGCCTTCATCTGGGCCTCGAGGAGTTCCTCGGCGCGGCTCGTCCAAGGACGCTTGCCAAAGATCTTCTCGACATCCTCGGCGAAGATCACCTCACGATCGATGAGCAACTGTGCCAGTTGGGCGTGACCGTCCTTGTGCTCCGTCAGGATCTGCTTGGCACGCTGGTACTGTTCGTCAATCATCTTCAGCACCTCGTCGTCCATCACCTTGGCAGTTGTCTCCGAGTATGGACGCTGGAACTGGTATTCCGCGTTGTTATAGTAGCATACGTTGGGCAGTTTGTCGCTCATACCGGCGAAGGCAATCATGCCGTAGGCCTGTTTGGTGACACGCTCCAGGTCGTTCATCGCACCAGTGGAGATATGGCCCACGAAGAGTTCCTCGGCGGCACGGCCACCCAGCAGTGAGCACATCTCGTCGAGCATGGCCTCCTTGGTCTGGAGCACACGCTCCTCAGGTAGGTACCAGGCAGCGCCCAGGGCCTGGCCACGGGGCACGATCGAGACCTTCACCAGCGGGTTGGCAAACTCCGTGAACCACGAGATGGTGGCGTGGCCTGCCTCGTGGATGGCGATGGAGCGTTTCTCGGCCTGTGTCATCACCTTGGTCTTCTTCTCCAGACCGCCGATGATGCGATCGACGGCATCGAGGAAGTCCTGTTTTCCAACCGTCTGACTGTTATGCCGGGCAGCAATCAGGGCTGCCTCGTTGCAGACGTTGGCGATATCAGCACCTGAGAAGCCTGGTGTCTGACGGGCGAGGAAGTCGATATCCACGCTATCGTCGGTCTTTACGGGCTTCAGATGTACCTTGAAGACCTCCTTACGCTCGTTGAGGTCGGGGAGATCGACGTGGATCTGACGGTCGAAGCGGCCTGCACGGAGCAGGGCGGAGTCGAGCATGTCGGCACGGTTCGTGGCAGCGAGGATGATGACACCGGAGTTGGTGCCAAAGCCGTCCATCTCTGTCAGCAGGGCGTTCAACGTGTTCTCGCGCTCGTCGTTACCGCCCATGGCAGGGTTCTTTGAACGGGCACGGCCCACGGCGTCGATCTCATCGATGAAGATGATACAGGGTGACTTCTGCTTGGCCTGTTGGAAGAGGTCGCGCACACGACTGGCACCCACACCAACGAACATCTCCACGAAGTCGGAGCCGCTCATCGAGAAGAAGGGTACGCCAGCCTCACCAGCGACAGCCTTCGCCAACAGCGTCTTACCCGTTCCCGGAGGACCTACCAGGAGGGCGCCCTTGGGAATCTTACCACCGAGGTCGGTATATTTCTGCGGGTTTTTCAGGAAATCCACGATCTCCTGTACTTCCTGTTTGGCACCGGCTTGTCCGGCCACGTCCTTGAACGTAATACCCAGGTCGCCGCCCTTTTCATACATCTTGGCCTTCGACTTGCCGACGCTGAACACACCACCGCCGGCCCCCATGCCTCCGCCGCCCATGCGACGCATGAAGAAGATCCACAGGCCGACAATGATAAAGATCGGCAGGAGATTATAGAACAACATGTTGAACATCTCGTTCTCCTTGCGGTTCTCGTAGGTGAAATCACCCGTAAAGACCTTGTCCTCACGGGCTTGGTTGATAAACTCCTCCACCTGGTCCGTACTTCCGAACTCCACCTCCACGTAGGGTTCTGCGCCCGTCTGCTGGGCACTCTGGTGGAACACGTCGCGGATATGCTCCGGCTTGACGTACATCTTCAGGACGCCCTGCCCCTTGTTCACGACGATCTTCGAGGCATAGCTGTGGTTCACCATATCCTTGAAGTCGGAGTAGGATGCATTCTTCGTGATGCTGCTGTTCGTGGAACCTCCACTGGAGAAGTAGAGCAGGCCCAGCGCGATGATGGCCACCACATAGATCCAGTTCATATTGAACTTGGGCATGTTCATCTTCGGGCCATTTCCGCTGTTATTATTCTGTATCTGTTTATTGTCCATCTAATCTTTAATCTTTAATGCTTAATGTTTAATGTTTAATCCAGGTCTGGGATTCTCGTCAACGGTGCATCCTCCCAGAGGTGCTCCAGGTCGTAATATTCCCTGACATCGGGCAGGAAGATATGCACCAGCACGTCACCATAGTCCATGGCTACCCACTGGGCGTTCTCCCGTCCCACCACGTGTGTCGGCTTCTCCTTCAGGCGTTCACGCGCCATGTCACAGATGGAGTCTGTGATGGCATCTACCTGCGTGGGGGAATTGCCTGTGCATATCATGAAGTATCGGCAGATGGTGCCTTCTATCTTTGTCAGGTCGGCAATGACGATATTGCTTCCTTTCTTTTCCTGTATGGCTTCAGTAATTGTCTTTACTAGTTCTGTCATTAAATAATAATATGTGATTTGTTCGACAAAGGTAATGCAATTTGAGCAAAATTCAAAATAAATTAAAATATATTTTGATTTTGGGATAAAAAATAAGAGGCTTCCAACTTGGAAACCTCTTGTTGTTGGGGTACTCGGACTCGAACCAAGAATGACAGGACCAGAATCTGTAGTGTTACCATTACACCATACCCCAAAATATCCCGCATTTTTTATTTGCGGGTGCAAAGGTACTGCTTTTTCTGGAATTACCAAAATTTTTTGCGGAAAAATTTGATATTAACTTCAAAATTATTCCTTATTGGCATTCTCGGCATCAATGGCCTTGATCTTCTCGCGGACGAGGTTCATGTCGTCCTTGAGTTTCTGAACCTTACGGTTCATCTCATCGATGAGGCTGTTACCCTTCTTGGAACTGGCATTCAGGAAACCGAGGTTGTTCTCGTAGGTCTGTACCTCCTGTTTGATGGTCTCGTACTGACGGAACAGACGGGCACGCTCGTTGTCAAGGGCATTTTCCCCGCGCTCAGCCACCTGCTTGAGGTTCTGCTTAAAGTTGCTCAGACGGCGCTTGGCCACAGAGATGTTCAGATCCTTATAGAGTTTGTCGAGTACGGCGTGGTACTCCTCATATACCTTGTCTTTCTCCTTGAAAGGTACGTGTCCGATGGCATTATACTCTTCGACAAGCTGTTGTACCTTCTCCTGGATGTTCTCTCCAGCCTCCTCGGCGACGGCCTTCAGTTTCTCGATCACCTCACGCTTCTTACTCAGGTTGCCATACTCCTCGCTGTGCTGTCCTGCACCTGCGGCTTTACGGGCTTCAAAGAACTTGTTGCAGGCACCGAGGAACTCCTCCCACAGTTGGTCGCCCAGTTTCTTGGGCACCATGCCGATGGTCTTCCATTCTTTCTGGAGGGCAATCAACTTATCACCTGTCGATTTCCATTCGGTGGAATCCTGCAGGGCCTTGGCTTTTTCGATGAGGGCGCGCTTTTTGTCGGCATTCTCCTTGAAGGTGTCCTTCAGCGTGCGGAAATACTCTGCCTTACGTCCGAAGAAGTCGTCGCAGGCGGCACGGAAACGCTCGAAGATCTTCACGTTCATCTTCTGAGGGGCGAAGCCGATGGTCTTCCATTCGGTCTGTAGGTCGATGATCTGTTTGGTGTGCTTCTCCCAGTCACCACTGCCCTTGTTCTCTGCGGCGGCGATGGCCTCTACCTGCTCACAGAGGGCCGTCTTGCGCACGAGGTTGTCTTCCTCCTTGGCACGGATACCTTCGAAGTGCTGCTGATGACGCTTGTTGATAACGGTGGAAGCGGCCTTGAAGCGGTTCCAGATCTCCTCGCGCTGCTCCTTGGCCACGGGACCGATCTCGCGGTATTCCTGGTGCAGTTTCTGCAACTGGTGGAAGGCGCTGATCACGTCTTCCTCGTCGGCGAGTTTCTCTGCGATCTCACACAGACGGGTCTTGGCTTCCAGGTTCTTCTTGAAGTCAAGTTCACGGGCCTCACTGTTCAGACGGAGCATATCGTAGAACTGTTCGACATACAACTGGTAGTTGCGCCACAGTTCGTTGGCCTTCTCAGCGGGTACGTTCCTGATCTCGCGCCACTGCTGCTGCAGAGTCTGGAATTCCTTATAGCTCTTATTGGCTTCCTCTGGCGTGGTGATCATGGTCTTGATCTTATCGATGATGGCCAGTTTCTTCGTCAAATTCTCCTGCTTCTCTGCTTCCTGCTCCTTGAAGATCTTGGCACGTTTCTCCTTGATGATACCCATTTCGGCCTTGAAGGCTTCCTCAGCCTCGTCGGGCGTGATCTGATACTGTTCGGGGTCGCCTCCACCGTCGATGTAAGCCTTCAGTTTGGCTTCGCGCTCGGCAATGTGCAACTTGTAGAAGGCGGTCTTCAGGTAATCGACCTCGTCCTTCTGAGGTGCCTCGTCACCATGGGCGATCTCCCGCACACGCTCCAGAATCTCAGCCTTGGTCTCATAGACCTTACGCGGCTGTTCTTCCTCTGCCTCGGCAGGGGCCTCAGCGGGAACTTCGGCTTCTTCGGTTTCTACTTGGGGAGCGCTCTCAGCCACTGGTTTTTCTACTGGTGTCTGGGCAACCTCTTCCTTGATTTCTTCGTTCAGACCCTTTTCAAGGGCATTGTCTTGAGAGTTCATCATTTAACTTTTTTAGTTATTGACCATTCTTATTTATGATGCGGCGCACCATCAATTATGGCCGCACAACCGTCTGTGTACGGCCTATTTGGGGTCAAAATTACGAAAAAAGTCAAAAATAATACCTTATATAAAGTTAAAAGATGCTAAACAAGCCTTTTGTGACGGAAAAACCACCAACAACAGCCCGATACGGCTATCGAAAGGATGATGGCAATGACAAATCCCCAGGGCTTTGATTCCATGCCGTTGACGAGGTTCATACCGAACATGGAGGTGATGAGCGTGGGGATCATCATGATGATGGTGACGGATGTCAGGGTACGCATCACGGTGTTCATGTTGTTGTTGATGATACTCTGATAGGTGTCCATCGTCGATTCGAGAATGTTGGAGTAGATACTGGTGGTCTCGCGCGCCTGGGTCATCTCGATGTTGACGTCCTCGATGAGGTCGGCATCCAGTTCGTCGATCTGCAGTTTGAACTTCAGTTTCGAGAGCAGGGTCTCGTTGCCTCGGATGGAAGTCTGGAAGTAGGTGAGTGAGTCCTGCAGACGGCTGAGACCGATCAGGCTTTCATTGTTCACCTCGCGATCCAGGTTGCGCTTGGCCTTGTCGATGAGCATTGAGATCTGCTTCAGGCGCTTCAGGTACCAGACGGCACTGGAGAGGAACAGACGGAAGATCATATCGACATGGTCGGTAAAGCCTTCGTTGCGTTTTTGTTGGAAACTGACGAAGTCGATCATCATGTTCGTCTCGTAGTAGCAGACGGTGATGGTGACGTCGCGCTTGTGGATGATACCCAGCGGTACGGTGGTATAAGGCGTCCTCGACCGTACTTCTTTGACGTAGGGAATACGGAGGATGATCAGCATCCAACCGTCGTCGTACTCATAACGGGCACGCTCGTCGGTATCGCTGATGTCCGACATGAAGTAGTCGGGGATGTTAAACTTCTCCTCGAGTTCGCGCTGGTCCTCTTCGGTGGGGCATGTCACCTGTATCCAGCAATTGGGCTGCCACTCTGTGAGTTGGCTCAGTCCGCCTTGGGTGTTCCAGAAAGTCTTCATTGTGCTAATCCTGTTTTCGTTAATGAAATGGTTTTAGCGGCAAAGGGATTAGCAGCCTTGCTCGCCATCCCCCGCCTTTACAAATCGTAATTGTCCGCCGGGTAATCGTCCATTTTTTGTTATTATTTTGGTTTATCGGCTGCAAAGATACGAATAAGCGAGCAGAAAACCAAATTTTATTTGAGTTTTTTCGAGCGTGAGTATTTTCGAACGTAGTTCAAAGTAAAAAAATGCAGATTTGCTTGGCAAGTCTGCATTTTTCTTCTTTGATATTTTTACTTTTTCAATTTTTTACTTCTCGGGGATATCCTCAAGCGTCTTTTTCAGCAGGGTCCAGAAGGGTTCGACGGTCTCGATGAGGGCGCGCTCGGTAGTGGTGTGGGGCGACTTCATCGTAGGACCGAGGCTGACGACATCCAGCCAGGGATATTTACCGAGGATGACAGAACACTCCAGTCCGGCATGGTCAACCTGAACGATACCTTCGCTGCCGAACAGTTCTTTGTACTCCTTCAGCAACAGGTTCAGAATCTCAGAATCGGGGTTCGGATCCCAACCGCCATAGCTGCCAGCCGTCTCGACCTTCATGCCAGCCATGTTGAAGCAGCTTTCGAGGGTCTTTACGATATAGTCCTTCATGTCCTCACGACTGGAGCGTGCCAGAATCTGCAATGAGGCCTTACCTCCACCTATATTAATAATAGCGAGGTTAGAGGAGGTCTCTACGACACTGGGATAACTGGGGATCATGCGGATCACACCGTCGTGACAGGCGTAGATGGCATCGATGAGGTTGTCCTGAATCTCCACAGGAACTTCCATCTTCGGTGTTTCCACATCCTCGCAGATCACCTCGATACCACTCTCGATACCCTTATACTCATCAGTGAAGTCCTCAAGCCAGTCTTGTGCGAGTTCCTTCAGGGCTTCAACATTTTCTTTCGGCAGCGTGAGTACAGCCTCGGCCTTGAAAGGAATGGCATTGCGCATATTACCGCCCTGCCAACTGGCCAGACGGGCCTCGTAATCTTCGATGGCTTCACGTACCAGACGGACGAGCAACTTATTGGCATTGCCACGGCCTTCGTGAATCTCCAAACCAGAGTGTCCGCCACGCAGTCCTTTGACGGTGACCTTCACAGCAGCATCGTCAGCATCAGTCTCCACCTCTTTATAATCAAGGGTGGCGGTGACGTCGATACCACCAGCCGAGCCAATGACGAACTTACCCCAGTGCTCGGAATCGAGGTTCATCAGGATATCGCCCTGCAGTTCGTTCTCAGGTAGGGCGTTGGCACCAAACATACCCGTCTCCTCATCGGCCGTGATCAGGGCATTGATGGGTCCGTGTTTCAACGTCTTGTCCTCCATGATGGCCATGATGGCAGCCACACCGAGTCCGTTGTCGGCGCCGAGGGTTGTACCCTTGGCCTTCACCCATTCACCGTCGATCCATGGCTCGATGGGATCAGTCTCGAAGTTATGCGTACTCTCTGGGGTCTTCTGCGGCACCATGTCCATGTGGGCCTGCAGGATCACGCCCTTCTTGTTCTCCATACCTGGTGAGGCGGGCTTGCGCATCACGATGTTGTCGGCAGGGTCTTTGAATACTTCCACGCCTGCCTCCTTACCGAAGTCGAGCAGGAACTGCTGAATCTTCTCCAAATGTCCACTGGGACGTGGTACCTGTGTCAGTTTGTAAAAGTTGCGCCAGATGCATTCCGGCTTTAAGTTCTTAATTTCACTCATACTATTGTTGTTTTTGATTGATACGTTTCGTAAATGAGAGGGCTGCCCAAGCGTAGATGCCGAGGGCAACGACGAGCATCGTCTGTACGGTATGTACGATGAGTACAAAGTAGAGGGCGTATTCATCGACGACACCATAGAGGATCAGCATGGTCTTCACCGCGAAATGCCAGGGACCGGCACCATTGGGCGTGGGTACGATGACGGCGATGGAGCCTACCACGAATGTCACCATGGCGCACGACAGTCCCAAGTGACTGGTGGCCTCGAAACAGAAGAAGGTGAGGTAATAGTGCAGGAAGTAACTAACCCAAATGCCGAGGGTGAAGCACACGAACAGTGGCAGGTTCCTGACACCTTTCAGTGAGATAATGCCCTGCCAGATGTCATGAATGGTGGCTTTCACCTTACTATATATATTAAGGCTGCTGAACAGAATGTGCAACAGGATCAGGATGGCTATGATACAGACGCCTACGACAAGGTAGCCCGTCAGTGAGAATTTTTGGAGGATGGTGTCCAGACTGGTGCCCGTCTGTTCAAAGAAGGTACCGAAAATACTCAGTTCGAATAGGAGGGTCAGTCCGGCTACCACACCCATCAGTAGGGTGTCGATGGCGCGCTCTGTGACCACTGTACCTAATGCTTTCGAGAACGACACGCCGTCGTAGCGCTTCAACACGCCACAACGGGTGAACTCTCCCAGACGGGGGATGATCAGACTGACGGCGTACGACAGGAAGATGGCGTTCAGACTTGTCGAGGTCCGTGGATGCTCGTCGATGGGCTCCAGAGTCTGCTTCCATCGCCAGCCTCTGAACATCTGTGCCAGGATACCGAAAGGGAAGGAGAGGAGCATCCACGTCCAGTCCATCTCATCCGTCATCACATGCATGAATCGTCCGAAATCCTCACCACGGTACATCCAATACAGGATGGCTCCTCCCAACAGAATCGGGAAGATGATTTTGGCGGCTTTGATGGCGATGGTATTGGTTTCCATAGGTGCAAAGATACGAATAATAATTGATACGTGTCAATGAAACCACTTTTTTTCGTCCATTTTGATGTAATTTCTTGTCTGTGCACGCAAACAACCGTATCTTTGCACTGTCAAAAGACATAAACAGGATAACTTATAGAGAAAGGTAAAGATTATGACAGCATTATTTCTGGTAACATGTGTCGTTGCAGTATGTGTTGCTGAGGCCGTCAAAGGTAACAACGACATGAACCTACAGGTTAAGTAAGGATTTTAGATCTTAGAAAGTATAGAGGAAGGCGGGTAAGATGTGAATCTTGTCCGTCTTTTTTTGTGTTTTATTTGGTGCTTTGCCCTTTTATTCGTACCTTTGTCGGCATGAAACAAGTACGCCCCAAAAAGAATCTCGGACAGCATTTCCTGACTGACCTGAATATTGCCAAGGCCATTGCCGACACCGTTGATGCGTGTCCTGACCTCCCCGTGCTGGAGGTAGGACCCGGCATGGGTGTCATGACCCAGTATCTCGTGGAAAAACCACGCCCCTTTAAGGTGGTGGAGATCGACCGTGAGTCGGTGGCCTATCTCCGCGAGAATTTTCCCCGTCTTGATAATAATATAATAGGTGGCGACTTCCTCAAGATGGATCTGCACGAGGTGTTCGACGGACAGCAGTTCGTGCTGACGGGCAACTATCCATACGACATCTCCTCGCAGATATTCTTCAAGATGCTCGACAACAAGGATCTCATTCCCTGTTGTACAGGTATGATCCAGCATGAGGTGGCCTTGCGCATGGCCTCACAGCCTGGCAATAAACAGTATGGCATCCTGTCTGTCCTGATTCAGGCCTGGTACAATGTGGAGTACCTCTTTACCGTCGAGCCTGGCGTATTCAATCCCCCTCCCAAGGTACAGAGTGCCGTGATCCGCATGACGCGTAATGAGGTGACTGACCTTGGCTGTGACGAACGTCTCTTCCGTCGTGTGGTGAAGACCGTCTTCAACCAGCGCCGTAAGATGCTCCGTGTCTCCCTCCGTCAGATCTTCAATGGCGACCATCCCGTTTCTCCAGCGTTCTTCGAAGACGAGATGATGACGCGTCGTCCTGAGCAACTTTCCATCCCGGAATTTGTGGAACTCACCAACAAGGTGGCCGCACAATTGTAAATCCAACACTTATTCAAACCTTCTTTTTGGCTGTTATCGGACACAATTTGTGTGTGTTCGCACACAACACACTTGACATACATCAAAAGAAATGCGGTTTTTATGCAAAAACGAGTCATAATTCATGGTTCGTAACGAAAATCGTCGTACCTTTGCAGTGTCAAAAGAAAAAAGACATTTAGTAAGAATAGGTTTTTAGTTAGAGTTAATATTTTAGTTAGGTTTTTAGGTTTTATTAGTTAAGATTGGCAATAGGTATTTCTAAGGCGTTAGGAAGAAGATTGCAAGTAAGGATAACAGACGCAGTGGTGACACTCCGTTTTACTTAGAAAAGGTTTTTAGTTATTCATAGATTGTTGGTGCCGCCCTTGAGTCGTTGATGACCCTTGAGCGGCTTTTTTTTGTCCCTTATTTTTCGCTCTTCACTTTTAATTTCTCACTCCATCTGCCTTTAAAGAGACGGGTGAGGAAAATGCTGCCACGGAAGATGAGTTCGATGGCCATGGCTGACCAGACACCCTTCAGTCCGAACTTAGGCGCTAGGGTGGCTGCGAGTGTCAGGCGCACGAACCACATCGAACAAAGGCTCATGGCAGCAGGGATCATCGTGTCGCCAGCACCAATGAAAACGCCGTTGGCCACGATGGCAGCAGCGAACATCGGTTCTGCCCAGGCCTCGATGCGGAGCACCTGAGTACCCTGGGCGATCACCTCTTCCACAGGCGACATGATGCTCATCAGTTCTGGCGCAAAGATCCACATCATGATACCCATGAAGGTCATCACGACGATGCCGAGACCAACAGACATTCTGGCAAACGAGCGTGTCAGCAGTTTCTGGCCAGCACCAATGCCCTGTCCTACGAGGGTGGTGGCGGCTTCGGCGATACCATAGCCAGGCATATAGCAGAGACTCTCAACGGTGATGGCCAGCGAGTGGGCGGCGATGGCAATAGTGCCCAACGGCGCGACAATCATGGTACTCACGACATACGCCCCTCCCATCAGCATGTGCTGTAGTCCCATGGGTGCTCCGATCTTAATGGCCGTTCTGATGGTGGTCTCTTTGGGCTTATACGATCCAGGTCGTCTGACCAATGCGAGCATCTTTGACTTCACCAATAGGAAATACATCATCAGGGCTGCTGTGACCAGCATCGCGAGTCCCGTTCCGATGGCAGCACCCATCACACCCAGATCCATCATATAAATAAAAAGGTAGTTGAAGCAGACATCCATCACGCACATGCCGATGTTCAGCATGCTGGGAATCTTCATGTTACCTGAGCATTTCAGCATCGAACCAGCCAGACCCTCCATCTGGAAGAAGATGCCGGCAAAGCCGAAGATAGCGAAGTAGAGCGAGGCATCATGGGCAATCTCCTCCGTACCACCAAGCCAGTAGGGGAGGAAGGGAGCGATGATGACGGATGTCAGTGAGATCATCAGTGCCCAGATCAGACAGCAGACGAGCGATTGCCTCAGTACTCGCCTTGCCGCCTCGAAGTCGTTGGCACCGATGAAGTGGGCCACCTGAACAGAGAATCCCATATTCGCCGCTGAGGCCAGACCGCCCATCAGCCAACCTGTCGATTCCACCAGTCCGATGGCGGCTGAGGCCTTCGCACCCAGGTGTCCTACCATCGAGGCGTCGATGAAGAACATCACCGTCGCAGAGATCTGTGCCAGGATCGAGGGAATACTCAGACTGACAATCAGCCAGAGTTTCTCGCGCTGGGTCATCGTACGACCTTCCCGGATATAGGAGAGTAGTAGTTCGCTGTTCTTCACCTTCATCATGGGGACAAAGGTAGTGCAAATCGGGCGAAATACCAAATAATTACAAAATTTTTACTATTTATTTGGTAATGTTCCGATTAGTGCGTAAATTTGCACAGCATTGACGCTTAATAAAGGAATATGGAAAGAATTGACTTAAACGGCAAAACTATTTTTGTGACGGGTGCCGCGGGCTTTATCGGCTCGAACCTGATAAAGCGATTGTTGAAGGACGTGAAGGATGCCACCATCATCGGTATTGATAATATGAACGACTACTACGATGTGTCCCTCAAGGAGCATCGTCTGGAAATGTTGGGTGACGGCTGGACCTTCATCCGAGGCGATATTGCCGATAAGGCTGTGATCGACGGCATCTTTGAGAAATACCAGCCGCAGGTGGTGGTGAACCTGGCTGCCCAGGCAGGTGTGCGTTATAGCATCACCAATCCTGATGCCTATATCCAGAGCAACCTGATAGGTTTCTATAACATCCTCGAGGCCTGTCGCCATTGGCCAGTGGAGCATCTGGTCTATGCCTCTTCGTCGAGTGTATATGGCTCGAACAAAAAGGTGCCATACTCAACGGACGACAAGGTGGATAATCCCGTGAGCCTCTATGCCGCCACGAAGAAGAGCAACGAATTGATGGCTCACGCCTATTCGAAGTTGTATAATATCCCTTCGACGGGCCTGCGTTTCTTCACGGTCTATGGTCCTGCAGGGCGTCCTGACATGGCGTATTTCGGCTTTACCAATAAGTTGGTAAAAGGCGAGACCATCCAGATCTTCAACTATGGCAACTGTATGCGCGACTTTACCTATGTTGATGACATCGTCGAGGGTGTGGTGCGTGTGATGCAGGGGGCGCCTGAAAAGAAAAACGGCGAAGACGGTCTGCCCTTGCCGCCTTACGCCGTATATAATATAGGTAACAACCAACCAGAGAACCTGCTCGACTTTGTGGATATCCTACAACAGGAACTGATCCGTGCGAAGGTGCTGCCTGAGGACTATGACCTCGAGGCGCATAAGAAGTTAGTACCCATGCAGCCTGGTGACGTGCCCACGACCTATGCCGATACCACGGCCCTGGAGCGTGACTACGGCTTCAAGCCCAACACCAGTCTCCGCGACGGCCTCAGGGCTTTCGCCGAGTGGTACCACGAGTTTTACGGACAGGCTTAGGCGGAGCAGGCAGATCCTTTGTCACGGTAGCCTTGAGGATACGGATATCCTCCAGCGGACGGTCGTTCTTGTCCGTCTCTACCTTCTGGATGGCCTCTACCACATCCATTCCTTCCACCACCTCACCAAAGACGGTGTATTGTCCGTCAAGATGAGGCGTGCCACCAACGGTCTTATAGACCTCTATCATCTCAGGCGTCAGTTTGACGGTGCCCTGGGTGGCAGAGTCGATACGTTCCTGAACCTTGGCGATCTGCATGTCGTTGAAGATTTTTCCCCAGACGATATAGAACTGACAGGCCGAACTCCGTCTTTCGGGATTCTCGCGGTCACCCTCCCTGGCCATCGCCACCACACCACGCCGATGGAAGATCTGTGGCAGACGGAACTCTGCCTCAGTGGTATAGTCGAAATCGCCAGTGCCAAGGAGCTGACCTGGTTTGGCGTGCTTACTGTTGGTGTCACCACTCTGGATCATGAAGTCCTTGATGACGCGGTGGATGAGCAGGGAGTCGTAGATGCCCATCTTCGTGATCTTCAGGAAGTTGTCGCGCGTCTGGGGTGTCTCGTCGTAGAGGGCGATACGGATATTGCCAGCCGTGGTCTCCAGAAGAACCTCCGTGTTCTTGGTCTGCGACCATACTGTATTGGCTGCCAGACAAAAAACAATTACCAAGAATGCAAAATACTTATTCATGCTGTTTATTGTTTTGATCTGTATGCGTCAGAAGATTCTTGAAATAATGAGAAAAGACCTGTTGTTCCTCAAAACTCAGATGTTCGCCGTCTGTGGTCAGATAGTGCGTGGTGTCAGAAAGAAGGTAGCGATATTGGTCCTTGGGGAATTCCTGAGCCAGTCTCTCCCGTGTCTTCGCAAACTTCCTCAGATGATAAATCTGTTCGTTGACAGGCATCTCGAAGAAGACGAATTTCACACCTTTTCCCTCCAGACTGTCCATCATTTCCTTGATCGTTCTCAGCCGTTCTTCAGACACCTCATACTGATATTTCCTGTCATCTTCTTGTTGCTGTTTGATGCTTTCGTTCAGGATGTTCATGTCAATGGCCGCAGCACCTGCCTGAGGGTTGACATTGCCTGCCTTCAGAGCCAGGGAGGCAAGCAGACAGATCGGCTCATACTGTTCTCGTAATGACGGAATCCAATACTTGATCTTGGGAATGATGCCTTCAGTCAGTTTGTTGACGAGCTCCTTATTTCCTTCCATGAAAAGCAGGTTGCTCTCCACAAAGATGTATTGAGGCAGATCCTGTTTGCTGCTGATGAGTCTCAATCCGTCCTCGACTGCACATCCTCCGAATGAGATGGACTTGATCGATGGGATGCTGTCGCGAATGATTCTGGCAGACAGTGATGTCCCCACCATCGCACTGTCCGCATAATCGGCATATAGGAACGACTGAGCCTTGATCAGATTGTCCTGCCACTGGTGGGTAGCCATGCCCATTGTGGGGTTCATCTGCACGATCAGATAATGCAGGATGAACAAAACACAGAAACAGAGAAGGCTCTTCTTGATCATATCTTTAGAATTGGAAATAGACAAACGAACTGGCGCTGCCGCTGTTGGTCAGTATCAGGAATAGCATGATGCCATAGAAAACATAGTCGTAATGCAGCACATATTTCCTGACCCAGTCTCTGTCTTTGTAACAGTACAAGGCGTGATATAGGGCTACGGGAGCGGCATAGATGACGATGGGCAAGAGTTTCGGATCGATAAAGATCACTGAACCATAGTTGGTGAAGATGCACTTGACGTAAAGCACGGCCTCACTGAAATCGGGCAGCATGAACAGCAACCAGCCAAACGATACCAATACGAATACGAACGTGATGGACAGCCAATGCGATATGCGCGTCCACTTGCCAATCGAGATGCAGTTCTCCCGTCTTCCGCAGATCATCCTCTCAATCACCAGACACAGGCCATGGTATGTGCCCCAGACTAGATAACTCCAGGCGGCACCATGCCACAAACCACCCAGCATCATTGTCAGCAATAGGTTGAGATAGGTGCGCATCTTCCCTTTCCGGTTGCCACCTAATGAGATATACAGGTATTCCATCAGGAATTGGGAAAGGGTGATGTGCCACCGCTTCCAGAACTCACGGAAAGACGAGGCGATATAGGGGAAATTGAAGTTGGTAGGCAGACGATAGCCGAAGATGGCCGCCACACCGATGGCGATCAGTGAATAGCCTGCAAAGTCGGCAAACATCTGTACGGAATAGCCAAACACCATCAGGATCAATGTGCCTGTTCCACGAAGTTCGAAATAGGGGTAGGCCATCCAGAAGGTGAAGTCCTTCAGGTTGTCCGCAATGACCATCTTCAGGAAATAGCCCACGACGAGCGACTTGAAAACAAACGTCCAATTGATCTGATGGAATGACTTTGGGGTGATCTCCTCGAAGAACTCCTTGGACTTGGCGATAGGACCAGCCAACAGTTTGGGGAAGAAACAGATATAGAGCAGTGTCTTCTTCGTATGTTGCAGGAAAGACGGCCGTGGCGACATGGCTTTATCGTCATAACGTCCTCGATAAGCATCCACGACAAGACTGATGCCACTGAACGTGTAGAACGAGATGCCAAGTGGGAGAGGGAGCGTGCAAAGGAAGTGTCCAATGCCAGAACTCGTGTCAAGGAATGAGGTGGAAATCAGTCCTCCGTATTTGAATAAGCCCAACAGACAGAGATTCACAACAACACCCATCGTGGCATAGGTACGGGCGTGCTTGAGATGCATGGTGCCGTAACTCGCCATCGCATTGAGAAGACCTGATGCGATAAGTAAGAGTAATAAACCCAGACTGTCGTAGGCATAGAACAGGCAGCTCGAAATCAACAGCACATACACTTGTCGCTGTTTCAGGAATGGCAAATAATAAATAATCGCCGTCGCGATTACCAGTCCTACAAACAGCCAAGAATTGAAAAGCATAGTCCTATTGTTATTATTCCGCTGCAAAATTACAAAAAAAATCCGTATAAGCAAGGGCTTACACGGATTTTTAATATGGGTGAGAACTGTTTACTTTACCTCCTCGAAGTCGGCGTCCTGGATATCCTCAGGCTTCGGACCTTCTTGCTGGGCCTGCTGCTGACCACCCTGATAGGTATCGCCACCAGGCTGGCCTGCTGCACCCTGCTGGTACATCGAAGCAGAAGCCGTCTGCCAAGCGTTGTTGAGGGCTGCGATGGCTGTGTCGATAGCGTTGATGTCGCCTGCCTTGTGGGCATCCTTCAACTGCTGGAGGGCCTGCTCGATGGCGGGCTTGTGCTCTGCGGGAATCTTGTCGCCGATCTCGTTTAACTGGTTCTCCGTCTGGAAGATCATCGAGTCAGCCTGGTTCAGCTTGTCAACGCGCTCGCGCTCCTTCTTATCGTTCTCGGCATTCTGCTCAGCCTCGGCCTTCATACGGTTGATCTCGTCCTGAGACAGACCAGACGAAGCCTCGATGCGGATGGCCTGCTCCTTACCAGTGGCCTTATCCTTGGCAGACACCTTCAGGATACCGTTGGCATCGATGTCGAAGGTCACCTCGATCTGAGGGATACCACGACGGGCAGGAGCGATACCAGTCAGGTTGAACTGGCCGATACTCTTGTTCTGCGCAGCCATCGGACGCTCACCCTGCAGCACGTGGATGGTCACCTCTGTCTGATTATCAGCAGCGGTAGAGAATACCTCGCTCTTCTTGCAAGGAATGGTCGTGTTAGCCTCGATAAGCTTGGTCATCACACCACCCATGGTCTCGATACCCAGCGTCAGCGGTGTCACGTCGAGCAGCACGATGTCGCCTACACCACCTTCCTTATTCAGGATAGCACCCTGGATAGCAGCACCAACGGCTACCACCTCGTCGGGGTTCACACCCTTTGAAGGCTCTTTGCCGAAGTAGTTCTTCACCAGCGTCTGTACGGCGGGGATACGGCTTGAACCACCCACGAGGATCACCTCGTCGATATCGGCTGTGGTCAGGTGGGCATCAGCGATAGCCTTCTGACAGGGAGCCAGACAAGCCTGGATCAGGTCGTGAGCCAACTGCTCGAACTTAGCACGAGTCAGGGTCTTCACCAGGTGCTTGGGCACACCGGCTACTGGCATGATATACGGCAGGTTGATCTCCGTAGAAGTAGAGCTTGACAGCTCGATCTTGGCCTTCTCGGCAGCCTCCTTCAGACGCTGCATGGCCATCGGATCGTCCTTCAGGTTGGCACCCTCGTCGTTCTTGAACTCCTGCACGAGCCAGTCGATGATCACCTGGTCGAAGTCATCACCACCAAGGTGGGTGTCACCGTTGGTAGAGAGCACCTCGAACACACCACCGCCGAACTCGAGGATAGAGATATCGAATGTACCACCACCGAGGTCGAACACAGCGATCTTCATATCCTTGTTGGCCTTATCAACACCGTATGCCAGGGCAGCGGCTGTAGGCTCGTTCACGATACGCTTCACCTCCAGACCAGCGATCTGACCAGCCTCCTTGGTGGCCTGACGCTGAGAGTCAGAGAAGTAAGCAGGTACGGTGATCACGGCTTCCTTCACCTCCTCACCGAGATAGTCCTCTGCGGTCTTCTTCATCTTCTGAAGCACCATGGCAGAGATCTCCTGCGGGGTATATTTACGGCCGTTGATATCCACACGGGGATAACCACCCTCGTTCACGACGGTATAAGGTACGCGTGAGATCTCCTTCTCCGTCTGCTGCCAATTCTCACCCATGAAACGCTTGATAGAGTAAACCGTGTTCTTGGGGTTCGTGATAGCCTGACGCTTGGCAGGATCACCCACCTTGCGCTCACCATTGTCAACAAAGCCAATCACGGAAGGTGTCGTACGCTTACCTTCGCTGTTGGCAATTACTACCGGCTCGTTACCTTCGAATACGGCAACGCAGCTGTTCGTAGTTCCTAAGTCAATTCCAATAATCTTTCCCATAATTCTTATTTTTTATTAGTTTATACTCATTTTGTCACAAATTTGTGTGCAAAGCATGTGCCAAAATGTCTTTTTTAAGGAAAAATGTTTTTTATCACGTCATTTTGGCATAAATTATTTGGTGATTCAATGGATTTGTGCTATCTTTGCACTCGGAATTCTAAAAATAAAACTATCGGTAGTTATGAAGAAAACTATTTTGACAACCTGTGCTGCATTCCTCTTTCTGGCAGCCATGGCTCAGGAGAATCCTTACATCGTGAAAACCAGTGGGGCAAAGAAGCAAGCTCAGCCTGGCATTGTTAGTGAGGTGAACCTTGCTGCTCAAGAGCAGGAGACAGCGACGGACTTTATCAGTCAGAACTTTAGATTTTATAGCCTCTGTGACTGGCAGGAGGGTATGAAGTTCATGGTGATGCCAGAGAAGTACGACCTGGTGGTCAAGACCTTTACGGATGCTGCCACTGGAAAGGATGTCAGCAGCATGCCCTTGAAATATAAGATCATGATCTACAAAGGGCATCATGAGAGTGCTGACGGGCGTTCGCGCGTTGATTTCTATTGTCAGGACAATGGACGTAACTACTACTATGAGATTCCCGGTGGTTCTTTCGACGACCATTGCTATAAGAAAGAAGGAGTGCCCACGCTGGCATATCTCGGTGATGTCGATATAGCCCGTGAGAAACTGATGGGAAAGACGCTTTATACCAAGACCCAGTATTATCGTGTTGACACGGAGTACGATGGCGATGGCTATCAGGATGTCATGGTTGATAAGGACATGGAGGTCAAGGTCACCAAGGTGGGTGTTGGCACGCGTAACTATCCTGTGAAGATCATCGTGGAAGATAAGGACGGTAATGAGTTCTATCAGAACGTGGCTATCTCGAAGACCAACAGCGGTATGCGTGACGATGAGTTTGTTATGGATGAGGCCAGGCATCTCTTCGGCAATTCCTTCGAGCTGGTGGATGACATCATGTCTATCAACAGTTATAACTACAGGACTTATATCGGCAAGATCATTCATACGAAGTTCAGGACGAAGTTGCTGAACGAGAGTACGAAGAAGATGCAGGCTATCCCCCGTATGATGGAATATCAGATCGAGGCCATGAATCCGCATAAGAACGACGATAAGTTCACGCTGAAGCTGAAGAATACGACACTGGGTACCTATTTCTATGGTGACTTTGTGCTTGATGCCCATCGTGCAGAGAACCAGGAGGAGTACTTTGGCTACATCTTTGCCCCTGGTCCTGGCAAGAAGATCCAGACATCAGAGGGCAGCCGCGCCATGATGCGTAACGGACACGTGGGTATCGGCTTCACTACGGATGAGGTGATGATGGCCGCTGGTGAGCCTGACAAGGAGGAACTTGGACAGAACGGCTTCTTCACTTGGATTTTCAACCGCTCCAACAATAAACTGTTGTATGTAGAATTCGATGGTAGTGGCATTGTCACAAAGACCTATACCAAGGACGGTCCTAAGAAGAGTACACCTACAACCCGTAAGGGAGGTGGTAAGCGTACGACTGCCAAGAGCGGCAGTAGTTGGAAAAACGGAAAAGGTACTCCACTATAAAAAAGAATCCCAGCCAAGCGGCTGGGATTTTTTTTAATCTTTATCAGAGATGGCCTGCATGATCTTGGCCTCAAGTTCTTCGCAGAGTTCTGGGTTGTCCAGTAACAGTTGCTTTGTGGCATCGCGTCCCTGAGCCAGTCTGGAGTCTCCGTAAGAGAACCAGGAGCCGCTTTTCTTGATGATGTCGTATTCCACTCCGAGATCCACGATCTCTCCAACTTTCGAGATACCTTCGCCGAAGGTGATCTCAAATTCCGCTTTGCGGAAGGGGGGAGCCACCTTGTTCTTCACGATCTTCACGCGTACCTGATTACCGATGGGCTGGTCACCGTCTTTCAGTGTCGTCACCTTACGGATGTCCAGACGTACGCTGGCGTAGAACTTCAGGGCATTACCACCCGTGGTGGTCTCAGGATTACCGAACATCACACCGATCTTCTCTCTCAACTGATTGATGAAGATACAGGTGGTATTGGTCTTAGAGATGGTAGCCGTCAGCTTACGCAGGGCCTGACTCATCAGACGGGCCTGCAGTCCCACGGCAGAGTCGCCCATGTCGCCCTCAATCTCCTTCTTAGGAGTCAGGGCAGCCACGGAGTCAACCACGATGATGTCGATGGCACTCGAACGGATCAGTTGGTCTGCGATCTCCAGAGCCTGCTCACCGTTATCGGGCTGGGAGATATACAGGTTGTCAATATCGACGCCCAGTTTTTCTGCGTAGAAACGGTCGAAGGCATGCTCTGCATCGATAAATGCGGCGATGCCACCGGCTTTTTGGCACTCCGCAATGGCGTGGATGGCCAGTGTGGTCTTACCCGACGACTCCGGACCGTAGATCTCGATGATACGTCCTTTGGGATATCCGCCTACACCGAGGGCGGCATTCAGACCGATACTGCCCGTAGGGATCACATCGACATGCTCTATCTGTTCATCACCCATTCTCATAATACTACCCTTGCCGAAGTCCTTTTCGATCTTTGACATCGCGGCTTGCAGGGCTTTCAACTTCTCCTGTTGCGGGCTCATGGCCTCGCCTTCTTTTTCTTTTGCCATAGCTTTTAGAAATTTAAGCGTTAATGATTATAGTTCGAGGTCTCCGTCGAACACTTCGTGCCAAGGGAGTCCTTGTTGATTCAATTGTTCCATGAATGGATCGGGATCGAAGTCCTCTACGTTCCATACGCCAGGCTTCTTCCAGATACCCTTCATGAACATCATCGCACCAATCATGGCGGGCACACCTGTGGTATAACTCACACCCTGCATGCCAGTCTCCTTGTATGCCTCCTGATGCTTGCAGTTGTTATACACATAATAGGTATGCTCCTTGCCGTCCTTGATACCCCGGATGCGACAGCCGATGCTGGTCTCACCCTCGTAGTTCTCACCGAGATCCTGCGGATTGGGCAGTACGGCCTTGAGGAACTGCAGGGGCACGATCTTCACCTTGGCCGTGCCACTTCCATCAGCCAGCGGTGCCTCGTACTCGATCTCGTCGATGCGGCTCATGCCGATGTTCTGGATCACGTCGAGGTGCTTCAGGTACTGTTCGCCGAAGGTCATCCAGAAGCGGCCCTGTTTGATGGTGGGATAGTTCTTGACCAGCGACTCCAGTTCCTCGTGGTGCAGCAGATAACTCTCGCGAGGGCCGATGTTAGGATAGGTGAGGGGTTTGTGTATCTCCAGCGGCTCCGTCTCTATCCATTGTCCGTCCTTATAGTAGAGCCCCTTCTGGGTAATCTCGCGGATGTTGATCTCCGGGTTGAAGTTCGTGGCGAAGGCATGGTGATGGTCACCAGCATTACAATCCACGATGTCGAGGTAATGGATCTCGTCGAAGTGGTGCTTGGCGGCGTATGCCGTATAGACACCAGAAACACCAGGGTCGAAACCGCAGCCCAGAATCGCCGTCAGTCCCGCCTGTTCGAAGCGGTCCTTATAGGCCCACTGCCAGGAGTATTCGAAGTGTGCCTCGTCCTTCGGCTCGTAGTTGGCCGTGTCCAGGTAGTTACAGCCGCAGGCCAGACAGGCGTCCATGATCGTCAGGTCCTGATAGGGTAGGGCGAGGTTGATCACAAGCTCGGGTTTGTAGTCGTTGAAGAGCGCCTTCAACTGCTCCACGTCGTCGGCATCCACCTGCGCCGTCTTGATGTCCATCTTGTAGCCAGCCTTGTGGATGTCTTCCACAATCTTGTCGCACTTGGCCTTACGGCGGCTGGCAATCATAAAGTCGGTAAACACGTCAGCATTCTGTGCGATCTTGAATGCTGCTACCGTAGCGACGCCTCCGGCGCCAATCATCAGAACTTTTGCCATGTTACTATTATTATTGATTATCGTTCGACTTACAAATCTTCTTTTCTATCTCCTCTGCTTTGATGCCAAGGGCAGCCAGCAGTGAGTAGCCAAGTATCTCCTCGCAGAAGTTCGCTTTTCGCCCGTGGCTGGCTGGCGAGGGGTTCATCACGAACACGGTGATCTCCTTGTCCTTGCCATCCACCTGTCTCAACGCCTCGCGTACCTTATTATATATATTGGCATCTTCGGCATTGGGCACCACCATCACGCGCTTCACCTCTTTCTGTGTGGTGATCATTTTCAGACTCTCTGTCAGCAGGTCCTCACCGTCGGCAATGTCCTCCACAGGATAGGCGCTGATCAGGAATTCCCCCATCTTGCCATTGAAAGCCTTTCCGTTGAGTTCTGCCATAATGTCAGATGGAACGAAGTTCTCCATTCTGGTCTTGTCTTTCCCGTGTATCAGTATCACCTGAGTCTGCCGGGCTGTGTTATCAGGTTCCTCAGGGCCGAGTGGCTGAAGGCCTCCGTCGATGGCCACGCATTCTATCCACTGTGCAAAGTCAGCGCATGGGATGGGCCTTTCGAGCATCCGCTCGAAGTTCGTGATGAGGTGAAATGCTAGTTTGTCCGTGTAGTCAACATCCACCAATATCACGTTTTCAGCCCATTTTGTTTTCTGTAGATGGTCGTTCATATCGTTGGTGCAAAGTTACATGTTTTTAGAGATAATACAAATAAAAATCAAATAAAAAATCCTAAATAACGATTAGTGATGTTTCGGAGCTAATTGAAGGTCAATGTTGCTACTGGGCAGAGATATTCGTTATTGGTAATGCTCGATGAATATTCAACCCCACTATCCTTGATAGTAAATGCCATTATCTTAGAGTTTGTGTAGCAGAAATAACTTTTACTTCCAAGTGTTGGCGAGGTGATATGGCTTTTCTCATTATTGAGTATGTTTATAATGGCCTCACTGGGCAGTTCCCATGTCGCTGTAACATTTGGTACAGACCAGTTATGGAGTTTGTTGTTGATTTTCTGTTCCTTCACTTCCCGGGTGTCATCGTATTTTATGATTTTGTTCTCTTCTATAGATGACAGTATCGTTACTTGTTTGCCGTTGACAGCCAGCACGTAACAGCCTTCGTAGAGGCTACCTATCTCTGGGATCGTTACATTAATCACTTCCTCATTATTATTGGTGGTCACTAGGTCGTCATCTGTGAAGTTAAAACTGACGGTCTCTTCTTCATCCCATGCTATGCCAGTGATGGTCCCAGTGAAAACGACACCAACATTGGTGTATGTGCCATCAATGGAAATCCTGCGGTTGGCTGACAACTCTTTTTCGCATAAATAGGAATAGGTGGAATCATCGATCATGATACTGATGGTTGGCTTACCAACAGATGGCAACAGGTAGATGTTGGCAGCATCATTTTTCCAAGTACTGCCGTCGCCCTGTTTCTCCAGTGGTATCGTGCACTTACCGCTTTCACCCTGATAAGTTCCATCCAGGAGGATAGAATCATAGAAGGGAGCGATGCTGACACTGACTACTTCTGCCTCTTCGGGTACACCGGTGATGGTGATAGAGACGATTTGACAGACATTCCGCTTCATCTCCATCGTAGTTGTGTTACTGCTTCCCTTCGTGAGTGTGACGGAAGAGTGGGCCGTCATCAGGTCGCCAAACATCTCTCCCTCTTTTAAACTGATAACAGATGTCTTCTCTGCATTCTCAAGAGTGGGCAATACGAGACAATCTTCATCAGCCCCGCCAATGGCATAGATGTCATACTCACCTTCTGGTAGTTCGATAGAGAATGTTGGGTCAACTCCGTCCTGTGTCTTTGTGGTAACACATTGTTCCTCACTGTTGAAGACATAGATACGTACAGGTGTAGCGATTACTTTGTCGCCGTTCTCTCCGTCACTTCGAGTGAGCACTGTCAGACGATTGTTACGCTCCATCCAATTGTTGTTCATCACTTCCTTGCTGCATGAGCACAAGGTCATCATACCGCTCATAGCGGTGGCAAAAAATACATTTTGAATTTTCATAATTTGTCTTTCATATTTGGTTAGACATAAAATCAACTGGGGCAAAGGTACTGGATAATTTTGGAATATCCAAATATTTTAGAACTTTTTTTTAGTTCATTGAAAAAAAAGCCTATTCACAGTCTGCTTTTCTCACTTATTTCGTAACTTTGCAGGCAAATTCAAACAACATCTACTTAATATGTCAACATTAACTATCTTGATCGTTGTCGTCTTTTGTATTGGCTATATGTGTATAGCCCTGGAAAGTCTGACACGAGTCAACAAGGCGGCTATCGCCTTGCTGATGTGTGTGTGCTGCTGGACTCTGCTGATGATGGGGCCCGCAGCCTATTATCCTGAGGTGGCGGAGGGCAGTGTGGTGCACCATATCGCCGAGGTGATAGAGCATCATCTGGGCGACGCCGCGGGGACGCTCTTCTTCCTGATGGGCGCCATGACCATCGTGGAGATCGTGGATTCCAACGGCGGCTTCAACTTCGTGCGCGATGCCATCAAAACGCGCTCCAAGAGGAAGCTGATGTGGCGCATGGTGCTGATGACCTTCTTCCTCTCGGCCATCCTCGATAACCTCACCACCTCAATCGTGATGATCATGGTACTCAGAAAACTCGTGCAGAGTAGGGGAGACCGCCTCATCTATGCGGCGCTCGTGGTGATCTCCGCCAATAGCGGCGGTGCCTTCTCGCCCATCGGCGACGTGACCACCATCATGCTATGGATCAAGGGCGTGATTACCACACAGGGCGTGATCACCGAGATTTTCGTACCCTCGCTGGTGTCGATGCTCGTGCCTGCCTTCATCCTGCAATACCAACTGAAAGGCA
The DNA here is from genome assembly GCA_902784615.1 of uncultured Prevotellaceae bacterium. Taxonomy (GTDB): domain Bacteria; phylum Bacteroidota; class Bacteroidia; order Bacteroidales; family Bacteroidaceae; genus Prevotella. The sequence continues at coordinate 31,457 of CACZVN010000011.1, read as the reverse complement.
AGTTCGACAAGTCGCTGAACCTGCCCAAGGCCGAGGTGAGCCGCTTTACGCAGGGACAGCGTAATGTGATCTTCTGGCTCGGCGTGGGTGGCCTCTGCTTCGTGCCCGTGTTTAAGACGCTGACCCATCTGCCGCCGTTTATGGGCATCCTGCTCGTGCTCGGCGTGCTCTGGACGGTGACGGAGATCTTCCACTATAACACGGCGGAGGACGACACCATGGCCAAGCGCGTGAGCGACCTGCTCTCGAAGATCGACCTCTCGACGATCATGTTCTTCCTGGGCATCCTGATGGCTGTGGCCGTGCTGCAGGAGGTAGGCGTGCTAACGATGCTGGGCGGTGTGCTGGATACCACTTTTGAGGGGAACCACTTCCTCGTGACTGGCATCATCGGCATGCTGTCGTCGATCGTGGATAATGTGCCGCTGGTGGCCGGGTGTATGGGCATGTATCCCGTGGCCGCTGCTGGTGACATGGCCGTGGATGGCATCTTCTGGCAGCTGCTGGCCTACTGTGCCGGCGTCGGTGGTTCGATGCTCATCATCGGCTCCGCAGCCGGCGTGGTGGTGATGGGTCTGGAGAAGATCACCTTCGGCTGGTATATGAAAAGGATTACGTGGGTGGCTTTTGTGGGCTACCTCGCTGGTATGGCTGTCTATTGGGTAGAGCGGGCGATATTCTTCTAAATCAGTCCGCCGGAATGCTTACAGGGGATCCACATCCAGAATGTGGATCCTTTTTCTTCGCCCTCTGAGGTGACACCGATATGGCCGTTGCAGCGGTCGGCGATGGCCTGGCAAATGCTGAGGCCGAGGCCCGTGCCCTGCACGAAGTCATCGAGCTTCACGAAACGCTCGAAGACGCTGGCCTGCTTCTCCTCTGGGATGCCGACGCCGGTATCCTCGCAGTAGAAGTAGAGACCGTCGGACTCGCCCAAGCCGTCTTTGGTCACGCGGCTCTCGTGGCGGTAGCCTACCTTGATATGTCCCTGATGGGTATATTTCACGGCATTAGTGACAAAGTTGGTGAGCACTTGCTGGACACGGCCGAGATCAAGCACGGTGACGTAATCCTTATAGGGATTGTCCTTGATGAACTCCACGCCTGGTTCCTGCACACGCTGCGCCAGCGTCTGGCACATGTCATCGAACTCCTTGGCGAAATCCACCTCTTTGGTCTCGATAGCGAGGGCCTGGCCCATGCTGGAGGCCTCGAGAATATCGTTGATGAGGCGCATCAACATGTCGCAGTTATTGCGGATAATGCGGATGAACTCCAGGCGCTCCTCCTTGGTATCGACGACGGGCAGAAGGTCACTGAAGCCGACAATGGCATTCAGCGGTGTACGGATCTCGTGGGTCATATTGGCGAGGAAGGCGCTCTTCATCTTTCCGGAGTTCTCGGCACGGGCCGTCTCCTCCTTCAACTGCTTCTGCGTCTCCATCAGTTTGGTAATGTTACGGGCAATACCGAAATAATGCGTCAGGTTACCGTCCTTGTCCTGACAGGGGATACCGTTGATGGAATACCATACGGGATGGCTCTCCATCGGCGTGTATTTATAGTGGTAGATGGCGTTGTAGGGCTTCTTCGCCATCACGCAGGCTTGGATTTTCTCACGGGCTTCCTCCATACCCGCACTGTCGATGCCTCTGAAGAAGTCCTCAATGCTCTCCTTGAACTCACTCCTACGGGCAGAACGGCTGATGGTGATCTGACCTGTTGACAGATAGAAGTTCCAGATGAACATCTGGCTGTTCTCCAGCAGATAGTTCAACTGACTCTCATAACGGAGGATGACCTCGTTGCTGCGCAGGATCTCTGTTTCGTGCTTGCGCATCTCCAGATACATCTCGCGTTCGTCAGTGATGTCACGAGCCGTCACCACATAGTAGCGGAATTGGCCGAGATTGTCAACGGTGGGGCGTATCCTCAGCTCTATATACTTCTTGATATTAAGCTCGTTATAGTGCATCTTCTGGCAGACATGGAACTCCTCATTGCTCCAGGGGTCAAACTGCTCTTTGAAGAGTGGGACGTCGAAAAGGCGCAACTGCCGGAAGAAACGCTTCTTGTCTGTGTCAAACTCGCAGAGGCGCTTCATCTTATCGTTGAGATCGATGAGCCAACCGTCTTTGTCATAGAATGACATGGCTATCAGGTTGGTCTCAAACATCTTGATGTACTTGTTGCCAACCTCGCTGTTGATGCGCTCTTCCTCTATCTCATGCGTGATGTCTTTCATGGAATAGACGATATAGCGGGTCTTGCCATTCTCCTTTTCAGGAATGGCATTGCCCTGGAGATAGTGCCATTCCGGCTTCTCCTTCGTTCCTAAGTTAAGGCGGCGGGTAAAGGTCCATAAGTCGGACTCTCCCGTGATCAGCTTATTGATATGGCGCCTGGAATCTTCGCGGACATCCTGCGGAAGACGATCAATAATCTCGTCACCCGTGATGCCTTTCTCTATGAGCATCGAACCGTGGATATTACGCAGATGATCTTTCTCTATATCATACTCTGTGACGTAAAGGTTACCCATCTTGAGTGCCTGCGACATCATGCTGTTGATATCTGTCGAGCGGCTGGTAGCATTACGAATGCGCACCCGGATAAAGTGGCTGAGCAGGAAGCCTATGATGATGGCAATGACAGCGACTACAAGGGCGAAGAGCGATATCGGGGAAGAGTCGTTGTGTATGCGCTCGGGATAGTACCATTTGTCGTGGATCACCTGTAGGTCGCCTGACTGCTCCAGACGGGCAAAAGCGTCGTCGATGGCTGTGATGAGTTCCTTGTCGTAGCCAATGATGCGGAGCTCGCCTGCGGGAATGTCGGTATCGTCGAGTACCAGACTGTCGAGACCGAACTCCCTGATCTTCATCTTCAGGGGTAACTCTCCCCAGATATAATAGGAATTCCTGCCGTTGCGGATGTTGGTTAGCGCCTCTTTCGGGGAACGGTATTCTATCGTAAACTGAGGATCATACTTCTGGATGCTCAACGGGGCATAGTCGTTCTTCTTCACCATGAGCGTGTCATCGGGTGTCAGTAGGCTGATCTTCTGAAATGGTTTCTGACTCTTCCGTCTGACCGCCTTCAGCGGATAGTAGGTGATCATGTTCTGCGTCATCACATAGGGGTGATTCCTATATACGCCTGAGAGGGCGTGGATGAGGTCGGCCTTACGGTCTTCGAAGGTCTTGGTAGCCTGGTACCATTCCTGCATGACAAACTGATGGGGGATGTTCAGCTTGTCCAATACGATGTTGAGTACCTCGACATTATAGCCGTCGGGCTCTCCGTTGTCATTACGGAACTCGTAGGGCGGGAATTCCCAGTCGCTGACAATAATCAGCGGGTGCTCTTGGGTGTATTCACGTGCATATTGTGCTCTTGCCGGCAACAGGATGCCATAGCAGAACAGACAGGTGATGGTGGATATGATGATCTTTCTGGTCATGATGCTTTTTCTTTATACTCTATCCATTTCAAGGGATTTACAAGGAACCGTGAACCATACACTGGTGCCCTTGCCTATGTCGGACTTGATATTGATGGTGCCGCCGAGGTGCTGGATGAGATCGTGGCAGATACTCAATCCCAGGCCTGCCCGTGAGTTGTTACCGTCGCCTGTGACGAAGCGTTCGAAGATATGCGACAGCGTGTCCTCGGGAATGCCTTCGCCAGTGTCATCTACCGCCACGATCAGTTCATCACCAAGGTAGTCGTAGCGTACGAGGATACGGCCTTTCGTGGTATGTTGTACGGCATTGGTGATAATCTTGTCGATGATGATGCTGACGTTAGACTCATCTATATCTATCACCAGTTTCCTGAAGGGCTTCTTGACGATATACTCCACGTCGGGATTCTTGTCGTTGCCCCAGATGCCCTCGCATTTCTGCTCTATGGCTTGGGCGAAGTCCACTGGGTGCGTCTTCATGGTGATCATGTCGGCATCAAGGCGCGAGAGGAAGAGGATGTCGTTGATGAGCTTGAGCAGTTTGGCGGAGTTCTCCTTAATCTCGTTGATAAAGACGATCTCGTCATCCTGTGAGTGCTCCATCTGGAACAGTTCCGCAAAGCCCACGACAGCGTTAAGCGGGGTGCGGATCTCAAAGCACATGTTATGGAGGAAGGCGTTCTTCACCACTTCCACCTCCTGGGCCCTGAGCGTCTCCTTTGCCAATTTCTCCTCAATATCCTTCAACTGACTGATGTCACGGCACATGCCGAAGTAATCCTTGATCTTGCCGCTCTTGTCGTGATAGGGTATGAAGTGGAACTGCAGATGGAGAATCTTTCTGTTTCTGCCATGGATCGTGGTCTTTACTTCGAAATGAACGGTGCCGCTGGTCTGGTTGTCCATACTGTTGAGAAGACGCTCCACCTTCTTCTTGTAACGTTCATCAACAAGATTCATCAGTCGCGTCTGTGTCAGGGTATATTCCACGTTGTTTGCCTCGCTGAAGATGGTGAGCAAGTGGGTCTCGACATCGTATTTCACGATACGGATGCCTCCCACCGTGAGCACGTAGTCGATGTTGTGGATATATTCGGAGATCTCGTCGTTGGCATGCTGTAGTGCCACTACGTTTTTCTCCAACTGATGATAGGACTCGGCCGTCTCAGTGACATCACGGCCAGTGCCGAAGATACCAATCAGTTTGCCATTGACATCGTGGATGGGAAGCAGCTGCAGTTCGTAAAAGAGTTTCTTCCTCTTCAATATCTTGTTGAGTGCGCGGTCATCTGACACGGTCGATATCTGCGTCAGATACGTCAGCTCGAAATGTTCCAGATCGACCTCCATGCCGAGCACATCGTTGATGGAGATTTTCTTTTTCCTGATGGTCTCGATATCTGTTCCCAGGGCAGTAAGGGCCTTCTCATTGATATCCTGGATAATACCGTACTGGTCATAATACATCATATCGATCATGGCGGTCTGGAAGATGGCCTGGTATCGCAGCATGGTGTCTTTGACTTTCATCTGACGGAGCAGTTCGTTGGTGATATCGCTACGTGTGCAAAGAATAGTGACGGGCTTCCCGCTCTTATCCTGGTGCATGGCGGAAAGTGACAGGGTGTAGTGGCGTGCGTCCCTGCCGTTCTTTTCTTCGAAGGCCTTGATGTTGAGGTTCACTGTCTTCACTTTCTGACGGATGATGTCGTCAATGGCTTGGTTGATCTTCCGCACATCATCTGGATGATAGCGGTAGGCGAACTCGTCTATAGTGGAATTGCGCACCGGCTTTCCCTGTTCATCCATCCATGTGAAGGTCTTGGTCATGACATGATAGATCCACAGATCGACATGGCTGGTTCTCAGGATCAGCGACAGGCGGTTATTGCTTTTCCTCAGTTCCTTGGTCATCCTCTGTTCCCGGATACGGTAGTAGAAGTAATAGATAATCAGGCAGAGTGCGACAATGCCCAGTCCGGATGCCACTTTCCATACCCATTCGGGAATTCCTGATTCTTTACGGTCAGGATAGAACCACTTGTTCTGGATGGGCTGCAGACGGTCTGAGGCGCGCAACTTGGTATAGACGCTGTCAATCTGTTCCAACAGTGGATGGTTCTTCGACATAAACTTGTATTCTCCGTAGGGGAGGTCGATAGGTACGATGGTCAGATTGTCTGTGTGGAATTTCCGCATCAGCCATTTCAGCGACATGGTGTTCCATACAATAATGCCCTCATTGGCTGTACTGACATGCTGGATGGCCTCCTTCATGTCGTCGTAGGCTTTAATTTCCTTAGCCCATCCTTTGTCCTTGATCAAGTGGTGACTGAAACTGCCCTCATGGACGATGACGGTGTAGCGCGACAGACTCTTACCCGACTCAATGTTGACGATACGGTCCTTAGGCATGACGACACTGTGTGTGAACAGTTGTACGATGCTTCTTCCATAGGAAGAATTGCCACGCGAGAAGTCGGCATCCATTCTCAGCATCAGGTCTGACTTGCCACTCTTCAGGTCTGCCTGTGCGTCGAGCGTTGGTTTCAGTTTGATGACATAGGGGATATCCAGTTCCTTGAAGATCAGTTTCAGCAAGTCGATGTTAAAGCCGTCGGGTTCTCCGTTCTCATTCAGGAACACGTAGGGCCACAGATCCCAGGCGTCCTCATAAATGAGAGGATGCTCCGTGGTGAACGTCCTGGTGCTGTCAGGCTGTGCCTGTATTGTAGTGATAGAGCAGTATGCCAAAAGCACTGCTAATATGGTATGTCGTTTCATGATAGAGGTGTTATGTTCATTAGTTGCTGATGGTTGCCTTACAGGGAATCCATACCCAGAAGGTACAACCCTTGCCCTCGCCTTCGGAGTTGACGCCGATGTCACCCTTACAACTCTCTGCGATGGCCTTGGAGATGTTCAGTCCGAGACCTGTGCCCTGTACGTAATCGTTGAGTTTCACAAAACGCTCGAAGACTTTCGCCTGTGATTCCTTCGGGATGCCGGCACCTGTGTCCTCACAGTAGAGGTAGAGTCCGCCACCATCTGTCTCACGGTATTCGTAGCCCACCTTGATATGTCCCTGCTGGGTGTATTTGACAGCGTTGGTGACGAAGTTGGTGAGCACCTGTAGGATGCGTTCCTTGTCGATGGTAGTAACAAGCGTCGAATAGGGGTTGTCGGCGATAAACTCCACGCCTGGCGTCTGCACGCGTTGTGACAGTGAGATGCACATATCGTCGAAGGCCTTGGCGAAATCTGTCTCAATGGGCTGGATACTGATACTGCCACCTTCCAGTTCCGAGACGGCGAGCACATCGTTGATGAGGCGCATCAGCATGTCACAGTTGTTCATGATCACGCGGATAATCTCCTGTTTCTCCTCTGGGGTGGTGAGCATCGGCAGTACGTCGCTGAAACCTACGATGGCATTCAGGGGAGTACGGATCTCGTGCGTCATGTTCGCCATGAAGGTACTCTTCATCAAACCAGACTGGTTGGCGCGCTCCGTCTCACGCTTCAGTTGCTCCTGCTTTTCGATAAGTGTATTCACATTGCGCACGACGCCGTAGGTACCTTCCAACTTGCCGTTCTCGTCATACGAGGGCACGCTGTCGATGAAGTTCCACTGCAGGTCTTCACCTTCATGGAAGAAGGGGTGCATCTGCGTGAGGTCGGTTCTTGGTTCTTTGAAGTACTTCTCCAGACCTTCTTGTCCTTTACTAAATGGTCTGTTGATGAAGTGTTCAACCAGTTCGTCGAAGGTGATCTGCTTCTCTGGAGCGTTCATACCCTTATAGAAGGTACAGGTTCGGTCTTTATATGAGGTACGGAAGAAGCGCATATTGCACTTCTCCATCACATATTGTAGTTCTGTCTCATATTGTTGGATCTCCTCGTTGGTGCGGCGTGTGTTCTCGTCGTTCTCCTTGATCTGTAGGTAGAGCTGACGTTCCTGTGTGACGTCGCGTATGGATAACGTGATATAGATGAGTTTGTCATTCTCATCGTAGATGGGGTGGATGCGCGTCTCCACATAACAGTTCACGCCACGCTCCAGAACCACGCTCTTTCTGCAGAAGGACATTTCCTCCAGATGGCGGTTGTCCAGTATTTCACGGAATGTGGGCAGGTCATAGACGGCTCTTTCGTAGTAGTAGGGATCATCCTCTGATTGGAACTTCAAGATCTCCTGCATCTTCTTATTGGCGGTAATCAGCATGCCGTCTTTGTCGTAGAAGGCCAGACCCGTGATGGATTGTTCAAATACTCTGCGGTATTTGTCTGCCAACTGGTTCTGCGTCATCTCCTGTATCACCTGTTCCGTCTTGTCTTTCAGGGTACAATAGATGGTCGCTGATGTTTTCAGGTTCTTGTTCCGGAATTCGGCAATGCCAGTGTCGTTTATGTATCGCCAGTGTCCGAGATGCGCATTGCCGCTGGTGTCCCAGCGGAAGGTACACTCCGCGGACAATTCTCCGTCAATGAGGCGCTTTAGAAAGGCGGTATAGTTGGACCTGTCGTTAGGATGGATGTATTCAAGACTGTCTTCATAACTCATACCATCCCTTGGCAGGAAGTCACCATGCATGTTATAGCCCATGTGATCCTGCATGGAGAGTTTCACGATGGAGTTGCCACTGAGGTTCAGGGTCTGTTGCAGCACGGTGGAGAGATCCTTGATGCGATCCGTATTCTTCCGGATGCGGAGGATGCTGATACGGTTGAGCACCCCGCTGATGATGAAGACGATGATTACCACCAGCACCATGAGCATGGAAACGCTCTGTACGGCATAGTGGCTGTTGGTGGTGATGTCGGTGAGTAGTATATTCATCTTCTTCAGGGTGTTATGCGATTATTTCTGATTTCTTCTCAAGGCTGATCATCTCGCAGGGGATACTGACATAGAAGACGGTGCCCTTGCCTGACTCAGACTGTAGTTCGATGTTGCCGCCCATCTGTTCCAACAGTTCTTTTACGATAGGCAGGTCTAGGCCTGTGCCCTGTCTCTCTTCACCGGCTTCGCGCGAGAACCTGTCGAAAGCCTTGGCTCTGGCCTCAGGCGAAAGTCCACGTCCCGTGTCCTCAATGGTAATCATGAGTTCACCGTGGCGGTATTCGTATTTGGCACGTACCATTCCTTCTTGGATGCTATTGGCCGAGTGTACGCAGAGCTTCTGGATGACCATGCCGAGATTCTGCTGGTCGATCTTCACGTCGAGCTTCGTATAGGGATTCTCCACGACGGTCTTCACGTTTGGGCCCAGCGTGCTCCATCCCATATAGCACCAGCCGTCGAAGAGCATAGCAAAGTCGCAGGGCTGGTAATTGAATTCAATCATATGGGCATCCAGACGTGAGATAAACAGGATGTCGTTAATCAGCGCAAGCAGCACGTTGGTGTTCGTCTTGATCTCTTCAGCGAAGATGGGCTCGTCCTCCGGATTATGCTCGGCGTTATAGAGTTCGGCAAAACCGACGACGGCATTCAGAGGCGTACGCAACTCGTAGCTCATGTTCAGGAGGAACGAACTCTTCAACTGCTCTGTCTCCTGAGCCTTGGCCGTCTCTTCCTGCAGCCTCCTTTCGGTATAGGTCATCTCCGTCTCGTTGCGGCACATGCCGAAGTAGTGGGTGATCCTACCGTCTTTGTTATAGATAGGCATCACATGGAAGTTCAGGTAGATATTCCTGCCCTTATTGTCGCGCATGATAGTGCAGAAAGTATCGCTGAATACCTCCTTCTGGTAGTTGTCCATCCTACGGAACAGACCTTTGACCCTACGGCGCTCGCTTTCCTTCAGCAGACTGACAGCCCGCAGCGGTGTCATCTTATATTGCGTCTTGTTCAGGTCGCTCGAGATCTCCAGTTCGTGAACCTCAGGGTGATAACTCATCAGCCGCACGTCACTCACTTTTAGTGAGTAGTTGATATTATTGATGTATGCCTTGATTTCCTTGGTGGTCTTGTCAAGTTGTCTGCCTACTTCCTGTTGGTGATGGTTCGACTCCACCATCTCCGTGATGTCGCGCCCGGCGATGACCACTCCCTGCACCTGTCCCTGCTCGTCGCGGATGGTGCTGACGTTCATCTCGTAATAGAGTTTTTTCCCGTTATTGGGCTTTTGCAGATGTTCACTGGCAGACTTCACTTGGTTGAAATCAGAGATGACCGACATCTGGCAACTGTCGATATGCTGAAAGTCCAAGTCTGCCAGAACGGGGATGTCCTTGTAATGTACCCTGCTTCTGAGCAGTGCATCGCGGTCGTTGATCTGGAAGGTTTCACACGCCTTTTCGTTGATGTCCGACAGATAACCGTCAGCATCGTAATACACCATATCCACTTGCGAGGAGTCGAATACCGTATGGTAGCGCAGGGTCAGGCTTTGTGCCTTTTCCATCTTCTCCTTCTCCCCTGTGATGTCGTGCTGGATACCCAGCAGAATGGTGGGGTTGTTTCGCCTGTCGCTACGGAGCACGGAAACGTTTATCTCATAGATCCGCTGTCGCTCTCTTGGATTCTTGGGAAGGCTCCCTTTGACATCGATTGTTTCCGACTGTTTCTTGCCTTTGCTGATGATCATGATGGCTTTTCGCAGTTCCTGGAAGTCGTTGCGGTCGTAGAATTGCGAGAAGTCAAAGGAGGTGTATTTCGTTTCCGTGGTATTCTGTTCAGACACCACCGTATAGAGTTCGCGCTCGATGTCGTAAGTCCATGTCTGTGTCTTGCTCGAGTCGAGGATCATCGACAACTGTATGTTGAGTCTGTTCGACTGTCTTCTTGCATCTTTCTCCTGATAGTAGAATACGCGGTTATAGAAAAGCATCACGAATACAACAATCAGGAATGCCGCCACCAGATATGCCAGCAGATGATGGATGTCGAAAAGCGTCTCCATGTTCTCTTTCTGGGCATGTGCGGCCAGGGTTCCTGCCATCAGGATGCAGAGCAGATAGATCCTGAGTTGGTATTGTCGTATGCTCATACGGGTTTTCAGTCTGTAGTAATGTCGTGCAAAGATAATGGTTTCTCCTCAAATAACCAAATATTTCAAAGAAAAAAGCGCAAATAGCTCCCATTTTGGAGCCATTTGCGCAGAAAAATGTACCAGTTATTCAATTTAAAGTGGATATTCCTCGAAGGCGTAAAGCACGGTGGAAAGGTAACGCTCACCAGTATCGGGCAACAGGGCCACGATAGTCTTGCCTTTGTTCTCAGGACGTTTGGCAATCTCCGAGGCAGCATAGGCAGCGGCACCAGAGGAGATACCTACCAGCAGACCGTCGGACTTGGCCAGTTCGCGTCCTGCACGGATGGCATCGTCATTCTCCACGTCGAACACCTCGTCGATAAGTGTGCCATTATAAGTTTTGGGCACGAAGCCTGCACCAATACCCTGGATCTTATGAGGACCGCTCTGTCCGCCATTCAGTACGGGCGAAGACTTAGGTTCTACAGCGATCACCTTCACGTTGGGATTCTTCTCCTTCAGGTATTTGGCTACGCCTGATACAGTACCACCAGTACCTACACCTGCTACGAAGATATCAATCTTTCCCTCTGTCTGTTCCCAGATCTCAGGACCTGTGGTGGCATAGTGCTTGGCGGGGTTGGCACCATTCTCAAACTGCTGCAGGATGATGCTGCCGGGGATGCTGTCGCGCAGGGCTTCAGCAGCCTTGATGGCACCAGGCATGCCGTCCTTGCCACTGGTCAGACGCACCTCTGCACCGTAGGCTTTCACCAGGTTACGGCGCTCGATACTCATCGTCTCTGGCATCGTCAGGATAAGCTTATAACCCTTCACGGCTGATACCAGGGCCAGTCCTACACCTGTGTTACCACTGGTGGGCTCGATGATCGTGGCACCAGGCTTCAGCAGTCCTTTTTTCTCTGCATCTTCTATCATCGCCAATGCGATACGGTCCTTTACACTGCCGCCAGGGTTGAAGAATTCCACCTTTGCGATAATCGGGGTCTCAAGACCTTTTGCCTTTGAGAACTTACTGAGTTCCAGTAATGGAGTGTTGCCAATCAGGTCGGTCAACTGTTTTGCAATCTTTGCCATAATTCTGATGTTTTAAAAGTTTAACTTGTTCTTGATCTTTCTGGGTGCAAAGGTACGGCGAAATTCTGACTCACAGAATCGCATATAAGGGTTATTCTGCATACCACAAATATGGTATTTAGCCGCTTTCGTTCCTTACACCTATTATATTATTGGAGAAAATGATGCAAAAAACTGTAAAACATTTGGTATTTTCATGGAAAAGTTTTACTTTTGTCAACAGAAAGACTAAAACTGTAAGATTATGTTAGACGTAAAAGAGACATTGAAGAAGAGTGAGGAGCGCATGGAAATGGCAGCCATGTTCCTGGAGGACGAATTGAACCGCATCCGTGCAGGTCGTGCCAATATTGCCATCCTCGATGGCGTGCGCGTGGATTCCTATGGCAGTAAGGTGCCTCTGAATCAGGTGGCTAACCTGTCAGTGCCCGATGCTCGTACCATTGCCATTAAGCCCTGGGATCGCAAGGAGATTAAGAACATTGAGAAGGCCATCATGGACTCCGATGTAGGTATCACCCCAGAGAACAATGGTGAGGTAATCCGCCTGAATATCCCACAGCCTACGGAGGAGCGTCGTCGCGACCTCACTAAGCAGTGTAATAAGATTGCCGAGAGGGCTAAGGTCGAGGTGCGCAATGTACGTGCCGATATCAAGGAGAAACTGAAGAAGGCCATCAAGGATGGACTGAGCGAAGACAATGAGAAGGATGCTGAACTGGAACTTCAGAAGATCCATGACAAGTTCATCAAGAAGATCGACGAACTGATTGCCGCTAAGAACAAGGAAATCATGACGGTGTAGGATGAGGGGCCTCGTCGTCAAGAATACTGGCAGCTGGTACACCGTCCTGACGGACGATGGCCAGCTGATTGATTCTAAGGTGAAGGGAAACTTTCGCCTGAAGGGTATCCGCAGCACGAACCCTGTGGCTGTGGGCGATAGGGTGCAGTTGGTGACGAATCCCGAGGGTACGGCCTTTATCACTGATATCGAGGACCGTCGTAACTACATCATCCGTAAGTCGCAAAACCTCTCCAAACAGAGCCATATCATTGCCGCCAATGTCGATCAGGCATTCCTGATCGTCACCGTCGATCATCCCCAGACCTCTACTACTTTTATCGACCGTTTCCTCGCTTCTGCAGAGGCTTATCGCGTGCCAGTCGTATTGGTGTTCAATAAGACAGACCTGCTCAGTGAGGATATGCTGCGCTATCAGCAGATGATGATCTCCCTCTACGAGACCATTGGCTACGAGTGCCGTGCCATTTCTGCGGTCACGGGGGAGGGCGTGGAGGAACTGCGCCCATTGCTTGAAAACAGAATCACCCTGCTCAGCGGCAACAGTGGTGTGGGGAAATCAACGTTGATTAATCAGTTGGTGCCTGGCGTAAACCTCCGTACCGCAGAGATCTCCGATGCCCATAACACAGGTCAGCATACCACCACCTTTTCTGAGATGATTCCTCTAACCTCTCAGCGGTCCCTGAGTTCGTCGAGGGGCTGGCTCATTGACACGCCGGGCATCAAAGGCTTCGGCACTTTTGACATGGAGCCCGAGGAACTCACCAGTTACTTCCGCGAGATCTTCCGATTCTCCAAGGACTGCCGTTTCTCCAACTGCACCCATACCCACGAGCCTGGCTGTGCCGTGTTGCAGGCCCTTGGAGACCATTACATCGCCCAGAGCCGCTACCAGTCTTATCTTTCCATGATGGACGACAAGGATGACTCCAAATATCGCGAAGCGTATTAAATCCGATATCGGATGATCCTATCTGGTGGGATACCCTCTATCCGATCGTTATTTCGTATTTGCTCATGAAACTGGCTCCAGGCTGAAGGTGGTTCATCAGGGGCTTGTCCTTGAACTCGCCCTTGAAACCGCGAGGATCGCCGATGCCGTACCAAGGTTCGATGCAGACAAAAGGTGCCTCCTTGCCATAGGGACTCCAGAAAGCGACAACAGGTGTGCGGAAGGTGACGGTCACCTCGGGCTCGCCGGCCTTGTTGAGCAGTTCGGCACGATGGAGCTGGCACTTGTGGATTTTAATAGAGTCGTTGCGCCAGGTATTGTTAGAGAATTCCATTATACCGTCTTCAGCCTCGACGAAGGGTACCTCGTCCATGTCGTGGGAGCCGTCGCCATGGCTGTGAAGGGCATACATTGGTTCTTCGTTGTCAAGACGGATGCGCCCGTATTGGTTTTCGCCAGCCTTCATGTCTGGTATGTTGAAAGCCGGGTGTCCGCCAATCTGGAAGTGAATCTCGCGCGTATCAGTGTTGTGGACATGCCAGATAACACCGATCCGATTACCGTCGAGCACGTAACTGACGCTGAGAGTGAAGTCGTAGGGATAGACCTTTCTTGTCTCTTCGGAGGATTCGAGGGCAAGGGTGACTTTACGCTCACTTTGGGAAATCAACTTAAACTCGGCATCACGGGCAAAGCCGTGGCGCGGCAGGTGGTACTCGTGGCCTTCGATACGATAGGTCTCATCGTTGACACTGCACACCAGAGGAAAGAGGATGGGGGAGTGGCGTGGCCAGTACTTGGGGTCTGCTTGCCAAAGATATTCCTTGCCGTCAGCATCTTTGATGCTTTGAAGTTCGGCTCCTTTCTCCGATACGAGGATGGAGAGTTGGTCATTTCGTAGTTCTACCATAGTTTTATTTCATTTTTGATGACTTGCCGCATTCAAATGTCGCAAAATTAAGGAGATTTCCTGTTAGATCACAAATTTCTATATTTTTTTAACGTTAATTCAGAAAAATGCCGTATCTTTGCAGAATGATTAGTTGTAATAATCTGTAATATGGCATGAAGGATCTCATAAAGACACTGTACCAGAAGTTTCACCACTTGATCCTGTATGGCATCATCGGCTCGTTTTCATCGGGGCTTGACTTTGCCGTCTATACGGTATTGGTACAAGTGTTTGGGGTACATTATATCGTTGCTAACTGTATCAGCGTCGTGGCTGGTATTTCAACCAGTTTCATACTGAACCGCAATTACAATTTCAAGGTGAAGGATAAAACAGGCCGTCGCTTTGGCATATTCCTTTGTGTCGGTTTTACAGGACTCCTTCTGAGTAACCTGATCCTTTATACCTGTATCAATACTTTTGCACTGAACAAAATCGTGTCGAAGCTGCTGTCGATTGTACTGGTAGTCTTCTTCCAGTTCCTTGTGAACAAATATTTTACTTTTAAACCGAATGAGCATGGAGAAAGTGTATCTGGTGATGCCGGCCTATAATGAGGCAAAGAATATTGAAGAAACCATCAGACAGTGGTATCCCGTTGTCGTGAAACTCTCGGCAGAGGGCGAGGCTAGATTAGTGATTGCTAATGACGGCAGTAAGGATGATACCTATGCCATCATGCAGGGTCTGAAGGAACGGTATCCATTGCTGGAGCCTTTGGATAAGCCTAACAGCGGCCATGGTGCCACTGTGCTCTATCTGTATCGCTATGCCATAGCCAAGGGTGCCGACTACGTGTTTCAGACGGACAGTGATGGACAGACCAATCCCGATGAGTTCTGGCAGATGTGGGAGAACCGCGATCGTTACGATTTCCAGATAGGGGTTAGGAAAGGACGTCAGGACGGTGCCAACAGGGTTTTTGTCAGCAAGACGCTGCGACTGATTGTCTGGTTGATGTTCCATGAATGGGTGACGGATGCCAATACGCCTTTCCGTCTCATGCGCACTGACAAACTGCAGCGTATCATGGACGTGATTCCCCATGACTATTTCCTGTGTAACGTGGCTATCTCGGCTATTGCCAAGAAATGGGATTACAGCATCGGCTGGTATCCCATTACCTTCAGACCACGTCAGGGTGGGGTTAACTCCATCAACATGAAGCGTATCATGAAGATCGGTTGGAAGGCGCTGGGTGACTTCAGGACTATCAATAGGAATCTCAAGAACAATCGGTGATGAACAGTGTTTCAGTGAAAGGCAGATGGGGCGTGTTCCTCCTGATACTCTTGGTCACCATGAGCTATCAGTTGCTTCTGGCCTTTTCAATCACCCCTCTCGGGGTCTATGAAGGCTGTGATTCGGTGGTCTTCAAGCAGATGGGTCTGGCTATGCTTCAGGGAAAGGTGCCGTATCTGGATTTGTTTGACCATAAAGGACCAGTTGTTTATTTCATCAATGCATTCAGCCAGTGGTTGATCCCAGGAAGATGGGGCCTGTTTCTGCTTTTCTGTGTCAATATCGCGGCGGTTACCTACATCTGGTGGCTGATAGCCTCCCTGTTTGTCAAGTCACATAACACAATATGGCCGGTGGTCATTGGTCTGTTCTCCTATATCCTGGTTCTTTCCGACGGAAATCTTACTGAGGAGTGGAGTCTGCTACCCATCAGTTATTGCCTGTATGTCTTTGTCCGTCATTTCGTAGAGGGTAGGGCGATCTCCTCTAAAGCGTTTTTCCTGATGGGTATATCGCTTGGGACCGTCACCTTCCTGAGAATCAACAATATGGCAGCCCCATGTTGTGCTGTCTTGGTCTATACGGTCTATCATCTATATAAGAAAACAACGGTCACACCAGTCAACTTGATGAAGTCCTTGGTCGTGATGTTCCTTGGTTGGGCCTGTTTCATTGCCGTCTGTTGTCTGGCGATCTGGGTATTATATGGCAGCCAAGGCATCGAAGAGATGATCTACGGCACCTTTACATTCAACTTTGAATATATGTCTGCCCCCGCGGCCGTGTCAACTGACAGAAGACGTGTTTATCTGTTCTATGGCTTGACGACACTGGTAATCCTGTCGCTGTTGTTTTTGAAGAAAAGAGTGACGACGCTCAATGTCCTGATTGCTCTATGCTATGTCGGCTCTTTTGTTGCCTTAGGAAACAAGGGCTGGGGTAATTATTTTATTATCTTTGCACCTGTTACGGTCGTCGCGACAGCCTATCTGTACGAGGCATCGAACAGATGGCAGAAGGCACTGGTCTTCTTGATGTTTTTCTTCCTGATTCCCTTGAAATTCTATATGGCTAATCTGGGCCTTCATCAGGATCAGGTGTTCTATGAGGAGGCTGACAAAGTGATTCAGAAAATACCCGGGGAGGAGAAAGACCGTATCTGGAACAGTGCCAGCTTCGACGGCTTGGCCGTGTTGAATAGACATGGTATGACACAGGCCAATAGGGTAATGCTCCATTTCCAGTTGCTGATCTCGGAAAGACTCTTGAATTATGAAAAGGAGAGTTTTGATAGGATTAACCCTGTCTGGGTGATCACGGCAGAGCCGTTCCAAGAGAAGGTGTCGCTGTCTCTGGATAGCATCAAGGTAATCCACGACTATGCCCTTCAGGCTGTCACGGGCGAAGGGACTGGCCGTCGGTTGTATTTCTATAAGCGTAAATGAAGATGAGAAAAGCGTACGATTATCTGATAGTAGGTGCAGGCTTGTATGGCAGCACGTTTGCTTATCTCGCCAGACAGAAGGGTAAGAGATGTCTGGTCATCGACAAGCGTCCTCATTTGGGTGGGAACATCTATTGTGAGGAGGTTGAGGGGATCCGTGTGCATAAGTATGGGGCTCACATCTTCCATACGGATAATAAGAAGGTATGGGATTTTGTAAATGCCATCGTACCTTTCAACCGTTATACGAACTCGCCGATAGCCAACTATCAGGGGAAACACTATAACTTGCCTTTTAATATGAATACGTTCTATCAGATGTGGGGCGTAATTACACCAGAAGAGGCTAAAAAGAAGATTGATGAGCAGAAGGCTGATGCTGTGGCTGCTATGCAGGCCGCAGGGGTTCAGGAACCTCGTAATTTGGAGGAACAAGCCCTGATGCTGATAGGAAGGGATATCTACGAGACACTGATCAAAGGCTATACCGAGAAACAATGGGGACGAAAGTGCACCGATCTGCCTGCGTTTATCATCAAGCGACTTCCAGTGCGTTTCGTCTATGATAACAACTATTTCAATGACAAGTATCAAGGTATTCCCATTGGGGGATACAACCTACTGATCGACGGACTTCTGGAGGGCGTGGAGACACGGGTGAATACAGATTTCCTTGAAAACCGCCCTTACTGGGAGAGTGTGGCCGACAAGATTGTCTATACGGGAGCCATTGATGCGTATTATGATTATCAGTTTGGAAGATTGGACTGGCGCACCGTGAGGTTCGAAGAAGAAGTTTTGGATATGCCCAACTACCAAGGTAATGCGGTGATGAACTATACGGAAAGGGAGATTCCTTACACCCGTATTATTGAGCATAAGCATTTTGAAATGTTTGGCGACGCAGTCTATAACTGTCCTAAGACGGTGATCAGCCGTGAATATTCTACGGAGTATCAGGAAGGTATGGAACCCTACTATACTGTCAACGATGAGCGTAATAATGCGATGGCAGCCAAATATCACCAATTGGCAGCCCGGGAAGACCATGTGCTCTTTGGAGGACGTCTGGCGGAGTATAAATATTACGACATGGCACCGATTGTTGAGAAGGTTTTAAAGTTGGAGGATATATGAAAGGAAAAACTTTTAGTCTCGCGTTTGCTCTGTCCCTTTTCTGCATGTTTTTATCATGTTCAACGAGTGAAGATGCAGTGGAATCCGAAAAACCAGAGAATACGGGCGCTCCTGGAAAGACGACGCCTGATACGGTGATCGTACGTGATACGGTGTATGAGCGTGATACGGTGTATGTACCCGATACGACCACTGTGGTTACAGAACCTTGTATCTTGGAGTTCCAATTCCTGGAATCTCAGAATTCCTCGAACCTGATCAGTAATGTTTATTGTGAGATTATCGGTGACAGCCTGATTGAAGGTTGGGTACCCCATATCGCCAGTAACAAACAGTTCATACCTCATTTCACGAGCGTTGGAGATGTCAGCATTGATAATAGTCCGATTGTCAGTGATATCACCCCTGTTGATTTTGGCCGCCCTGTCGTGCTAAAAGTGGAAAAGGGAGCAAGTTCCAGGACATATCAGGTACAGATCCATGCCTTCACGGGTCTGCCCGTATGTTGGATAGAGACGAATGACGGTAAGGATATTTATTCAAAGATCGAATTCAAAAAGGGACATATTAAGATCCAGGAAGACGTGGTCACACGTTCTGCAGGCGAAGTGTTTGAGGCAGATATGCAGATCAAGGGTAGGGGCAACTCCACATGGGATCTCCCCAAGAAGCCCTATAAGGTGATGTTCGAGAACAAGGAGAGCATCCTTGGAATGCCTTCTGGCAAGATGTGGGCATTCTTGGCTAACTATGCTGACAAATCGATGATCCGTAACAGGCTTGCATACTATCTGGGCAGCATCAGCAAACTCTCTTGGACGCCCAGGACCCGGTTTGCTGAAGTGTTCCTGAATGGCAAGTATCAGGGAACATATCAGATTGCAGAGAAGGTTAACGTCTCGAAACACAGAGTTGACATCGGAGACGATGGATTCCTTTTGGAAATAGATGCCTATGCTCCAGGAGAGGCTGATGCCAGATATTTCCGTACAAATCACCTGTCACAACCTATTAATATCAAGGCACCAGAAGTCAAGATGTATGACCAGAAATTCAATCAGGCCAAGAGTCAAATTTATGTGGCAGAAACAGCACTCTATGGTAGCAACTTCAAAGACGAAGAGACTGGGTGGCGCAAGTACTTTGATGCAGAGTCGATGGTGGAATGGTATGTCATCAATGAGATCGCCAAGACCTGGGATGCTATCCGATGGTCAAGTACCTATATGACATGGGTGCCTGGTGAGAAGATCTTCATGGGTCCCCTATGGGATTACGATATCGCCTTTGGTAATGCAGATAGCGGCGGTGATGGTTGTGATAGTCGTCCGCAAGGGTTTCAGATCAAGAATCAGCCGTGGATATCGCAACTCTTCAGGGATCCGTATTTCGTACAACTGGTGAAGGAGCGTTATCAGTATTTCTACTCCAAGAAGTCCGCCATCATGGCAGAGATCAATGCCGATGCCAATTATCTGAAGTTATCTGTTGAGGAGAACGACAACAAGTGGCAGGTGTTGTACAACAAGACCTGGAGAAACAGGGATGTCTGGGGATCCTATATGAATGAGGTGGAGAATCTCAAGGAGTGGCTCAACATCCGCATGGACTGGCTGAAGGACCAGTTCGACAAGATGTGATTTTCCTACTTCGCCCGATAGATCAGGATTGACGTGACGATAAATTCCAGGAGGATCAGTCCAACCACCACCAACAAGGGTGTCGCTGAGGGCGTCTTCATGCCCAGCATCATATAGGCTACTGTCAAGGGCAAGAACAGGAAGGTGATGCCCGCGATTCGTAATTGACGGATGGTGAGTTTTACCTGTTGGATGTTGGTAATCTTGAAGGGCATGTTGATATGCCGCGGGAAGTAGGCCAACACCATCATAACAATAGCTGCTATCGTGAGGATGATACAGGGGATGGTGGCTCCTACTGGTGTGCCGTAGGCATTGGGCTTTCCTGAGGCATCGAAATGGGTGGGTACAATGTCGGGGGCACGATGCACGAGCCAGATGATCAGACCCCATACGATGATGGCCACGATGGCGAACGCAACCTCAAAGACGGTAGCCTCTGTGGTGCGATACACCTTAATCTTCTTTATATCAAAGTTGTTCTGTTCCATTGTCTTTCTTCTTTTTGGGCAGCCGCTTGGCTTTGCGGAGGGCCTCGGTGATGATCCACTGCAGTTGGCCGTTGGTGCTGCGGAACTCGTCCGCAGCCCAAGCCTCTATAGCGTTCATCGTCTCAGCGTCAACGCGGAGGATAAAACTTTTGGTACTCTTCTCGGCCATCGTTTTACCTTTTTACTTTTTTACCTTTTAATGGTTCAGTGTTCCTGTGTTCACAACGGGCTGAGCAGATTCGTCACCACAGAGTACCACGAGCAGATTAGACACCATGGCGGCCTTCTTGTCGTCGTCGAGATCTACGATATTCTCGTTGGAGAGTTTGTCGAGGGCCATCTTCACCATTGAGACAGCACCCTCCACGATCTTCTCACGGGCGGTGATGATGGCCGAAGCCTGCTGACGGCGCAGCATCACGGCAGCAATCTCAGGAGCGTAGGCCAGATAGTTGATGCGGGCTTCTACCACCTCGATGCCAGCGAGGGCGAGTCGTTCGTCGAGTTTCTGCTCCAGTTGCTCGTTGATCTCGTCTGCACTCGAGCGCAGGGTGGGCTCTCCTGCCTTCGTGTCCTCATCATCGTAGGCATACTGTCCTGCCACCTGCCTTAAAGCAGCGTCACTCTGCACACGCACGAAGTTCTCCAAGGCGTTCATCAGACCCTTTGTGTCACTGCCCACGGCATTAGGCTGTGAGGCCATCGTCTGGGAATCGACTTCGAAGAGGGCCTTGTAGGTGTCCTTCAGTTTCCACACGAGCACCAGACCGATCATCACGGGGTTACCCGTCTTGTCGTTCACCTTGATGGGCTCGGCGTCGAGGTTACGGGCACGGAGCGAAACCTTCTTGGTGCCGTAGAACGGATTGATCCAGAAGAAACCTGTCTGCGAGAAGGTGCCGCTGTACTTACCAAACCATGTGGTCACCTTGGCCTCGTTGGGCTCCAGCATCATCAGTCCGCACCACATGATGATGTTGATGATGAGCAACAGGAAACTGCCACCCAACAGCCAACCGCCACAGGCGCCGTTGCTGCCGTCGAGCAGGATGATACTATACACGATTCCTACGATTGACAGGATGGCCACTGCGATGTTGACGAACAGCATCAGGAAGCCGTTCATTACCATTCCCTTGAATGCATACTCTTTTGTTTCCATACCTTATTTATTTTAATTGGTTGATGAAAGTGATATCATTTTGATATCGCAAAGATATGAACTATTTTTCATTCGACAATGGATTCCCTCAAATATTTAACAAGATTTATAAATTGTTCTTCGTCATTTACTATCAGTTAATCGTACCTTTGCAGCCGTGAACATCAAAGAGATCGATAATAAGAAGATTGCCGTGCTGCTGTCGGGTGGTGTCGATAGCAGTGTCGTGGTGTATGAGTTCGCTCAACTCGGACTGCATCCGGATTGTTTCTATATCAACATAGGTCCAGAGGAGTCTGAGCAGTGGGACTGTACTGCTGAGGAGGATCTGGAGATGGCGACGGCTGTGGCGCATAAGTACGGCTGTAAGTTGGAGGTCATCGACTGCCACAAGGAATACTGGGATCAGGTGACGCGCTATACGATGGATAAGGTACGCGCTGGCTATACGCCCAACCCTGATGTGATGTGCAACCGCCTCATCAAGTTTGGTGCCTTTGACGAGAAACGTGGCCATGACTACGGCCTCATCGCCACAGGCCACTATGCGCAGACGGAGATCGACGACGAGGGTAGAAAATGGCTCTGTACGAGTCCTGACCCCGTGAAGGACCAGACGGACTTTCTCGCGCAGATCTACGACTGGCAGCTTAAGAAAGCCCTCTTCCCCATTGGCCATTACGTGAAGGACGAGGTGCGCCAGATCGCAGAGCGCGAACATCTGGTGAATGCCCGTCGCAAGGATTCACAGGGCATCTGTTTCTTAGGCAAGATCAACTACAACGACTATATCCGTCGCTACTTAGGTGAGCAGCCAGGCGACGTCATCGAACTGGAGACGGGCCGTCGTATTGGTGAGCACCGTGGCCTCTGGTTCCACACCATCGGCCAGCGCAAGGGCATGGGCTTCAGTGGCGGCCCTTGGTTTGTGGTGAAGAAGGATGTGGCGCAGAACGTCCTCTACGTCTCGCATGGCTACGACCCCGAGACGGCCTATCAGCAGGACTTCCCTGTGCATGATTTCCATTTCCTCACGATGGAACTGATGGCGACAGAGGTCACTTTCAAGATCCGTCATACGCCAGAATACCATCCTGCCACCCTTGAGTGGACGAACCCAGGTGAGTTCGTGGTCCATTCCAAGGAGAAGATCCACGGTGTCGCCCCGGGCCAGTTCTGTGTCATCTACGACAAGGATCACCATCGTTGCCTCGGCTCTGGCGAAATCACGGTATAAATCTTGCAAATATTTTTATTTACCTTTCAGTCAAGTTGTAATCTATTGATATTCAACATGTTCGACTGAAGGGTAAAAAGGGCGTCTGTTTTACTGCGAAAAGGGGTACTTTAGCGAAAATAAGCAGTCCTTTACGATCAAAAAGGACTGCTTATTTTCGCTAAAGTGGCTCCAAATTTTTGAGCGGAGCCTCCAAATTATCGTTTCTCAGTTGGGGATAATCCTCAGAATCATACGGCACAAACTTTTAGATATGCCATCACCATAAGAGACCCCCAAAAAACTCCTTTCAGTGGAACAGCCTGACAATCAGGCGGAAATCCTTTGGCTGTCATATTTCGCTACTTGGTATATCCGTGTTCTGGATTTTCGTACATGCTGATGGGGATGCTGAACTGCATCATCTCGTCAAGGTTGTGGACGGGATGCTCCATATCCTGTGGGATGGGACGATGGGAGAAGGTCTGGAAATAGAGCAGACAGGCATCGCGCCACCACTCTGCGTCACGGGCCTGGATGCGGAGTTTGCGCTGAACCTCACTGAAACGCTGAGCATCAACGTAAGGCTGCATGGCATCCCAGACGGTGAGGAAGTGGCGGGCCTCGTGTACACCTTCATCGTATTGATGGCAGAGTTCGTCCCAAAACGTACGTCCACTCTTCATCTTGTGGTCCCAAGGCACGTGGTGGAACCATGTGATGAGGTTCTCAGGACAAGTGTTGATATCGTTGTAGAGACGACAGAGCGCTTCTGGATACTGTCTGACATTGGCCGTGCCTGTGAGGGTGCGGTCGAAGCCCATACCTATGGAGTCGGCCTTGTGGTAGTAGGGTGGTGTCCAGTCGGCTCTCAGCCCCTTCGGAGCATACCATGGCTCAGGTCCGTAATGATGGGTGCCGGCAAAGATGTGGTGAATGCCCAGCGGCATCATGTACTTGACGCACGCCTCACGGCTTTCCTGCATGATTTGTCTGACAGGACTGAGCAGCCGCTCATCATTAGAGAATGTCTGGCGGATCCACTCGTCGGCAATCTCCTCCGGCTTCAGCGCAGGATTCCATGCAGTACGTCCGAAGGCATACCAGTTGGCCTGTGCGAAGTGGTGGCCGCACCAGTTCGTGTCGTCACCGATGTTGGCCACACCAGCCATCGCCTTCAGACTGCCGGGTTTCACATATGAGAAGAATTCCTGCCACATCGGGGCAAGATAGACCAGGTGGTTGGCAGCACCGAGATACTCCTGTGTGAGTTGGAACTCCACCATCATCTGCGTCTTCTGCATGGCGGTAAACAGCGGACTGTATGGCTCGCGGGGCTGGAAGTCAATGGGGCCGTTCTTGATCTGGATAATCACGTTGTCGGCAAACTGACCGTCGAGCGGCATGAATTCCAAGTAGGCCTGGTTAGCACGATCGGGACTCTGGGGCGCATAGACGAAGGCGCGCCACATCACGATGCCCTTGTGGGGCTTCAGGACACGGGCCAGCATATTGGCACCGTCGGCATGGGTACGTCCGAAGTCCTGAGGACCGGGCTCACCCTCGGAGTTGGCCTTCACTAAGAAACCACCGAAGTCGGGAATCAGACGGTAGATCTCTTTCACCTTCTCTTTCCACCAACGGACAACCTTGGCGTCGAGCGGGTCGGCAGTCTCCAGACCGCCCACCTTGATGGGGGAGGCGAAGTTGATGGAGAGATAGACGCGAATGCCGTAGGGACGCAATTGGTCGGCGATGGCCTTCGTCTTCTGCAGACTCTCTGTGGAGAGTGCCTCAGGCTTGGCGTTCACATTGTTGAGTACGGTACCGTTGATGCCGACAGACGCATTGGCGCGAGCGTACATCCTGATCCGTTCCGGATCGGGGTTGAGGAAGATGCTCTTTCCCGCAAAACCACGCTCCACAGTGCCGTTGGGATTGTCCCAGTGGTTCAGGATACGCAGTTTCCAATAGGGGGCGGAGTAGCCGCTCTCCCCTCTCAACAGGGCGTAGGCACCATAGAGCAGTCCTTGTTCGTTCTTGGCAGTGATGGTACTGCCGCTGATACGGTAAGCATCATCGGCCATCTTGGGGTCGAGGGTCAGCGTGGCCGTCTCACCCTGGTAATACGTCCGCAGTTCTTCTGCTGCTAAACAATCCGGACCTGTCACTTTGGCCTTGTTCACGGGTTGGTATCTCAGCCACAACTGGCTGCCGTCTTCTGCCTTCGCCATACATACGGAGGCCAGAACCCAAAGGAATAATGTGATTCTCTTCATCATGTTAAATCGGTTATTGGATAATCAGTCCGCCATTCGGCTGGATGGTTACTTTCGCGAAGCCTTTCTTGTCTGTCTTGAGAGCAGAGAGCGTGGGTTCGCCTTTCTTATTGTCGATGTAAAGTTGGGACAGAGGGCCATAGGCAGAGAGGTCGAGTGTCAGGGTGAGCGGTTCTTTCTTCGCGTTCAGACCTGCGATATACCATCGGCCATTGGTGGCCTTACGGGCCAGCACCACATACTTGCCGGGATAGCCGTCGATAAAGCGCGTCTCCTCCCATGTAGTGGGGAGTTGACGCAGGAAATCCATCTCGAACTGGGGCAGTTCCTCGAGGTTGTTAGGCTGCATGGCCACGCACTGTACGGAGGTCTGCATGATCAGACCAGAGGCCATCTCGAAGATGTCGGTGGTCTTACGGGTATGACGGCTCTTATTGTCGCGCGACATCCATTTGTTCATAATGATACCTCCCCAGTCCATCGAGGCCGTAGCATTGCGACAGAAGGGATGGAGGGTGAGGTCGAAGGGCTCACTGAATGTGGCGCCCTCACCAAAGAACAGGTTCTCTGAGGCCAGCACGGCCTCTGAGGCTACGTAGTTGGGATACATCCGCTCCCAACCACGGGGAATCGTACAACCGTGGAACACCACCTGCAGACCATAGCGGTTGGCATCGCTAAGGATATCCTCGTAGAGGCGCATCGTCTCCTGTTTGTCACCTCCGAAGAAATCGACCTTGATACCTTTCACACCGATGCTTTGCAGCCATTTCATCTCACGCTCACGGGCAATGGCCGTGTTCATGCAGTTACGAGGGGTCTGTGGAGCATCGTTCCAGAAGCCGTTGCTATTATACCATAATAAAAGGTGTACCCCCTTCGACTGGGCGTACTTGGAGAGTTCATGCATACGGTCGCGGCCAATCTGTGTGTCCCACCAGTTATCGACGAGACAGTACTCAAAGCCCATCGTGGAGGCCAGGTCGATGAACTTCACCTGATCCTCGTAGTTGACGGAATTGTCCTGCCAGAGCAGCCAACTCCAGGTGTAGCGGCCTGGCTGGTAATCTGTAGAAGGCTCATAGAGGGGTTTCACCAGGTCGTAACTGATGGTGGTCTCTGCAATGGGTTTGAGACTGTTGCCTACGGTGATCGTGCGCCAAGGGGTCTCGCCAGGCAGGGGGATGCCTGCGAAGTCGGCACCAAAGCCGTTGTTCTCGCCTTTGTCAGGATAGGCGACGGTATAACCCATGCCTGCCTGATAGTCGGAGAGGTGAGAGCCGCAGTAGTTGGATCCCACACCGGTTTCAGACAGAAGGATCCAAGCCTCCGACCTCACACCGGGGACAGACCCCCTGTAATTCGCTTCGCTGCTCACAGAGGGGTCAGTCCCCAGTGTGAGGTGGAAGAGGGCAGGGAAGATGTAGCCATGACCATACTGTGAGGCCTTATCCATGGGGGCATCAGCAGAGTAGCCTTCTTCATAAGAGGGCTTTGTCTGTTCCCAACCTGACTCAGGACCTATCTGCGGAGAGATAAAGGTGGTGGTACCCTCAGGGAAGTTGAAACTACTGAGTTCGGACAGGATGCGTGCACGCTTCACCTCCGAGTGCCCTATCTTCTGACGGGGGATCTCGTAGCGAAAGGCGATATCACGGTCAGAGACCTGGAAGAGGATGCTGAACACCCTGCCATCCTGATTCTTGAGATCCAGAGTCAGGGCGTTGGCCTTGTAATCAGCCGAGGAGGCCTTGGTGCCTCGCATCGTGTAATGCTCATCGATGACACCTGTCTTGGAATCAATGATCGACAGTCCCTTGGTGAGATCGCCGAGGCTGGTCTTGAGTCCTAAGGCTGAGGGCTGCAACACTTCCTGACCGTCGAGCGTGGCTGTATAGTACAGTCGTCCGCCAGCATCACTCACCTTCACCTGCAACCTGTTGTCAGGTGAAGAAACAGTAACGTCACCAGCCCATGCCAGGACTGATGACGTTGCAAAGATAATAGATAGTAGTTTTCTCATTACAGTAACTGGTCGCTCTCAATATCCTTGAAATACTTATAGGTAGAAACCTTCAGGTCGTCGGCAGCCTCTTCGTCACAGACGATGATACCGTGCTCGTGCATCTGCAGGGCAGAGATGGTCCACATGTGGTTGACGGCACCCTCGACAGCAGCCTGCATAGCGCGAGCCTTACCATGACCATTCACCAGGATCATCACCTCACGGGCATCCATCACAGTACCTACGCCAACGGTCAGGGCGTGAGCAGGTACATTCTCAGGATTGCCACCGAAGAAACGGCTGTTGGCAATACGGGTATCTGTGGTGAGGGTCTTCATACGGGTACGGCTACGCAGTGAAGAGCCGGGCTCGTTGAAAGCGATATGACCATCAGGACCGATACCGCCGATGAACAGGTCGATGCCACCAGCCTCGGTGATCATCTCCTCATAGTGCTTGCACTCTGCTTGCAGGTCAGGGGCATTACCGTTGAGGATATGGATATTCTCCTTCGGACAGTCAATGTGGTCGAAGAGGTTACGGGCCATGAAGGCATGATAACTCTCAGGATGGGCCTCGGGCAGACCTACGTATTCGTCCATATTAAACGTGATCACATTCTTGAAGGATACCTTTCCTGCACGGTTGGCCTCTACGAGGGCATTGTACATGCCAACGGGAGATGAACCAGTAGGAAGGCCCAGCACAAATTTGTGATCGGGTGTTGGCTTAAACTCGTTGATACGCTCAATAACGTGGTTTGCTGCCCACTGCGACATCTTCTGATAGTCGTTCTGAATGATTACTCTCATAATGTTTGTTGTTTTTTGGTTCGTAATTCTGGTGCAAAAATACAAAATTTCAAAAAAAATAAATGATTATGCAGACTTTTTTTTTATTAATCTGTGTTAATCGGCCTCATCTATGACGGATTTTCATTATCTTTGCATCCAATATGAAGGAATTTGTAATATCAGAAGCCAAGGCTGAAACTGCGGTGCTGGTGGGACTCATCACCAAGGAGCAGGACGAGGCCAAGACTAAGGAATATCTTGACGAACTGGAGTTTCTGGCTGACACGGCAGGGGCTGTGACGGTGAAGCGTTTTACCCAGAAGGTGGGAGGCCCGAGTCAGACGACATACGTGGGTAGCGGAAAACTTCAGGAAATCAAGGAATATATCAAGAAGTGTCAGGATGCTTATGATGAGTGGCTTGATGCCCAAGATGCCTCACTTTTTGCAGAAGGATTGTTGGACGAGACCAATGCACCCCAGCCTGTGGGTATGGTGATCTTTGACGACGAACTCTCTGCCAAGCAGATCCGTAATATCGAAAAGGAACTCCAGGTGAAGATCCTCGATCGTACCTCTTTAATATTAGATATCTTCGCCATGCGCGCCCAGACGGCTGAGGCCAAGGCACAGGTGGAACTGGCGCAGCATCGTTATATGCTCCCCCGTCTGCAGAGACTGTGGACACACTTGGAACGTCAGGGTGGTGGCTCTGGTTCTGGAGGCGGTAAGGGTTCGGTAGGTCTGCGTGGTCCTGGTGAGACGCAGTTGGAGATGGACCGTCGTATCATCCTCCAGCGCATCACCCTGTTGAAACAGCGTCTGGCTGATATTGACAAACAGAAGACCACCCAGCGCAAGAACCGTGGTCGCCTGATCCGTGTGGCATTGGTGGGCTATACCAACGTGGGTAAGAGTACGATGATGAACCTGCTGGCTAAGAGTGAGGTGTTTGCAGAAAACAAACTTTTTGCCACGCTCGATACCACCGTGAGAAAGATGACTATTGACAACCTGCCTTTCCTTCTGGCTGATACCGTAGGTTTTATCCGTAAGTTGCCCTCCGATCTGGTGGAGTCATTTAAGAGCACACTCGATGAGGTGCGCGAGGCTGATTTGCTGGTCCATGTGGTGGATATCTCGCACCCGGACTTCGAGGACCAGATCCGTGTGGTGGAGGAGACCCTGAAGGAACTGGGCTGTTCTGACAAGCCCTCGATGCTGGTGTTCAACAAGATCGATGCTTATACCTGGGTGGAGAAAGAGGAAGACGACCTGACACCTCTCACCAAGGAGAACTATACACTCGAGGATCTGAAGAAGACATGGATGGCCCGTACGGGCGAGAACCAGCACTATCTGGAGTGTCTCTTTATCTCCGCCAAGCAGAAAGAGAATATTGACGAGTTGCGTGATACCCTCTATAAGCGGGTGCGCGAACTCCATGTTCAGAAATATCCGTATAACGATTTTTTATATCAAGATTATGAGTAATTACAGACAACTGACACAAACAGAAATTGAAGTCTTAGAGAAGAATGTCTGCTGGGCAGAGGACTGGCAGCGAGTATTGGTTGACGAGGAGTTCAAGCCTTATAACTTCCATCGCGTCATCTTCTATGGTGACATCCGTCTGGGAGCCTTTAACAAGATGGTGGAAGTCAGCAAGGGCTTCGTGAAGCACTCTGGCATCAATGATGCCACACTGAGAAACGTCACAGTGGGTAATGACTGTCTGATAGAGAAGGTGGGAAACTACATCAACAACTATACGATAGGTAACGACTGCTATATCTCCAATATCTGTACGCTCGAGACCACAGACGATGCCACCTACGGTGAGGGGTCTGTGATCAGTGTGCTCAATGAGATGGGTGACGGTAACGTGACGATCTTCCGTGAACTCAACAGTCAGTTGGCTTCCTTCATGGTGAAACACGAGTACGACAAGGTGTTGAAGAAGGCCCTCCATCAGATGATCGAGGACGAGCTTCGCGTCTCCAGACCTGATCGTGGTTATATCGGCAATAATGTGAAGATTATCAATGCCAAGGATATCACGAATACGGTGATCAAGGGTGACTGCGAGATCAGTGGTGCTGCCCGTCTGTCCGAGTGTACGGTAATGAGTTCGATGGACGCTCCTGTATTCATCGGCACTGGTGTCATCTGTGAGAATTCAATCATCTGCGACGGTTGTTCTATCAACAATTCCGTGAAGATGCAGGATTGCTTCGTGGGTGAGGCCTGTCAGATTACCAATGGTTTTACGGCTGAGGCCAGTCTCTTCTTCGCCAACTCATTCATGGCCAATGGTGAGGCCTGTGCCGCATTCTGCGGACCGTTCTCTGCATCCCACCATAAGTGCTCACTACTAATCGGTGGTGAGTTCTCGTTCTATAACGCTGGCTCTAGCACCAACTTCTCCAACCATGCCTATAAGATGGGACCTCTGCACTGGGGAACGTTGGAGCGTGGTACAAAGACAGCCTCAGGTTCATACATCCTGATGCCTGCAACGATTGGTGCCTTCAGTGTGTGCTTCGGCAAACTGATGCACCATCCTGACACCCGTAACCTGCCATTCTCTTATCTGATGGCATACGGTGACGACTGTTATCTGGTGCCAGGACGTAATATCACCACTGTGGGTCTGTATCGTGATATCAAGAAATGGCCTAAGCGTGACAAGCGCTCGAAGCAGTCAAAGAAGAGTATCATTAACTTCGACTGGCTCTCGCCCTTCACCGTTGGAGAGATCCAGCAGGGTATCAAGATCCTCGAGTCTCTGCGTCAGGCCAGTGGTGACAATGTCTCTACCTATAATTTCCATGAGTATGTGATCAATGCCTCTTCACTGCGTAAGGGCTTGAAGTACTACGATATCGCCCTGCGTATCTATATGGGTGCCGTGCTGAAGCGTGCTCAGAAGGAGGGGTATATCGGCCAACCCATAAGTTCTGTGGGTAAGGGCAAGTGGGTGGATCTCTCAGGACTCCTCTTGCCAGAGAGTGAGGAACAGCGACTGATGGATGACATCAAGTCTGGTGCTATCGATAATATCCAGCAGGTGTTAGACCGATTCACGGAGATCAATAACCATTACAGGGAATACCGTTGGGCTTGGAGCTATCAGATGATTCTCGACTACTATCATCTTGACGAACTTGATACTGCGGCCTGTGAACGTATCCGTGAGGACTATGTAAAAGCCCGTCGTGCCTGGATCGCCGAGATCCGTAAGGATGCCGAGAAGGAGTACGCTATGGGTGACGTCGATAAGGATGTGCTCGACGAGTTTGTAGAGAAACTGGATCACGAAATAGATTACGAAAATTAAAATACGAAATGAAAACTAGATTATTTCTAACGTTGTGTACCTTGGTGCTCGGCATGAGTGCCCAGGCTAAGGATTACAATTATGAGACAGTGAAGGGTGACCTGATGCAGACACGCATCTATACGCTGGATAACGGTCTGAAGGTGTATCTTTCTGTGAATCCAGAGAAACCTCGTATCCAGACCTACATCGCTGTACGTACGGGTTCTAAGAACGATCCGGCAGAGACCACAGGTCTGGCGCACTATCTGGAGCATCTGATGTTCAAGGGCACTACCAAGTTTGGTACGAATAATCCAGAAGCAGAAGCCCCGTTGTTGGCAGATATCGAACAACGTTATGAGGCTTATCGTAAGCTGACGGATCCTGATGCGCGTAAGCAGGCTTACCACGAGATCGACTCTGTCTCTCAGGTGGCAGCCCAGTATTTCATTCCCAATGAGTACGACAAG
>CACZVN010000010.1 GCA_902784615.1 uncultured Prevotellaceae bacterium | reverse complement strand
AGGTACTCATTTTCTGTGAGTTACACAAACTTCGAAGCCTTTTTTATTCCTATTTTATGTTAAATTATGCAGGTGCGCCATCACTTGCGAAACTTTAGTAAAATAATCTTATTAACATGAGGGCAAACTAAATTATTATTCGATTTAAATTAGAAAAACATAAGCAATCGCAAATGTTAAATCACCTGCGATTGCTTGTATGATCCTATCACTCTAAAGCAAGACAATCTTTTCCATACTCGTGCCACCAACGAGTGGCATCTTGTAGGGCATAGACGCGTTCCTTAATATAATCAGATCACCATGGCCCTCTACGTCCATCCTCTACAACTTATTTTTCAACTCTGTCAATATACTTTGTTTGAATTGAGAAATGATCTCACTTTTCTCATCTTCAGTGGGATAAGTGCCATAAGGAAAGTTCTTGTTCAATATTCCGTCAACAAAATAATGATCATCAAAGAATGAGATATAAAACTGTTTTTTTATCTCGAAGTTAACAGCACGGGGATGCCGTGGGTTCATCAGTTCACAATAGAACCACATAGATTTTGCATGATTTACAAAGTCTATAATTTGTGAATTGTTTGTATTTCTGAATACCTTTCCAAGCCCAAGTCCGCCAATCCAATCCTTTGTTTTCGAGATTTGACAAAACGACTGTGTCTGACAAAACTTAAAAATATCAGCAGTTTGATCAATAGACTTGTTGAACTCTCTGACTATCGGGAAAAAAACAAATTCCAGGACGTTCCAAACTTCATCAGCACTGAATTTGGCTTTCGATTGTTCTGCAGCAACATCCTGTTTCTTCTGCCTCTCCAGCACCTTCAGTTCCTTCATGAAGTCATCGTCTTCCTCAATACTCTGCCCCTTGGCTGCCTTAATACAAGTCGTCAGTGCTCGCTCCATACACTTTTCAATATATGCCACAAACGGAGTTATCTTTGATATATCAGCATGAGCACCTTCTGACGGACTAGTACCCACAAAGCCATCGCAAGTACTCAGTGCATTCAGATAGTTCTCTTTGTCAGCACTTTTTACTACTATCATAGGATAATGATGGCGGGTCAGAATAAAGTTCACCAACAAACGTGCAATTCGCCCGTTTCCGTCTTCAAAGGGATGGATACGGATATACCTATAATGAAACAAGGCACATAGTTCCGCCAAAGTCAACTCGCCCTTTTGTTCTTCCTCTTGATACCACGAAACCAGGTCTGTCATAAGGGCAGGCGTTTCCTCAGGCGATGCATATTCAAAGCGTTCACCACTACGGGTGATGACACTATTCG
Source organism: uncultured Prevotellaceae bacterium (assembly GCA_902784615.1). Lineage (GTDB taxonomy): Bacteria > Bacteroidota > Bacteroidia > Bacteroidales > Bacteroidaceae > Prevotella. The sequence continues at coordinate 78,965 of CACZVN010000010.1, read as the reverse complement.
GGCGGGTCTTGTAGATTCCTGCATGCACCACGTATGAAGTCTGCTGTCCACCAGGCAACTGCCGATAGACCGTGTAATCTTCACGGAGAATCGTCTGATGCAACTGGCGAATAAATGTTTCTGTCAGCGGATACTCCGACGCAGCCTGTTCTTGCATCATATTCAGGCCAACGTTGCTGGCCTTCATGTCCTCCAGATCCTTCATATTGGCAGCATCCACTACCTTACCAAACAGCAACAATAGTTCAGTCTGCCCATACGTTAGGGTATTTCCTTCAATATGGTTGCTGTTGTAATTGAACTCCAGCATGAACTTCTGGTTCAATCGACGTGCGTCCTCCTCTTTCAGTGGCTGAACGCTCTGCAATTCCTGATATAACTCTTCTATCTTTCCCATACGCATAACATTCATAAAAGATTTAAGCATTTTTATTTGCTCCTAAACTCCATCTGGCCAGAGAAGGAGATGGGTTCGCGCTGGCGGGAGCGGACATTGATGTCAGTGCTGCCGTTGTCGAAGATATCGAGGGTATAGAGATAGGTGTCCTCGTCGTTCTTGACATCGATCTCGATATGGCGCAGGTCGCTCTTCGTCTGCGACTCCTTGTAGTTGCGGATGGGAGCCGAGAAGTTCAGACCGTTGCCTCCTCCGTAGGGCACGTCGTAAGCACGTCCGAAATAAGGCAAGTAGGAGATCAGCGAGTCGTTGCGCACCTCGACGGAATAGCCAGACGAGACCGTCTTGCTGGCACCTCGCGAGGGATACATCCTGTTGACTGCGATCTGATAGTTCCTCTCCTGCAGGGCCGTCTTCACAGCCTTTGCCTGTTCTGCTGCCCTCGCAGCACGCTCCTCTGCCGTTGCGCACCCAACGAGCATCACCCACGCCGTCAGTGCCATCACCGATGTAATAAGAATCTTCCTCATATTTTTATTCATGTTCTGAGTGCAAATATACGAAGTTTTCCGGAAACAAACAAAGAAATCATGATAAATGCTTGCAAAAATCAAAAATAGTTCTTATCTTTCAAAGTAAAATAATATATAAACAGTAATAACAAATAACACTTCTCGCATAACTTACACTAATTACTTAATATCAAATAGTTATATTGATATTTATATAACACTTAACTTACACTGCAACTAACACCAAATATGAAAAGTCTTATCAGAAAAATCCCAAGGCTTGGGACATTTCTAAAGGACTGCTTATCATTCAAAAGGCAGTCCTTTTCATCCAAAAAGCAGTCCTTTTCGCGCGAAAAGAGCCACCCAATTTTTGAAAAGAGCCACTTTAGCATCAAATTCTCTCGAGAATTCAATAGGTGTAAGTTATAGTATAAGATAAGTGTGAGGTAAGAAATAGTATAATAGTCTGATTATCAGTAAATAGTGTAAGTTATGCGAGAAGTGATAGTATAATTTGATATAATCATTTGGTAGTTTCGAAAATAATTCTTATCTTTGCAGTCTGGAACACATTTAAAAACCTAAAAGAAGTCATCATGGATTATCGTATTACCAAGATCAGGACCAAGGACGGCCAGATGGGTACGCCCGTCAGTACGACACTCGACGAGATCGTCAGTCGCATGCAGTCAGACAAATACACCCGCGAGGTGGATCAGGTGGCCAAACGGGTGACCTACGCCCTCATCGACCAACAGGAGAAAGGCTGGAACACCTACCACATCGAGGGCATCGACGAACTGCCCTACCTCATCTTCTCCAGCACCTTCTCACGACAGGGCCTGCAGGACTTCCGCCAGCCTACGGGTCTGGTGCTGCTCTCCGTGGATTACGGAATGGACCTGCAACGGATAAAAGCCATCCGCGATATGGCGATCCAACTGCCCCAGACGGTGCTCGTGTTCCGCAGCGTCAGCAGGAGGCGCCTGAAGATCGTGGTGCGCTGTCAGCCCAAGGACGGTCAGATGCCTGAGACGGCCGTGGATTACGAGGCGTTCCTGAGCGACGCCCAGCAGCAGGCGGCCAAGTACTATGGGGCCTTCTGCGACTGTGAGATCGCACTGAGGCAGGAGTCGTTGCAGCGCGGCTGTCGCATGAGTCAGGACAGCGAACTCTACTATCAGCCCGAGGCGGAGCCGCTGACGATCATCCGAAAGGACCGCAGTCCGCTGGCAGCCTACCCCAACGCCGTGACTGACCATCTGGGCTGGACATCGAGCGACCCCACGAAGGAGCAGCAGGACAAGGAGCGGGCCGACTTCTACGCATGTCGTCGCAAGGCCCATGAGGACTACAAGCCCGAGTCGGACGACCCGTCGATACAGGAGGATGGCGAGATGACGCTCCTGGCGCAATACTGTCGCAGGTCGGCCCTGCCCATGGAGTCGAGCGTGATCCGTGCCGTCCGCTATGCCAGTCACATCAGCATCGAGGACATCCGCAGCATCTTCAAGAGCATCTATGAGAAGACGGCGGAGGGCAGGCCGATGGCAATGATGACGGAGAAGGAGCGCATCGCCCGAAAGGTGCAGGACTTCTTCGAGCGTCGCTACGAACTGCGCTATAACGAGATGAAGCGGCTGGAGGAGTTCCGTCCCAAGGGGCGCGACTACTGGCCCTGGCAGCCGCTGACGGACCGCGACCTGCGTCGCATCGCCCATGAGGAGATGATCGACGCTGGTGCAGCCTGGTCGATAGACATAGAGATGTACGTAAGATCCTCATTAGTCAGGAACTACAACCCCGTGCATGAGTTTCTCGCCGGCTGTGGCAAGTGGGACAAGAAGCGCGACTATATCGGTGAACTGGCACAGCGCATACCCAACGACTACGAGGACTGGCAGCGCTTCTTCCACCGCTGGTTCCTTGGCATGGTGGCCCAATGGCTTGGCAAGAGCCGCGACTTCGGCAACAGCGTCGTGCCCATGCTCATCGGTCCTCAGGCCACCCACAAATCGACGTTCTGCAAACTGCTCATCCCCATGGGACTGCGCGAGTACTATATCGACGACATCAAGATGGACAATGCAGAACAGGTGGAGCGCATGCTGGGCAGGATGGCCCTGGTGAACATCGACGAGTACAACGCCAAGACAGACCGCGAACAGGCCAAGATCAAGCGTATCCTGACGGAGCGCGACGTACAGGTGCGCAGGATGCGGTCAGACCAGTATGTGATGACCCCTAGGATGGCCTCGTTCATCGCCACCACCAACGAGCGGCAGCCACTGAACGACCCTACGGGCTCGCGACGCTATCTCTGTGTAGAGGTGAAGGGCATGATCGATACGGACACCCCCATCAACTACCAGCAGCTCTACGCCCAGGCCCTCTGGGAACTGGACCAGAGACAGCCCTATTACTTCTCCAAGGAAGAAGAGTCGGCCATCGAGGCCCACAATGCCCAGTACCAAAGGATGACACCTACGGACATCCTGCTCAGTACTTACTTCGAGCCTGCGGAGCGCGACAAGCGCTACTTTATGAAGGCCGTCGATATCCTCAGTGAACTGCATGACCACGCCATGGGAGCCGACAGGCCCAACATCAAACAACTGACCATCGCCCTGAAGGCTGGTCACTATAGATACGGTGCCCAGAACGGCATCAGAGGATGGTACGCCAGAAAGAGATAAATTATTGTAAATCGCCAAAATAATACCATAATATTTGCAATTTTCAAATAATTTGCTTATCTTTGCACCATAATATAGCTAAAAACTGTACACGTATGGCCATGAAATGGATAAAGACGATCAAAAACACACTGTCGATTAGACTGAGTCTGATGATGGTGCTGGCGATTGGCATACTGCTGATCGTGGCCCTGATCGTGATGTTCCATTTCTCGTGGCTGGCCATGAAGGCCGAGGCCCGTGGCGACGCAGAGCAGACGCTGGAAGGCACCTCCCAGCAGATCGACAATATCCTGATGAGCGTAGAGCAGTCGGCTGGCAACATCTACTTCGACATGATAATGCATCTCGACGAGCCGGAACTGATGCCCACCTACTGCGAGCGACTCGTGAGGGGCAATCCCTACATCGTGGGCTGTGCCATCGCCTTCAAACCTTATTATTATCCTGACAAGGAACTGTCGATGGTCTATGTGCACCATAAGGATTACGAGATTGATACGGATGGGAAGGCAGAACTGGTGACGCAGACCACGTTTACCGACCGTCCCTACACGAAACAGGTGTGGTACGCAGAACCCATGAACACAGGCCGCGCCCTCTGGACGGATCCGCTGAAGAACGAAGCGACGGAGGACGAGCCGCTGGTGACCTTCTGTCTGCCCATCTACGACAAGAGCCAGGCGTGCGTGGGTGTGCTGGCTGCCGACGTGCCCATCAGTCATCTGTCACAGATCGTGCTGGCAGCCAAGCCGTCGCCCAATGGCTACAGTACGCTGCTGGCTGACAACGGTTCGTTTATCGTGCACCCTGACACCACGAAACTGAACTACCAGTCGGTGTTCTACCAGATATACGAAGGGGCTGACCATTCCTTCTTGGAGGCAGCCGAAGCCATGGTGGCCGGTGAGGAGGGATACAAGCCGTTCTATGTCGATGGCAAAAAGTGGCACGTGTTCTACAAACCCTTCAAGCGCGCTGCTGCACCAGGGCGCATCACCTCAGACCTTGGTTGGAGCGTTGGCGTGGTATATCCCAACGACGACATCTTCGGCATGTTCAACAGGCTGCTCTATATGCTGATGGCCATTGCCTTCGTAGGACTGCTGATTTTCTACCTGCTATGTCGCACCATCACCCACCGCCAACTGCTGCCACTGACCATGCTGACGGATTACACCCAGCGCATTGCCAATGGCAACTACCATGAGACAATACCCTCCTCTGATCGCAAAGACGAGATAGGACAACTGCAGGGGCACTTCCAAAACATGCAGGCATCGCTGGCCAAGCACATCGACGAGTTGGGAGAACTCTCAACGACCCTGAAAGAGCGCAACGAGGAACTGGCCAAAGCCAACGAACAGGCGCAGAGGGCCGACAGGACAAAAAACGTATTCCTGCACAACATGACCAACCAGATGGTGGACCCGTCGAATCAGATCATCGTCAACGTCACCTCGCTCTGCGACCTTTACGAGAGCGGTAACATGGAGGAGGCAGAGCCCGTGATCGGCACCATCAGCCAGCAGAGCAAGGTGATGGTGGAACTGCTGAAGGATATGCTGCTGACAGCCGATAACAAGACAGAAACAGGAGGTAAGTCATGAGCAAGATCAAAGATACACTGGCAACCAAACTCATGGTGAGCATCCTGCTGATGGCCATCCCCATCTTCCTGATATCGATAGGTCTGGTGTTCGTGCTGTCGCAGAAAGCCATCTACCAGGAGGCGCAGGAACGTGCCGTCAGCACGCTCAACACCACCATGCAGCGCTTAAGAAACCACATGACCATCGTGGAGACGGCCGCCAACTCAAGTACATGGTATGCCATAGAACACTTCAATCCTGACTCGCTGTTGGCACTCACAAACCGCATCGTCAGACTGAACCGCCTTGTCAACGGCTGTTCGATCACGGCAGAGCCGGATATGTTCCCCGCCATAGGACGCTTCTCGGCCTATACCGTCCAGGAAGGCGACTCCGTTCTCACGAAGCGAGAGGCCGACTACGACTATTACAGCATGGAGTGGTATCGGGCTGCTGCCAGATCGGGCAAGGCCTGTTGGATAGATCCCTACGACGACTACCTGGAAGGCTCGCTCTCCAACTCTGAGATCATTGCATCCTACAACAAGCCCTTGTATCGAGACGATAAGATGATTGGCGTGATCTCCACAGACCTGTCGCTGAACAGTCTCGACAAGACCATCAACACCGCTGAGCCTCCCTACCCTGGCGCCTTCTTCCTGCTGATGGGCAGCGACGGCAAATTCTTCATCAATCCCCATGAGAACAAGAGTCTGACAGCCATGGCCCACGAGATCTCACAAGGCAAGGAGGGCAACACGAATGTGGAGATGGATGGAGAGTTGTATCACGTATGCTACAGTCCTGTTACAGGCACCGACTGGAAACTGGCGCTGGTATGTCCTGACAGGGAGATCCTGAAGAACTACAACCATCAGTTCTTTTTCATCACGGTCATCACCATCCTCGGACTGGTCGTGATCCTCTGGTTCTGTCGTCGTGGCGTGAACGAGACCATCACGCCGCTGAAGGAACTCCTGGACACCTCGCAGAAACTCTCTGAAGGCAACTACAACCTGACCATCCCCAAGACGGATCGTGAGGATGCCGTCGGCACGCTTCAGAACAGTTTTGCCACCATGCAGGAGTCGCTCAACAAGCATGTGGCAGACATCCGCCAGACTGCTGCCGACACCAAAAAGAGCAACCTGGAACTGGCCTACACCACGAAACTGGCCAAGGAGGCTGTCAGACAGAAAGACATCTTCATACAAAACGTATCCCACCAGATACGCACGCCACTGAACATCATTCAGGGCTTCGCACAAGTGCTGCACGACAACCCCGGACTGCCCAAGGAGGATCTGGCAGAGATTACGAAGACCATGAAGCACAATGCCCTGCACCTGAACCGTATGGTGCTCATGCTCTTCGACAGTTCGAATTCGGGCATCAATGAGGAACTGACGAGCCAGAGAAACGAACTGGTATCCTGCAATCAGATAGCCAGTGAGTGTATCAGATATACCCGCGACCACTTCCCACATACGAACATCCAGTTCCTGACGAATCTCGATGACGACTTCAAGGTGCAGACCAATCACCTCTACCTGATGCGTACGCTGCGCGAATTGCTCTATAATGCCGCCAAGTATTCTGACGGTCAGCATATTACGATGCACGTCACCTATTCGGACCTTGTGCGCTTCATCGTCGAGGACAAGGGAAAAGGGGTGCCTGAAAGTGCACAGGAGTCGTTATTCAATCCCTTTATGAAGGTTGACGATCTGTCGGAGGGTCTCGGCCTGGGACTGCCACTGGCTAAGCGCCACGCCCGTAGTCTGGGAGGTGATCTCACCATCGACACCAGTTATAAGGAAGGGTGCCGATTCATTCTGGAAATACCCAAATCATGACGAACGAGACGCACAAAGTTTTGCTCTGTCTGGCCTCGAACTGCCAGCAGGAGCAGAATATGGAGGCAGCCCGAAGCCTGCTCTCTGAACTACTCACAGACCTCCACTATACCACAGAGCACTGGACGGATCCCGTCACCTCTCAGCGTGCCTGTCCCCGTGTGAGGTATCTGAACCAGTTGGCTACGGGCACGACAGATTTGGAGGCGGAGGATCTCAATCTGAGATTGAAGGAGATCGAGCAACAGCTTGGAAGAAAGCACGATAAGAGCGGTGTAGTGACCATCGATATCGACCTATTGCAATACGACGACACCCGTTATCATCTGCGCGACTGGGAGCGCGACTACGTCAAGGATTTGTTAGTAGAATTATGAAGAGAATCATCCTATCCATGGCCCTGTTGCTGACGATGGTCAGCGCCTCGGCACAGCGTTTTGAAGACTATTTCGAGGACCGTACCCTCAGGCTCGACTACACCTTTGCGGGCGACGTGACCCTCCACCAGATATACGTCGATGAGCTCGTCAGTATGCCCCACTGGTATGGTCGCAGACAGCGGCTCGCAGAACTGCCACTGAAGGGCAACGGACAGATCACCGTACGCTCGAAGGCCGACGGAGAGGTGATCTATCGCCACTCCTTCTCTACCCTCTTCCAGGAATGGCTCGCCACGGAGGAGGCGAAGCACACGCAGAAGTCGTTCGAGAACGTGTTCCTCGTGCCCTTCCCCAAAGATACGGTCATCATCAAGGTGGAACTCTTCGACTATCACGATGAGGTGATCAATTCGCTGACCCATACCGTGGTCCCTCAGGATATCCTGATCCGCAAGGCTGGCGAGCGGTTGGTGACACCTTACAAGACGCTGCAACAGGCGGCTGACACCTCGCGCTGCATCCATGTGGCCTACGTGGCCGAGGGCTATCGGCAGGAGGAGATGGACACCTTCCTCGAGGACTGTCGTATAGCCATGGAGGCACTCTTTGCCCACGAGCCGTTTAAGGAGAAGCAGGACTGTTTCAATATGATCGCCGTGATGTCACCCTCAGAAGAGAGCGGCACCAGTTGGCCCGCCAAAGGCATCTGGAAGAATACGGTCTTAGGCTCGCATTTCGACACGTTCTACAGCGACCGCTACCTGACGACGCTCCACCTGAAGAAGTTGCACGACATACTGGCTGGTACACCCTATGAGCATATCATCATCCTCGTGAATACGGATCACTATGGTGGTGGGGGCATCTACAACTCGTACAACCTCACCTACGCCCATGGCGACAGGTTCCGTCCTGTCGTCGTCCATGAGTTCGGCCATAGTTTTGGCGGCTTGGGCGACGAGTACCCATACGGCAACGATGATCCCATGTATTTCCCTGACACAGAGCCTTGGGAACCGAATCTCACCACGAAATGCAATTTCAGCAGTAAGTGGGAGAATCTGGTGAAGGAAGGAAAGGCTGGACTCGTAGAGGGTGGTGGCTATCTGGAGAAGGGCGTTTGGCGAGGGTTTGAGAACTGTCGCATGCGCACGAATGAGGAACCTGAGTTCTGTCTGGTGTGTAAGCAGGCACTCGGCAGACTTATCGATTTCTATACGAAGTAATCAATTCTCCCCCTTAATATCGTACTTGTTTTTCCGCTTGTCGGCCTTACGGGGCTGGCTGGGATGGAAACCCATGTGTGGCGACTTCACGCCCTGATAACTGGCGTGGCGCTCACGGATGCGTCGTACGTAATCGACGGTCTCTGAGCCTCGCATATAACCATGCTTCACGATGGGATCATTGTAATACTCAGGTGTGGCGAGTTTCAGCACGTAGGGCGCCACCTCACCCCAACGGTGGGGATTACGGCCGTCGCGCTTAGCCAGGGCCATCGCGTCGCGGATATGGAAAGAACCACCGTTATAACTGGCCAGTACGAAGTTCGTACGTTCATAATTATCGCGGATATCAGAGAAAGCCTTCTGGAGTTCAGCGATCAGTTTGGCAGCAGCGGCGATGTTCTTCTCAGGGTCGTAGAGTTGGCTGCGAGGCACACCCAGATGGTCAGCCGTACCAGGCATGATCTGCATGAGACCCTTGGCACCAGCAAAAGAGACGGCCTTGGGGTCGAACGTCGATTCCTGATAGCACTGGGCAGCCATCAGGCGCCAGTCCCAACGGACATCACGGCTGTAGGTCATAAAGAGATGATCGTAGTGCGAGATGATACCCTTGCTCTTGTCGAGCATCGGTGAGAAGATACGACGACGCACCTTCTTCGTGGTGAGCAGGGCCGTCTCTTCCTTCTTCACCTCATCGATGAGCGACGGACGATACCAGTTTTTCAGTTCCTCAGCGAGTTCTGGTTTGGCCTCACCCACGTCAATCTTGCCAGGCGTCTGCCAAGCCACCAGATCGACCTCACCCTCCTGCAGTTTGCGCACCATCTCAGCACTGTCGCGACAGACATCGACACGCAGACGGACCCCCAGGGAGTCAGCAAAGCGCTGACAGAGCAAGAACTGTGTACCCAATTGCTTGCCACGATAGTCGTAATAGGTCTCAGGACCACTGAAGGTCGCCATGATCAGTTCACCACTGGTCTGGATATCATGCAAATCGAAGTCTTCCTCGACAACCACAGAATCGAGCACAGAACCGTAAGGCGTCACCACCCGTTCCTTTTTCGAGGAACAGGCGAGAAGCATGGAAACCAGCCCTAAAACTGCAAAAATATACAAAAAGCGCCTCACTTTGTCAAGAATCTGCTGAAAATCGCTGCAAAAGTACGGAATTTCTTGCACATTCGCATATTTTTGAGTAAATTTGCACGCTTTTTAATCAGACTTTAACGATATGTTACGTATTGCAGTACAATCCAAAGGACGTCTTTTCGACGACACGATGAATCTGTTGGCTGAGGCCGACATCAAGGTGAGCGCGTCGAAGCGTACCCTCTTAGTTCAGTCGTCGAACTTCCCCCTGGAGGTGCTTTACCTCCGTGATGATGATATTCCACAGAGTGTAGCCAGTGGTGTGGCCGACATCGGTGTGGTAGGTGAGAACGAGTTTGTGGAGCGTGGCGAGGATGCCGATATCATCTCCCGTCTTGGTTTCTCCAAGTGCCGTCTGTCATTGGCCATCCCCAAGGAGATCGACTATAAAGGTGTGGAATGGTTCAATGGCAAGAAGATTGCCACGAGCTATCCCGCCATCCTGAAGCAGTTCCTCGACAAGAACGGCATCCAGGCCGAGATCCACGTGATCACTGGCAGTGTGGAGATCAGCCCGGGCATCGGACTGGCAGATGGTATCTTCGATATCGTCTCTTCTGGCTCAACCCTCGTGAGCAACAACCTGCGCGAGGTGGAGGTGGTGATGCAGAGCGAGGCCCTGCTCATCGGTAACAAACAACTCTCTGAGGAGAAGCGCGCCATCCTTGAGCAGATGCTCTTCCGCTTCAAGGCCGTGAAGGATGCTGAGGATAAGAAATATGTACGTATGAATGCCCCCAAGGCCCGTCTGCAGGAGATCATCGACGTGCTGCCTGGCCTGAAGAGTCCCACGATCATCCCATTGGCAGATGAGGAGTGGTGCTCTGTACATACCGTGCTCGACCAGAAGCAGTTCTGGGAGATCATCGGTAAGTTGAAGGAAATGGGTGCACAGGGTATTTTGGTAACGCCCATCGAGAAGATGATCCTCTGAGATTAAACATTAAAGATTAAACATTAAATTTCAGAAACATTAAATTTCAGGAATGAATATCATTCGTTTTCCGGAAAAGAAGGACTGGGCGAAGATTGTGGAACGTCCGCATCTCGACGTGTCGAAACTGAACGACACGGTGGCCTCCGTATTGGCTGACATCAAGAAACGTGGCGACGATGCCGTAAAGGGCTATGAACTGAAGTTCGACCACGTGGACCTGCCCTCGCTCGCCGTCACTGACGAGGAGATGGAAGAGGCTGAGCGTCTGGTAAGTGCAGAACTGAAGGCCGCCATCCAACTGGCTCATTATAACATCAACGCCTTCCACGAGGCTCAGGTCTTCCGCACGAAGAAGGTGGAGACACAGCCTGGCGTGGTATGCTGGCAGAAGAGCGTGGCCATCGAAAAGGTGGGTCTCTATATCCCTGGAGGCACTGCCCCACTCTTTTCTACCGTGCTGATGCTCGCCACACCCGCCAAGATCGCTGGTTGTCAGGAGATCGTGCTCTGTACACCTCCAAACCGTGAGGGCAAAGTGAACCCCGCCATCCTCGTGGCTGCCCGCATCGCTGGCGTCAGTAAGATATTCAAGGCTGGTGGCGTTCAGGCCATCGGTGCTATGGCCTACGGTACGGAGACGGTGCCCAAGGTATATAAGATCTTCGGCCCAGGTAACCAGTACGTGATGGCCGCCAAACAACAGGTGAGCCTGCACGACGTGGCCATCGACATGCCTGCAGGACCTTCGGAGGTCTGTGTGATTGCTGACGACAAGGCCAATATCGAGTTTGTGGCTGCTGACCTGTTGTCACAGGCTGAGCATGGCATCGACTCACAGGTGTTGCTCATTACTAACTCTGAGCAGGTGATCCTCGACGTACAGGCAGAGGTGAACCGTCAACTCGACCTCTTGCCTCGTAAGGAGATAGCCGCCAAGGCCCTCGACAACAGTCGTCTGGTGCTCGTAAAGGATCTCAATGAGGCCATCGAACTCTCGAATGCCTACGCCCCAGAGCATCTGATCATCCAGACAGCGAACTACGATAAACTGGCTACGAAGGTGGTGAATGCAGGTAGCGTGTTCCTGGGCGAGTATGCCTGTGAGAGTGCAGGTGACTATGCCAGTGGTACGAACCACACCCTGCCTACGCACGGCTATGCCACAGCCTACAGTGGTGTGAACCTCGACAGTTATTGTCGTAAGGTTACCTTCCAGCATCTCACTGCTGATGGCATCCACAGCATCGGCCACGCCGTAGAACTGATGGCTGAAGCCGAACAGCTCGACGCCCACAAGAATGCCATGAGCGTTCGCCTCCATACATTAAACATTAAAAATTAGGAATTATGATGACCTTAGAGCAATTGTGTAGGCCAAATATCTGGAGTCTGGCGCCATATTCTTCAGCGAGGAACGAGTACGCTGGCAGAGAGGCAAGGGTGTTTCTCGATGCCAACGAGAATCCCTATAACCAGCCTTTCAACCGTTACCCCGATCCCTTGCAGTTAGAGTTGAAGGATGTCCTCTCGAAGGTGAAGGGAGTACCTGCCGAGTGTATCTTCCTTGGCAATGGCAGTGACGAGGCCATCGACCTGCCCTACCGTTGTTTCTGTAATCCAGGCATCGACAACGTCGTCGCCATCGAACCCACCTACGGTATGTATAAGGTGTGTGCAGATATCAACGACGTTGAGTACCGTCCTGTGTTGCTCGACGATCATTATCAGGTGACAGCCGAGAAACTGTTGGCCGCTACGGATAGCCATACGAAGATTATCTGGCTCTGTACGCCCAACAATCCCACGGGTAACTGTCTGAAGCGCGAAGAGGTCATCAAGGTGATCGAGGGCTTCGAAGGTCTCGTCATCGTGGATGAGGCCTACAGCGATTTCTCTGCCCAGAAGACGCTGCGCTCTGAACTGGCGAAATACCCCAACCTCATCGTGCTCAATACGATGTCGAAGGCCTGGGGCTGTGCTGCCATCCGCTTAGGTATGGCATTCGCCTCAAAAGAGATCATCGCGATATTTAATAAGGTGAAGTATCCCTATAACGTGAACCAACTCACCCAGCAACAGGCCCTCGAGGCCCTGAAGGATCCTTACGAGGTGGAAAACTGGGTGAAGATCCTGTTGCAGGAGCGCTCAAGGATGATGGAAGCCTTCGAACTGCTGCCCATCTGCGAGAAGGTGTATCCCACGGAGGCCAACTTCTTCCTCGCCAAGATGACGGACGCTACGAAGATCTATAACTATCTGGTGGATAAGGGCATCATCGTCAGGAACAGAAATCGCGTACAACTCTGCCAGAACTGTCTGCGTATCACCATCGGAACCAAAACGGAGAACAGCGAACTCGTCGCTGCCCTCCGTCAATACGAATAAGCACTCTTTGAGGCTTAGCTCTTCTTATTCACGTAGATAAAGATGCCGATGATCACCAGGATGATGACGGCTGCGATGTGTAACCAGTCCATATAGTTATTCCTCCATTAATTTACGATAACGTGCGCGCTTCGGCTCTTCCAGGCCGAGGCGCTGTGCTTTATTGGCCTCATACTCCGAGTAGTTGCCCTCGAAATAAAAGACATTCCCCTCTCCCTCGAAGGCGAGGATATGCGTACAGATACGATCGAGGAACCAACGGTCGTGACTGATGATGACAGCACAACCCGCGAAAGCCTCCAGACCTTCCTCCAGGGCGCGCAGGGTGTTCACGTCGATATCGTTGGTGGGCTCGTCGAGGAGTAACACATTACCCTCCTGCTTCAGGGCGATGGCCAGATGCAGACGGTTACGCTCACCACCAGAGAGCACGGCACATTTCTTCTCCTGATCCGCGCCACTGAAGTTGAAGCGCGAGAGATAGGCACGCACATTCACATCCTTGCCTCCCATGCGGATGGTCTCGTTACCACCACTCACCACCTGATAGACGCTCTTCTCAGGATCGATGTCCTTATGCTGCTGATCCACATAGGAGAGTTTCACCGTCTCGCCCACGGAGAACGAACCAGCATCAGCCTGTTCCAGTCCCATGATCAGACGGAAGAGCGTGGTCTTACCAGCGCCGTTGGGACCAATCACACCCACGATACCATTAGGCGGCAACACGAAGTTGAGGTCGCTGAAGAGTTGTTTCTCTGGATACGACTTCGCCACATGCTCTGCCTCGATGACCTTATTGCCCAGACGCGGACCATTGGGGATGAAGATCTCGAGTTTCTCCTCCTTCTGTTTCTGTTCCTCGTTGAGCATCGTCTCGTAAGAATTCAGACGGGCCTTACCCTTGGCATGACGGGCCTTAGGCGCCATACGTACCCACTCCAACTCACGTTCGAGGGTCTTGCGACGCTTAGATGCTTGTTTCTCCTCCTGCGCTAAGCGCTGCGACTTCTGTTCCAGCCAAGAGGAATAGTTACCCTTCCAGGGGATGCCCTCGCCACGATCCAGTTCGAGGATCCACTCTGCCACATCGTCGAGGAAATAGCGATCATGGGTGACGGCGATCACCGTTCCTTCATACTGCTGCAGGTGTTGCTCCAACCAGTCGATACTCTCAGCATCGAGGTGGTTCGTAGGCTCGTCGAGCAACAGCACATCGGGCTTCTGCAACAGCAGACGGCAGAGGGCCACACGACGGCGCTCACCACCAGAGAGCGTCTTCACACTCCAGTCGCCTGGGGGACAGTTCAGCGCCGCCATCGCACGATCCAGTTTCGAGTCCATATTCCAGGCATCCGTCGCGTCGATGATATCCTGCAACTCTGCCTGACGCTGCATCAGCTTGTCCATCTTGTCAGGATCCTCGTAGTACTCAGGCAGTCCGAACTTCACGTTGATCTCGTCGTATTCGGCCAGTGCGTCATACACATGCTGCACACCCTCCATCACGTTCTCCTTCACCGTCTTCTCCTCGTTCAAGGGAGGATCCTGTGGCAGATAACCCACGGTATAGCCTGGTGCCCACACCACATTACCCTGATACTGCTGGTCCAGACCAGCGATGATCTTCATGAGCGTGGATTTACCAGCACCATTCAGACCAATGATACCGATCTTCGCCCCATAGAAGAAACTGAGGTAGATGTTCTTGAGTACTTGTTTCTGGTTCTGCTGGATGGTCTTGCTCACGCCCACCATCGAGAAAATCACTTTCTTGTCATCGACTGTTGCCATAGATATGTCACTCTTTTTATGTTTCGTTTGCAAAAATACTCATTTTTTCCCATCTAATCACACATTTCCAGAAAAATCTTTGTAAATTTGCAGGCGATAAAACTATCCATCGCGATGAATCAAGATCCACAAGAGAAAGAAAGCCTTCTGCTGAAGAGCCGGAGCGGCAGAGCCTGCATCCGTGAGGGCTATCAGTTTTTCACCAGCCATTTCAGGCGCATCTTCCGTCACACGTGGTTCGTGGCGCTCTGCTTCGCCATCCTCTCTGCGACGGCGGCTGCCCTACCCGTATTAGTGTCACCAGCCTTGATATGGCCTGCCCTGTTACTCTATCTGGTGGCTGTCATCCTGTTGCTGGTAACCTCTTACAGACTGTTGGTGCGCAAGGGTCTCTTCGAGCGTCTGCCAAAAGGATCGATTCCCCGTTGGGCGTGGCTCCGTCATCTGGGCATGGAGACCCTCGTATGGCTCTTCTGTCTGGTGGTTATCTTGTCGCTCACAGTCATCACCGCCCTACCCATGCTGATCGTGATGGCTGCCAACTGGCTTAATAACATAGGTATCCTCACGGGCGATCCAGACGGTATGCCCGACTATATGACGTGGCTCACGATTGTCGTCTTCCTGATTGCCGGTTTCATACAGGCCTACGTGTGGCTCACCATCCTCGGCCCCGTCTATATGATGCGAGGCTCCATCACCCAACAGGAGAAAGAACGCGCTGAGATGAAAGCAAAAATTGAAGAAGAATCCAAACCGAAAGAATATGTACAAAATCTTATTTATAGACCGTGACGGCACCCTTATCGATGAACCTGCCGACGAGCAGATCGACAGCTTCGAGAAACTGAAGTTCGTGAAGGGTGTGTTCCGTAACCTCGCCTTCATCCGTGAGAAGCTCGATTTTAAGTTCGTCATGGTGAGCAACCAGGACGGTCTGGGTACTGACGCCTTCCCTGAGGACACCTTCTGGCCCGTACATAACTTTATCCTGCAGACCCTAGAGGGCGAAGGCATCACCTTCGACGATATCCTCATCGATCCCCACTTCCCGGAAGACAATGCTCCCACGCGCAAGCCCAACACCGGACTGGTGGAGAAATACATCAACGACCCTGAGTGCGATATTGCCAATAGTTACGTGATTGGCGACCGTGAGACTGACCGCACCTTTGCTCGAAACATCGGCTGCAAATCGCTGATCCTGAGTGACGAAGGATTATCATGGAATAAGATTGCAGAACTCCTTTTTGCTGGTGAGCGCACGGCTGAAGTGAAGCGCACCACAAAGGAGACAGATATCCATATCAAGGTGAATCTCGACGGCACGGGCAAGTGCGATATCTCTACAGGTCTTGGCTTCTTCGACCACATGCTGGAACAGATTGGCAAGCACGGCATGATGGACCTCATGATCCACACGAAGGGTGACCTCGAGGTCGATGAGCACCACACCATCGAGGATACAGCCATCGCATTAGGTGAGTGTATTCTGACGGCTCTTGGCGACAAACGTGGCATCGAGCGCTATGGCTATACCCTACCCATGGACGACTGTCTCTGCTCCGTCTGTCTCGACTTCGGAGGCCGTCCCTGGCTCGTCTGGGATGCAGCGTTCAAACGTGAAAAGATTGGTGAGATGCCCACTGAAATGTTTTTACATTTCTTCAAGAGTCTCAGTGATGCTGCCAAGATGAATCTGAACATCAAGGCCGAGGGTGAGAACGAGCACCACAAGATCGAAGGTATCTTCAAGGCCCTTGCCCGGGCACTGAAAATGGCAGTCCGCCGTGATATCTATCACTACGAACTGCCATCCACGAAAGGACTCCTCTAAGGCTTAGAGATTCAGGCTCTTCTTCAGGGCCTCGATCTTGGCCTCAGCCTCCTTCGTGCAACGCTCATAGTCGGCAGCACCCTTGAAGCTGGGATCCTTCACTTCCGTATAGAACTTAATCTTAGGCTCCGTACCAGAAGGACGGACAGACACCTTTGTACCATCCTCACAGAACCACTGCAGCACATTCGAGGTGTCGGGCATCGTGAGTTTCGATACGTTGCCCTGGGCATCCTTAGCCTCCAGCGTCTTGTAGTCCTTTACCAAGCAAACCTTCGAGCCACCCAGATCCTTCGGAGGATTAGCGCGGAAGTCGGTCATCATCTGCTTGATCTCGTCAGCACCACTCTTACCCGGACGAACCACGTTGATGGTGTACTCCTTCGAGAAGCCGTACTCAGCGTAGATATCCATCAGCAGGTCATAGAGCGTGCGACCGTTATCCTTGGCCCAGGCAGCGATCTCACAGATCAGACAGATAGAAGCGGGTGAATCCTTATCTCTCACCTTATCAAACGGCAGGAAGCCGAAACTCTCCTCACCACCGCCGATGTACTTCTGCTTGCCTTCAGAGATACGGATCTCGTTGGCAATCCACTTAAAGCCTGTGTAGCAGTCGCGCAGTTCCACACCGTTCTTCTTGGCAATCTCAGCAATCTCCTCAGTAGTCACGATGGTCTTCACCAGGAACTCGTTGCCCTTCAACTGACCCAGTTTCTTCTTGTTGGCGATGATATACCAGCAGAACATCATACAGGTCTGGTTACCGTTCAGGATCTCCCACTCGCCCTTGTTGTTGCGACATACGATAGCCAGACGGTCTGCGTCAGGATCAGAGGCGATCACAAGGTCGGCATTCAGGCGCGTACCTAATTTCATACCCAAGGTCATAGCCTCGGCATTCTCAGGATTCGGGCTGATCACCGTGGGGAAGTTACCGTCGATCACCATCTGCTCGGGCACCACGTGGATATTCTGGAAGCCCCATGAGCGCAGGGCCATCGGAACGATCACGCGACCTGTGCCATGCATAGCGGAATACACGATATTGAGGTCTTTCTGGCGCAGGATCACATCCTGATCCACCATGGCCTCCTTCACAGCAGCGATGTAGTCCCAGTCCATCTCACCACCAATGATGTCGATGAGTTCCTTGTTACCCTCGAACTTCACCTGATCGATGGTCACCTTGTTCACCTCGTCAATGATACCCACATCGTGGGGAGCGAGCACCTGGGCACCGTCGTCCCAGTAAGCCTTGTAGCCGTTATACTCCTTCGGGTTGTGCGAAGCCGTCACGTTTACACCTGCCTGACAGCCGAGCTGACGGATGGCGAACGAGATCTCTGGCGTGGGACGCAGACTCTCAAAGAGATACACCTTGATGCCGTTGGCCGAGAAGATGTCGGCGACGGTCTCAGCAAACATACGGCCGTTGTTACGGCAGTCGTGACCCACCACCACTGAGCACTGCTTGCCGGGGAAAGCCTTGTTGATATAGTTGGCGAATCCCTGGGTAGCCATACCCACGATGTACTTGTTCATGCGGTTCGTACCGGCTCCCATGATACCACGGAGACCACCCGTACCAAACTCAAGATTCTGATAGAAGGCATCGATAAGGGCCGTCTTGTCGGCATTATCGAGCATTGCCTGAACTTCTTTACGTGTCTCCTCGTCAAAGGCCGGAGAAAGCCATTCCTTAGCCCGTGCCTCGCACTGAGCAATCAACTGAGCATTGTCTGCCATAGTTTTCCTTTTTTATGTTTTAGACGTTAATAATATTCTAATCCACAAAGATAGGAAAAAAATCCGAATCCCGCTCCACGCAGTGCAAAACCTTATATTATTTTAACGATTTATTGTTTAATCTTTAATGTTTAATGATTAATGTCCTTCAGCATCCTGTCGATCTCCTCAAACTGCTTCCCCATGTTCAAGTTGAAATAAATGCGATACAGTGCCTCGCCCCATTTCTGTTTTTCCTCTGGCGCCAGTTTGCGATAGGTCTCCATATAGGGCAGCGCCTTCTGATACATCTTCGTAATCTGTTTCTTCTGTTTGCGGGAGTCCATGCCGAGGGCGATGTTCACACAGGCCGTACCCGCGTTATAGAAAGCCTCCGTAGCCAGACCGTCGAAGGTGATCAGCTGTTTGCTGTAGTCCAGGCACTCCTTGTAGCGGCCGAGGTTCAGCAGCATCGTCGATTTCGCCAACATGAACAGCGTGTTCAGACTGTCCGTCGCCAGTGCCTTTTCGGCTACGGTCAGCGCCTGCTCGTAGTTGCCCTTGGCCGAGTAACTGTCCATCAGACGGGGGAAGAAATACACCGACTCTGGGTAACGCTCGAAACCATCACGCAACGTTTCGACGTACATCTCCTGATCCTTCAAGGCTCGCCAGGCCTCAGCCGTATATTGCAGGGTATTATCTAATTTGGCACTATCGCGACGGGCCAACTGGGCGTAGCGCAGGGTGAGCACGGGGTCGTTCATCCTATAGCCACAGTAGGTGGCCCAATAGGCTGCCTCAGGCATACGCGCATCCGTCGCCATCAGGTCGTAGCCCGTAAACAACGGCTGACGGTCGCAGTCCATATAGCGCTCGAAGAAGTCGTAGGCTTTCTCCAGTTCACCTTTTCTTATATAATATGTACCACCATAGAACAGGTTCGGTTGGTATTGCAAGAGTTTCTCGGCATTGTCCTTACGGTACTCGAGGTTCACCCTACCCTTCTTGTCGGGCCTCATGTCGAGCGAGTCCAGACGCAGGCCGATGTCGAACATTCTGCGCGTCAGTCCGAAGAAACCAGCCGTATCCACCTGTTCCTTCTTATACATCCGCTCGTTCACCTGCAGATACTGCTTCTCTACCGCCAGCAGCCACATATCATATATACGCGCGTTAGAGAGGTTCGCTGAGTCCTTCAGCAGATCCGTCATCAACTTCTCTGCCTTGTCGTAACCCTTGTCGCCCTTCAGGATCACGCGCGCCTCCTGCAACTGCCTCCGCTGGGCAGTCACCGTGATGGTCAGTGATAAGAGAAGAATGGTTAAGAATAGTCTGCCGTTCATTGTCAGTCAAATCATTTGCGGATGCAAAGGTAAACAATTCCCTTTGCACCCACAAACTATTTGGATTTAATTAACAACTAATGATACGGATATATTCTTCGTAGGAAATGTGGCGGCCGCCCATGGAACGGAGATGCGGGGTTTCGAACTGGCAGTCGATGATGGTGCCTCCTCGGGCATCGAGCGTACGGGCAAGGTGGATAAGGGCGAGTTTCGAGGCGTTGGGCACGAGTGAGAACATGCTCTCACCAAAGAAGGCCCTACCGAGATTGACGCCATAGAGTCCGCCCACAAGACGTTGTCCATCCCACACCTCGACACTCGCGGCGAAGCCTTGGCGATGGAGTTCAGTGTAGGCCTTGATGATGTCGGGTCCCAGCCATGCGCCTTCCTCTTCATCGCGGTTCTGAGCAGTGGAACAGCCACTTATCACACCGTCGAAATCCTTGTTGATGGAGAGCTTATAGCGGTTCTGGTGGATCAGTTGCTGCATGGAGTGGCTGATGTGGATCTCTTTGGGAAAGATGACGAAACGCTGTAGGGGACAAAACCAGAGGCGATTCTCGTCTCTGAATGAATACCAAGGGAAGAATCCATTGGAATAAGCCAGCAGCAAACGATCGATAGACAGGTCGCCGCCTACAGCCACCAATCCGTCGTCCTCGCCCAGATGGGGATCTGGAAACCAGAGTTTATCGTCTAATTGAAAGACTGCCATTGCTCGTTTCTACAGTGACGTTGCCACCTTGTTTCAGACTGCCAAACAGTATCTCGCGCATCAGCAGAGGTTTGAGTCGCTGGGCTATCACGCGATCCATCTCACGGGCACCGTATTCGCGGGTAAATCCTTCTTCGAGCAACTGCGCGAAAGCCTCGTCGCTTAATGTCATGGTAACCTGTTTGGCTGTGAGTTTCTCCTGCAGTTCTCCCAACTTCTTGCGCAGGATGAGTGTGGCCATCTCGCGATCCATATCATTGAACACCACAGTTCCTGTCAGACGGTTGATGAACTCGGGCTTAAAGGTCTTTTTCACTTGTTTCAGCATGGCCTCGCCTCGTGATACTTTACCTGTAAAACCGAGATTGGCCTGAGCAGCAAACTGGGCACCGGCATTCGAGGTCATGATTAGGATCACGTTGCGGAAGTCGGCCTTACGCCCCTTATTATCGGTGAGTTTGGCGTAGTCCATCACCTGCAACAGAATGTTGTAGATATCCTGATGCGCCTTCTCAATCTCGTCGAGCAACAGCACGCAGTTGGGTGTTTTGCGGATGGCATCTGTCAGCAGACCGCCATCTTCATAACCCACATAACCTGCAGGCGAACCAATCAGTTTGGCCACTGTATGCTTCTCGGTATATTCACTCATGTCGAAGCGCAACAACGTGATACCCAGTTCTTTGGCGAGTACTCGTGCCACCTCTGTCTTACCCACGCCAGTAGGTCCTACAAACAGCAATGAGGCCAAGGGCTTGTTGTCGTCGAGCAGACCTGCCTTCGACATCTGTACCGACTCCACCACCTGTCGGATGGCCTCGTCCTGACCATAGATCTGAGCCAGCAATCGGGGAGCCAGGGTTTCCAACTGAGTGTTGTCCTCGTCTTCTTTCATCGCCAGGGCATCCACCTTGCAGGTCTTTGCCAGCACATCGGCAATCTCTGCCTTCGAAACGGCTTGTTTCTCGTTTTTCACTTCCAGAGCCGCTCCAGCCTCGTCGATCAGGTCGATGGCCTTGTCAGGCAGGAATCGGTCGTTCACGTGCTTATAACTTGCATCCACAGCGAAGTCGATGGCTGCCTCGTCGTAGGTCACACCGTGGAAATGTTCGTACTGCCCGCGCAACTGGCGCAGAATATGTTTCGTCTCTTCTGGTGTAGGTTCGGGGATGTCGATCTGCTGGAAACGACGTACCAAACCCTTCGAACGCGAGAAATGGCGATTGTATTCCTCGTAGGTGGTGGAGCCGATAAAACGGATGCTGCCCGACTCGAGATAAGGCTTCAGCATGTTCGAGGCGTCCATGGAACCCTCGCCTGTAGCACCTGCTCCCACCAGTGTGTGGATCTCGTCAATATACACGATGTTCTTCTGACTCTCCTCCTGGATTCCGTCCATGATCTGTTTGATGCGGTTCTCGAAGTCACCACGATACTGCGTACCTGCCAACAGCGTACCAATGTCGAGTTGGTAGATGCGACTGTCTTTCAGTCGTTCAGGCACTCGTCCCTCCTCAATCATTCTGGCCAAGCCCCATATCAGAGCCGTCTTACCCACACCAGGTTCACCGATGTGTAACGGATTGTTCTTATCCCGACGACAGAGCACCTGGATAGTACGCTCCAATTCCTGTTCCCTGCCTATCAGCGGGTTGTGGTTCTCGTAGAGGTCGTTCATGCAGGTCACCAGTTTACGCCAGGCTGCCTCGCGTTTTCCTTCGCCAGTTTCCGACTCCAGATGATCATCAAATTCGTAAGCACTGATCAGTTGACTCATAAACAGGCTCTCCTGATCGCCCAGCGCCTCCTTCAACAGGTAGCAAGCCCACGATTCGGTGAGATGCAGGATGCCCATCACGAGATGAGTCAGATCCAAGGCCTGCGCACTGCTATTCAACACCTGTTGACAGGCATATTCTATCACCTCAGCCATCTGTGCGGAGGCTTCGGGCTCGTACTCCTTGTCATCGGGTACGGACTCTATCACCTCCAACTGATCCTCTATATGCTCGGCAAACGACCCTGACGGGTAGAAGATGTTGAGTGTACGGCTGAAATTGGGTTCGTCGGTCAGCACCAGCAACAGGTGTTCGGGCATCACAAATTCGTGACGGTATTCCCTGCAGCATTTCATGGCTTCGTGCAGCATCTGACCTGCACGCCTCGTCTGTTTGATCTCTGCCATACTACTCTTTCTCTGGTTCAACAGTCAGGCGAAGGGGGTATCCTGCTTCACGCGCCATATTCGTGGCTTTCCGCACTTTCGAGGTAGCCACATCATAGCTGTATATGCCCACAACAGCCTTGTCTGAGTGGTGTACCTGCAGCATCAGCGTCTCGGCCTCAGCCTCACTCTTAAAAAACACCTGGGTCAGAATCATCACCACGAACTCCATTGTCGTGAAGTCGTCGTTATAGATGGTCACCTTATATCTGCGCGGCTCCCTCAGATCTATTCTCTGTCGTTCCCTGGTAGCTGATTGTTCCTTCGCCATGATCGTTTCAATTCAAAGTTTATACTCAGATCTTTCTTGCTTCAGACTGTCGATTTTGAAGGAATCACCATCTTTTATCACTTTCAGAAGCACATCATACTCATAGTTATCATACTTGATCTCAACAAGGACATGGTTCTCATCTCTAGTTGTGAAGGTGCGTGACTTCAACTCACCTGCATCGCCACCACCCTCATAGAAGAACATCCATGTAGCCAGACACTCACTTTCACATTCATAGTCGTACGCATCGGCCAGATACTTCAGGAGATTAGGGGTAATGTACTGTTTAACATAGTTATAGTCAAACAGATCTCTCTTGTCCCACTCTTCATAGAACTGCTCCACGAAAGTGACGGTTTCTTGATTGCCCACGCCATTCTGTGCAATAATCGAACCGGGCAGCATCAGCATGAATAAAACAAGTAATTTTCTAATGTCCATATCTAAAAATGATTAATGATTATTCATGTTCATCTCTGTTTGAATTTCAGTTGCAAAAATAAAAAGAAATCCCCAAACCTGCAAGTTTTTGGGGAATTAATATGTATCTTTTCCACCGTAAGGGCACAACGGGTTCAATGTGCTCTCAAATGGCAGTTTTAAAAAGTGCCAACAAAAAGAGAGCGGGAACTAAACCCGCTCTCTTTTTATACTAACTATGTCTGGGACGGAAGAACCGTCCCCAGTGAGTTCAACTATCCGAATTATTTCGAGTCGGCCTCAGCCTGCTGGGTCTCAGGAGCATCGGGACCGTAGTAGTTGTAGTAGGCGTTGTAGCGGTTGTAGCCCCACTTAGCCTGCAGCATGTCGGGATCGAGCTCCTTGGCCTTGTCGTAGAACTTGATGGCCTCTGCATAGATCTCCTTCTTGGCAGGGGAGTCCTCCATGTTCTGAGCCTGAACGGAGAGGGCGGTACCTGCGTAAGTCTGGATGAGGGCGTTGTCGTCCTTCAGTTCAGCAGCGCGCTTCAGGTATTTGGCAGCCTCAGCGGCATCCTTGTTGAGGAGACCCAGACCCTTGTCGGCGAGAGCCACCACATTGTCGGGATTAGCAGCCAGGGCATCGTCGAGGATCTGGTTGGCCTCAGCCTCCTGACCCAGGGCGGTCAGGGTGTTGTAAAGCTTCTCCATCACACCATCGGCCTTGTGCTCAGCATAGATCTCTTTCAGCTTATTGCAGTAGTTCAGGGTATCTTCCTTGGTCTGCAGACCGTCGCCCAGCACTTCAAGCTTCAGGTTCAGGGCATTGTCGTACTCCTGAGGATCCTTCATGGCGATGTCGGCCAGTTCGAGAGCCTTCTGCATATCCTTGTCCTGATAGGCAAAGATGGCTGCGAAACGGGCTACCTGTCCGAAATAGGGCTTCTGTCCCTCACGGTCGCAATCCTTGAAGAGAGGGAACTCATTAGACTCTGCGAAGAGCTGCCAGTACTTACGGGCCGTAGCATTGTCGTGGGCTGTGAGAGCCTCCTGACCAGCGTTCACCAGCTGGTTACGGGGACCGAACCACAGGCGCTGGGCATTCTTGGCGGCGAAGGCGGCCTTCACCTTGCCCTTCTCGTTAGGCATCTGGTCGTACTTGTCGCACTCTGCAGCAGCCAACAGGGCATTGTAGGCCATCTCAGACATCAGAGCCTCATCGACGGGCTTTGCTTCCTTACCCATCTGGGCAGCCACCTGATTCTCGGTCTGGATGGTGCTCTGAGCCGTGAACTGATCCATAGCCAGATCGACGAGCTTGTTGTAAGCCTTAGCCTTCTCCTCGGGAGTAGCCAACTGGTCGAGAGAACTCTTGACGAGTGCCTCAGCCTCGGCATAGACTTTTGCCTTGAGGATTGCCTTCAAAGCGTCACTGTCACCGGCAAATGCGGTAGCACTGGCCACCAGCATCACTGCCATCATCATTAATTTTTTCATAAGCCTTTTAATTGGTTGATAATGTTATTAATTGTTGATTTTACTGTTTTGACGTATCTGGGGTGGGAAGGTTTAATCCTCGGTCTTGGCCTCGGCCTCGATCTCAGCCTCCTCGATGTCCTCTTCCTCGGCCTGGGAGTGCATCACCTTGCAGACGCTGGCGATGGTATCGTTCTTCTTGGCGAGGTTGATGAGGCGCACACCCTGTGTGGCACGGCCCATCACACGGACATCGGCCACCTTCAGACGGATCAGGATACCCGACTTGTTGATGATCATGAGGTCGTTCTCGTCGGTCACCACCTTGATGGCCACCAGACGGCCCGTCTTCTCGGTGATGGCGAGGGTCTTCACACCTTTGGCGCCACGGGCGGTCTTACGATAGTCCTCTACCTCGGAGCGCTTACCATAACCGTTCTCAGAAACCACCATGATGGTCTCGACATTGGGATCGTTGACGCATACCAGACCTACCACCTCATCGTCGCCGCCATCGAGACGCATACCGATGACACCGGTTGACACACGGCCCATGGTGCGGACATCGTTCTCGTCGAAGCGTACGGCACGACCATTGCGGTTAGCCAGCAACAGTTCATTGTGACCGTTGGTCAGGCGAACGCCTACCACCTCGTCGCCCTCGTTGATATTGATGGCGCGAACACCGGCTGCACGTACATTCTTATAAGCATCGAGGCGTGTCTTCTTGATGATACCCTGTTTGGTGGCAAATACCACATAGTGGGTCTTGAGGAACTCCTCGTCGTTGAAGTTCTTGATACGCAGTACGGCGTTGATAGCGTCGTCGGGCTCGATGTTGAGCATATTCTGGATGGCACGTCCCTTCGAGTTCTTATCGCCCTCGGGGATCTCGTAGCACTTCTGCCAGTAACAACGTCCCTTCTGTGTGAAGAAGAGCAACGTATTGTGCATCGTGGCGGGATAGATATACTCGGTGAAGTCGTTGTCACGATGGCGGGCTGCCTTGGCGCCAACGCCTCCCCTGCCCTGCTCGTGGAACTCATCAAGCTTGGTGCGCTTGATATAACCCATATGGGATACGGTGATCACCACGGGATCATCGGGATAGAAGTCCTCGGCATTGAACTCGTGGTCGAAGGGGATGATCTCCGTGCGACGCTCGTCGCCATACTTCTCCTTCACCTCCAGCAGATCGTCTTTCATCACCTGCTTGCAGCGCTCGGGGTTGTCGAGAATTTCCTGCAAGTCGGCAATGAGTTTCATCAGGTCGTCGTACTCCTGGTGGAGCTGTTCAACGCGCAGACCGGTGAGCTGTGCCAGACGCATATCGACGATGGCCTTCGACTGGAGTTCGTCGAGTTCGAAGCGCTGCTCCAGATTACGCTGGGCATCGGTAGGCGTCTTTGAGTTGCGGATGATATGCACCACCTCGTCGATGTTGTTCACAGCGATGATCAAGCCCTCGAGGATGTGGGCACGCTCCTGAGCCTTACGCAGGTCGTACTGCGTGCGGCGGATGGTCACATCATGGCGGTGCTCAACGAAGTATTTCACGCACTCCTTCAGTGACAGCAGACGGGGACGCCCCTTCACCAGTGCAATGTTATTCACTGAGAATGAACTCTGTAGAGCGGTCATCTTAAAGAGCTTGTTAAGCAGCACATTGGCATTGGCATCGCGCTTCACATCGACGACGATACGCATACCCTGACGGCCTGACTCATCGTTGACATTGGCTACGCCCTCGATCTTATGCTGGTTGGCCAGGTCGGCGATATAAGCCACAAGGTCGGCCTTGTTCACGCCGTATGGAATCTCGGTGACGACGATCTTGTCGTGGGTCTCGCCACTCTCGATCTCGGCCTTGGCACGCATCACGATTCGGCCGCGACCTGTCTCGTAGGCATCGCGCACGCCTGAGAGTCCATAGATATAGGCGCCCGTGGGGAAGTCCGGGCCCGGGATATACTGCATCAGGCCGTCGGTGTCGATATCTGGATTATCGATATAGGCGCAGCAGCCATCGATGACCTCACCCAGGTTATGGGTAGGCATATTCGTAGCCATACCTACGGCGATACCGTTACCACCGTTCACCAGCAGGTTGGGCACCTTCGTCGGCATCACCGTCGGCTCTTCGAGCGAGTCGTCGAAGTTGGGTGCCATATCGACGGTCTCCTTGTCGAGGTCGTCCATGATGTGCTCACCCATCTTGGAGAGGCGGCACTCGGTGTATCGCATGGCAGCGGGAGAGTCGCCATCGACACTTCCGAAGTTACCCTGACCATCGACGAGCGTGTAGCGCATGTTCCAGTCCTGAGCCATACGGACGAGGGCTCCATAGACGGAAGAGTCGCCATGGGGATGGTACTTACCAAGCACCTCACCTACCACGCGGGCACATTTCTTATAAGGTTGGGTGGAAACGTTGTTGATGTTCATCATACCGTAGAGGATACGGCGGTGGACGGGCTTAAAGCCGTCACGCACATCGGGAAGGGCACGTGCCACAATGACTGACATGGAGTAGTCGATGTAGCTGGACTTCATCTCTTCCTCGATGTTGATCTTAAGAATTCTGTCGTTGTCGAATGTCTGATCCATTGAATTTTATGATTTACTTTTTTACCTTTTTACTCTTTTAATTTTTCAAGATTTCGCGTTTAAGGCCATTTTTAAGCCCGCTGACGCGTTTTTAACCGTGCAAAGGTAGTTATTTTTTTCCATTCTCCCAAACCTTTTAAGCTATTTTAGCGGAAACTTTTTCTGGAAAAGTGGCACGGTGTTTGCAGAATTATTCGTATCTTTGCAAAGTCGAAGGATAAAAGGTAAAAAAGTAAAAGAGTAAAAAGGTAAAATAAGAGGTAATATGACTAGCCAGTTTTCCCCCAAGGTATCGGAGATACTCGCCTTCTCACGTGAGGAGGCCGCGCGCCTGGCCAGCCGTTCAGTAGGACCCGAACACCTGCTTCTGGGCATGCTCAGGAGCAGTGATGGCCCCGTCATCGACCTGTTCCACAGGTTGAACCTAAACCTGCAGTCTGTCAAGACAGAACTGGAGCAGCGGGTTCGCGAAGACGAGATTGGCATGCCCATCCATACGACAGACCTCGTGCTCAACGAGAAAGCGAGCAACATCCTGAAGCTCGCCGTACTGGAGGCACGCATACAGAGAACCACGAAAGTAGATGAACAGCACCTGTTGCTCGCCATCCTGCATGACGCAGTGAACAACGGTGCCAAACAAGTATTGGAATTGAACAACATGAATTACGAAGACGCTATGGCGATGCTCTATGCGCCTACGAATAAAGAGATCACAAACGGCATCGGCCTGCCCGACGAGGATGAGGAGGACTTCGAGGAGACCGCCAACGCTGGTGGTTCCAGTGTTTCCGGCAAGACAGGAAACGCTGCCACGACAGCCACTCAGAAGAAGCAGAACTCGAAGACGCCTGTGCTCGACACCTTCGGCACCGACCTCACTCTGGCGGCCGCTGAGGGCAAACTCGACCCCTGTGTGGGCCGTGAGAAGGAAATCCAGCGCATCATCGAGATCCTGGGACGCAGGAAGAAGAACAATCCCATCCTGATCGGTGAGCCCGGTGTGGGTAAGAGTGCCATTGTCGAAGGACTGGCACAGTTGATCACCGAGCACCATACCTCGCCGATGCTCTTCGGCAAGCGTATCTTCACCCTCGACATGACGGGTGTGGTGGCTGGCACGAAGTATCGCGGACAGTTCGAGGAGCGCCTGAAGGCCCTGATGAAAGAACTGGAGGCCAACCCCGACGTGATCGTCTTCATCGACGAGATACACACCATCATCGGCGCCGGTTCGACACCAGGTTCGATGGATGCTGCCAACATCATGAAACCCGCGCTGGCACGCGGCACCATCCAGTGCATCGGTGCCACGACACTCGACGAATACCGTAACTCGATAGAGAAGGACGGAGCCCTGGAGCGCCGATTCCAGAAGGTACAGGTGGAGCCTACCACCAACGAGGAGACACTGCAGATCCTGCGGAATATCAAGGACCGCTACGAGCAGCACCATCACGTCACCTATACCGACGAGGCACTCGTGGCATGTGTCAAATTGACAGACCGCTATGTGACAGACCGTTTCATGCCTGATAAAGCGATCGACGCCCTTGACGAGACGGGCTCGCGCGTGCATCTCGGCAATGCCCAGATACCGCCTGAGATCGTGGAGAAGGAGAAAGAGATCGCCAACATCAAGGAGAAGAAACAGTGGGCTGTGAAGAATCAGAACTTCGAACTGGCAGCGGGCTACCGTGACCGTCAGACCGTGTTGGAGACCGAACTGAAGGAGCTCAACGAGCGTTGGAGCAAGGGCGAAGACGAGGAGCGACAGGTGGTAGATGCTGAACAGGTGGCAGAAGTGGTCTCGATGATGACGGGTGTGCCCGCTCAGCGGATGGCCGAACAGGAGGGTATCCGACTGAAGGGTATGGCTGAGGAACTGAAGCATGCCGTCATCGCCCAGGATGCCGCCATCGACAAGATGGTGAAGGCGATCCAAAGAAATCGTGTCGGCCTGAAGGAGCCCAACCATCCCATCGGCGTGTTTATGTTCCTCGGACCTACGGGTGTCGGCAAGACCTATCTCGCCAAGAAACTCGCAGAGTTCATGTTCGGCAGTGCTGATGCGCTGATACGTATCGACATGAGTGAATATACGGAGAGTTTCAACACCTCCCGCCTGATTGGTGCGCCTCCGGGATATGTGGGCTATGAGGAAGGTGGACAGTTAACGGAGCGCGTGCGCCGTCATCCCTACTCCATCGTACTGCTCGACGAGATCGAGAAGGCCCACGGTAATGTGTTCAACCTGTTGCTGCAGGTGTTGGACGAGGGTCGTCTGACGGATGGCAACGGCCGTTTCGTGGATTTCCGTAATACGGTGATCATCATGACCTCGAATGCCGGTACCCGTCAGTTGAAGGACTTCGGACGCGGCGTGGGCTTCAGCGCTTCCGGCAATACGGGACTGGCACTGAACGAGCAGGATAAGCAACATGCGCGCGATATCGTACAGAAAGCCCTGTCGAAGCAGTTCTCACCTGAGTTCCTGAACCGTCTGGATGAGATCATCACCTTCGACCAACTCGACCTTGAGGCCATCAAGAAGATCATCGACATCGAACTGAAGGGGCTCTATCAGCGTATGGACCAGATCGGCTATAAGATCGACCTCTCTGAAGAGGCGAAGGAGTTTGTGGCCACCAAGGGATATGACGTACAGTTCGGTGCCCGTCCACTGAAGCGCGCCATCCAGAACTATATCGAAGACGGCATCAGTGATATCATCGTGAACAGCAGCCTACCGTTAGGATCCACGATCCATATCACACTGCATGAAAATAAAAATGAGCTAGCATTCAGCTAGCTCATTTTTTTATTTAATGTTTAATCTTAAGTGAGTGCCTCGCACTCTTTCATCCACAGGGCATAGGAGGCATCGCTCGGCATCCGCCAGTCACCACGTGGCGAGAGACTCACACTTCCCACCTTCGGACCGTCAGGCAGACAACTGCGCTTGAACTGCTGGGTGAAGAAGCGGCGGCAGAATGTCGTCAGCCATTTCTTCACCACATCCTCCGTATAGAGTTCTTCCCTGCCATCTACAGGTGACGGCGTACAGAAGGCACGCTGGGCCAACAGGAAGATCTTCTTCGGACTGAAGCCATAGCGCAGGAAATAGTAGAGGAAGAAATCATGGAGTTCGTAGGGGCCTACGAGGTCTTCCGTCTTCTGTTTGATATTACCATGTTCGTCGGCAGGAATCAGTTCCGGAGAGATCGGCGTATCTACAATGTCCAGAAGAATATCCGTAGCCATCTCCCCAGCCACGAAACTCACCAAGTAACGGATGAGCGTCTTCGGCACACCGGCATTCACACCGTACATCGACATGTGGTCGCCATTATAGGTTGCCCATCCCAAGGCCAACTCCGAGAGATCGCCCGTACCAATGACAATGGCGTTCTCCTTATTGGCCACATCCATCAGGATCTGCGTACGCTCACGGGCCTGGGCATTCTCGTAGGTCACATCATGAATTTTCTTATCATGGCCGATATCCTCGAAATGCTGGGTGACGGCCTTGGCGATACTGATCTCACGAATGGTAACACCCAACGTCTCCATCAGTTTCACGGCATTGTTGTGGGTACGGTCCGTCGTACCGAAACCAGGCATCGTGATACCAATGACGCCCTTACGGTCGAGACCCAGTTTGTCGAAAGTCTTCACTGTCACCAGCAGGGCCAGTGTGGAGTCGAGACCACCACTGATGCCTATCACGGCCTTGGTGGCATTGATATGATAGAGTCGTTTGGCAAGGCCTGCCACCTGGATATTCAGGATTTCCTCACAGGTGGATTGCATATCCTCTGCCTTGGGGATAAACGGATGAGGATCTATCTCCCGTTGCAGTTCGAAGTCACGCGGAGCAACGGGCTTACAACTGATCTCACAGGCACGTGCACCACGCTGGGCATTGATAAAGGTGGTGTTCGTGCGACGCTCTACACGCAGTTTCTCCACATCTATCTGACAACTCTGTATCTGCGGCTGGAAAGAATATCTGGAGCCTTCTACAAGCAGATGACCATTCTCGAAGATCATGGCATTGCCGCCATAGACCGCATCCTGCGTGGATTCGCCGAAACCGCTGCCTGAATAGACATAGGCACTGATGGTACGGGCACTCTGCTGAGCCAATAGCGACTTCAGATATCTGTGTTTGCCAAGCACCTCATTGCTGGCTGACAGATTGAAGATAACATCTGCACCCGCCACTGCCAGGTTATTACTCGGCGGTATCGGTGCCCACACATCCTCACAGATCTCGATACCGAACTTCATACCGTCGGAGGTCACAAACAGTTTGGGATCAGCACTGACAGTGATCTGACCGCCTGCGAAATAGAACTCCGAGGGATTCAGATCCTGTGCCGAAGCAAACCACCGTTTCTCGTAGAACTCAGCATAGTTCGGCAGATAAGTCTTCGGCACGATGCCCAACAGTGTACCGCCCTGGATCACGGCTGCACAGTTATAGAGCAGTCCGTTGATGACAACAGGCAGACCAACGATGGATATAATGTCGAGTTTACGCGTAAAGTCGAGCAACGTCAGAATACCGGATTCTGCACGGTCCAGCAACAACTGTTCCTTGAACAAGTCCTGACAGGAATAGCCTGTCACACAGAGTTCCGGGAACACGATCACTTCCACGCCACGTCCCTCTGCCTGGGCTATTAGACTCTCTATCTGCTGAACGTTATACTCTACGTCGGCCACCTTCACCGCAGGAACGGCTGTAGCCACTTTCACAAATCCGTATCTCATAGTTTTAACTTTTAGATATCGTCATTTTTGCGCAATTCGCGTGCAAAGATAACATAATTTTAGATAAAATGCCTAACTTATGACGGGAATTTCGATGTTTTTTGTAATTTTGTCCCCGAAACGGTAGTGATTATGAAATATTTCGAAACAGAATTCACGATTTCGCCCTACTCTTCCGATGCCAGTGACATGGTGGCAGCCTTGGCGGGAGAAGCAGGCTTTGAAACCTTCGAGGAGACAGAGACAGGACTGAAGGGCTACGTCCAGCAGTCGCTCTTCTCGGAAGAGGCTTTGCGTGATGTCCTGAATGATTTCCCCTTCGAAGGTGTCCGTATCACCTATGACATCCATGAGGCAGAGGACCGTGACTGGAACGAACAATGGGAGCAGGAAGGTTTCGAGCCTATCACTATCAAGGACCGTCTGGTGATCCATGACGGGCGGCATCTGCCTGAAGCGTCTTTCCCCGTTGCCATCGAGATCGATGCTAAATTAGCCTTCGGCACTGGCACCCACGAGACCACCCGTATGATCTGCGTCACGCTTCTCGACAGCGACTTGCACGACAAGCGCATCCTCGACTGCGGCACTGGTACGGGCATCCTCTCTATCTGCGCCCTGAAGCTCGGCGCCCGCGAGGCCATCGGCTATGACATCGACGAATGGTCTACTGATAATGCCCGTCATAATGCCGTTATCAACAGGGTTGACGACCGTTTCCAGTCTCTCCTTGGCGACGCCACTATATTAAATAAGGTAGAAGGTGCTTTCGACCTGGTACTGGCAAATATCAACCGCAATATCCTCCTGGCTGACCTGCCTCTGTTCCGTGAGAAGATGGCACCAGGAGGCCGACTTATCCTCAGCGGTTTCTATACGGCTGACAGTCAGATGCTCATGGAGAAAGCGGCTTCGATCGGACTCCGTCTCCTATCACAGAAAAAAGATAACGACTGGGCCTGCCTGGTCTTTTCAACATAGTATATCATGATGAAGAAGTTATTACCTCTTATAGTATTCGCTTTGGCCTTGGGCTCTTGTCATAAAGACGACGAGGACACACCGGAAGATCCCGTTGCCGAACGCACGGTACTCGTCTATATCGCCGGGGAAAACAATCTCTGTTCCTTCTCCAAAAGTGATCTGAAGGAGATGATGGCTGGCTCCAAGTCACTGACCAGTCAGCAGAAACTCATTGCATACGTAGATCAGGCAGACACCATCCCCCCCTTCTTCGCAAGAATCAAAGACGGACACTTTGTGGATTCCGTCAGCGTAGAAGAGTCTATCACTGCCAATCCCGCCGTCCTCGAGAAAGCGCTCAACTATATGCGTACGAACTATCCGGCCAAGTCATACGGTCTGGTGCTCTGGGGCCATGCCTCCGGCTGGCTCATCCACAAAGATTCCATCCAATATGCCACGAGCCGTGCATATGGTGGAGACACTGGAACCAACTCTTCATCTGGTTCCGGCAGATATTGGATGAACATTCCCCCTATGGCACGCGCCATTGCCAAAGGGATGGGCGGAACACCGCTGACGTTCATCTTTGGCGACTGTTGCAGTTTCGGTTGCGTGGAGATCGCCTATGAACTGCGACAGGTGGCAGACTATGTCATCGGCTCACCCGCTGAGATACCTGACGAAGGAGCCCCCTATGACCTCATCGTCCCCGATATGTTCAGCACCAGTGCAGAATTCTACAAGGCCATCATCGACCATTACTACAATTATTATCTGGAGATAATTAAAAAACAAGGCCATAAGTTTTATAACCGTAACTATGGTGATCTGGAAGGCTATAGCGTTCCTCTTGTGACCGTCAAGTCTTCAGAGATGAACACACTGGCGACTGCTACGGCCGAACTGCTTGGAAAGATTGGAGAGCGTCTTACGCCTGAGGGAGATTTCGACTTGACAAACAAGGTGTTCTACGCCCAATACGGCAGCAACCTCTTCTCATACGACATGTATCATATCCTGAAGGGTAACACGCCAGCAGCCGACTTCAACAACTGGACGACTGCCTTCTGGAAGGCTGTGCCCTATCATCTGAATTCCCAACACTGGCTCACAGGCTATAAGGGACCTGGAGAACTGGCAACCTATATGGACTCTTTCGATGGTCTGGAAGCAGACAGTGGCGTACTGAGTATGTTCGTACCAAACAACGTCTATAAGAATACCTATCCCTACTGGAATACGGCCATTCAGCAGTTCCAATGGAACAACGTCATCCAGTGGCAACAGTATGGTTGGTAAAAAGAAATCCGGGAAGTGTTTTTACTCCTCGGATTTTTCGTGAATGATAACCTTGATCTTCGAGATGCGGTGACCGTCGAGTTCCGTAACGACGAAGGTGAAGTTCTGATAGTCGATCTTCTCGTTTAGTTCAGGGAAGTCGCCCTTGATCTCCAGTAGCAGTCCCGCCAAGGAATCAGCATCGCCCTCCACTTCCTCAAACGTCTCGTCATCGAGGTCGAGGATCTTGTAGAAGTCACTGAGCAGGGTCTTGCCCTCAAAAATATAGGTATTCGCGTTGATCCGCGTATAACTCTTCTCCTCGTCGTCGTACTCATCGTTGATTTCACCGACGATCTCCTCCAGGATATCCTCCAGGGTGATGATGCCGCTGGTACCACCGAACTCATCGACGACGATGGCAATATGCACCTTGTTCTCCTGGAAATCGCGCAGCAGGTCGTCGATCTTCTTCGTCTCCGGCACAAAATACGGCGGACGGATCAGCGACTGCCAGCGGAACGAAGCGGGCTTCGACAGGTGGGGCAACAGATCCTTGATATAGAGGATACCGCGGATATTGTCGATTGATCCCTGATAGACGGGAATACGGGAGTAGTTGTTCTCCACGATACATTTCAGCACATCAGGGAACGAGGAACGGAAGTCGAGATCAACCACATCCTGACGGCTGGTCATCACCTCCTTGGCTGTCTCATCACCAAAGCGTACAATACCTTCCAGCATGTTCTTCTCCTCCTTGAGCTCGTTCTCGTCAGTCAGTTCCAGTGCCTGTTCCAAATCATCGACGCTCAGCACGTGGTTCTCCTTCTGGACAACTTTCTCAGCCAATATCCCAGAACGAATAAGAATGGAGGCTAAAGGATAGAACAATCGGCTCAGGCGAAGGATACCACCTGCTGAGAAACGGCAGAATGCCAACGCATGCTGGGCGGCATAGACCTTCGGCATGATCTCGCCGAAGAGCAACAGCAGAAAGGTCAGGAGTACCGTGATAACGACAAACTGCAACCAATATGCCATGCCAAAGTCGATGACATGACTGAAGAAATAGTTGCAGAGCATGATGATGGTGACGTTCACCAGATTGTTGGTGATCAGAATGGTGGCAAGGGTTCGTTCTGAATCCTCACACAACGCGATGATATGCCGGTCACTGGGGTTTTTCTCCTCGTCGAGTTCATTCAAGTCGTTCGGAGAAAGTGAGAAGAAAGCTATCTCTGAACCTGAGGCATAGCCTGAGAACACAAGCAGGATACAGGCCAGGACGGCTGCAACGATGGCACCCGTGGTAGGTTCCAGAAATTGTACCTCGCTGAATAATTGTTGAAGATAATCCATTATCAGAACGGAAGCTGCTCTCCAGGTTTGCTGTCAGGCAGAGGATCTTCCAACGGTTCGTTGACAGATGTGTTAGATGCGGGTCTAGGTGACAGCAGTTCGATATTGTCAGCCCAGATCTCCGTAGCGTAACGACGCTGGCCCTGCTTGTCGTCGTAGGTCGTATAGCGGATGCGTCCTTCAATATAGAGTTTGTCTCCCTTATGAACGTATTTCTCGACAATCTCAGCCAGTCTGCGCCAGAGAATGACATTGTGCCAGTCGGTATGATCGGGCACCTGTGTACCATTCTGGAGCGTATAACCGCGCTCAGTAGTTGCCAGACGGAGGCGGGCCACAGCCACACCCTGATCAACATAGCGAACCTCGGGCTCCTGACCGACGTTGCCGATTAGCATTACCTTATTCATACGTCCTGTGTTTTTGCCTTACCTAAATAACGGAACTTAAAATTCTTGCCTTTGGCTGAAGGGAATTGACTGCGCTCATCCACCCGCTCGCGCAGATGCTCAACGATGCGCTCGTAGCACTCCATACCGGAGTTGGCTTTCAGGCGGGCCACGAACTGCGTGTCACGATACTGGAATTTGCCCGTGCCAGGGATCAGCGAGACGCGCTTGAAGTCGATACTGCCCTCGTACCATCCCGGACGTACCTCATTCAGACGTACCAGTGCTGGGGCAGCGGGCTTGGCAGCCACACTCTCCACGGGTGTGTGCACAGCCTTCTTCTCCTTGAAGTCCTGCATCGTAGCGGCCTCCGTCTTGATAATGATGAAATAGACACGAGGATGAACTTTATAACGCTTGGGATAGAACACGTCACTTGCAGCATATTCACGGATATCGGCCTCCAGCATGGGATTCATCTCAATCTCTTCGATACCACGCAGGAAATCAATAGCTTCATCAACTGTGGACACAAGCGTTTCACGGTCAAAATATCTTAAGTACAAATTCATGATGAAAAAGATGTTGTTTTCCTTAATAAGAGCGGAAAACGGGACTCGGACCCGCGACCCCAACCTTGGCAAGGTTGTGCTCTACCAACTGAGCTATTTCCGCAAAATCTTCTGAAAGTGAAGAGGAGGAGACTCGAACTCCCACGTCGCAATTGACACTACCCCCTCAAAGTAGCGCGTCTACCAATTCCGCCACCTCTCCAACAAAAATATTGAAAAAAAAGAGTGCCCAGAACAGGACTCGAACCTGCACGCCTCGCGGCACACGCACCTGAAACGTGCGCGTCTACCAATTCCGCCACCTGGGCAATTATCATCAGGGCCATTCCCTCATGTCTCTTTTTTGTTCAATAAAAAGAGCGGAAAACGGGACTCGGACCCGCGACCCCAACCTTGGCAAGGTTGTGCTCTACCAACTGAGCTATTTCCGCTTGTCTTAACCCTAAAAGGGACCATCTCTCTCGATAGCGGGTGCAAAGGTAATGCTTTTTTCGGAACTGACAAACTTTTCTCGGACTTTTTTTCAAAAAAACTGCTAATCCATCCGATTTTTGTAATCTTCGAAACCAAATTCACGCAGGATTTCCAGTTTTCCATCACTGTGAAGCATACCGATGGCCGGATGTGTGATACCGTTGAACGTGTTCGTCTTCACCGTCGTGTAATGGATCATATCCTCAAAAATCACCTCGTCGCCTACCTTCAGTTCCTGAGGAAAACGCCAGGAGGCCATGAAGTCACCACTCAGACAACTGTTGCCACCCAGACGGTAGGTGTGCGCCGCTGACATCTGCTCTTCCACATGCTCTGCCCCACGTACCTCTGGGAAATAGGGCATCTCCAGACAGTCGGGCATGTGACAGGTGAAACTGACATCGAGGACAGCCGTACGGATGCCTTTGTCCTCCACGATATCCACAACATGCGATACCAACGGTCCCGTCTGCCAGGCAAAGGCACTGCCAGGTTCCAGAATCACTTTCAGCCAAGGATAGCGACGATGGAAATCCTGCATCATCGATATCAGCAACTCCACATCGTAGTCCTTGCGCGTCATCAGATGACCGCCTCCGAAATTGATCCATTTCAGTTGGGGAAACCACTTCGCGAATTTCTCCTCGATATGGACGAGCGTGCGCTGGAACACATCCGCCCCACTCTCACAATGACAATGACAGTGGAAGCCCTCGATATCCTCCGGCAATTGCTCAGGCAGTTTATCTGCCGTCACACCGAATCGCGTACCAGGTGCACAGGGGTTATACAATAAGGTACCCACCTCAGAGTACTCCGGATTGACCCTCAGTCCTATCGATACGTCTTTCGCCCGTTCATGATAACGATCGTATTGTGAGAGTGAATTAAAGGTCAGGTGCGACGAGCAACAGATGATCTCATCGATCTCCCCATCCGTATAGGCTGGTGAGAAGGTATGGGCAGGAGCTCCGAACTCCTCGTAAGCCAGTCGGGCCTCGGAAAGCGAACTCGCCGTCGTGGCATGGATATACTCGCGGAAGATAGGAAACGTCTTCCACAGGGCAAAAGCCTTGAAGGCCAGGATGATCTCTATATCGGCTTTCGCCGCAACATCAGCGATCAGCGTGAGGTTGCGGCGAAGTCTTTGTTCCTCGATAATATAAATAGGTGTGGCCATCAGTCTTTCTTTAACGGGATCAGGACACTGAACGTACTACCCTGCCCCTCGACAGACTCCACGGTACAATCACCACCGTTCTTGCTGGCAAAGTCCTGACACAACTGGAGACCCAGTCCTGAACCTTCCTCACCACCCGTACCGTATGTCGTCTCTCCCTTGTGGAAGATGGTGCCGAGACGGTCTGCGGCAATACCCACGCCATGGTCTCTGACACTGACCTTGGCGAAGTCGCCTTCCTTCTGCATGATGATTTCAATAGACGATCCCTCTGGCGAGAACTTAATGGCGTTCGACATGAAGTTACGCACCACCGTCTTCAGCATATCGTTATCTGCTACAACGACCAACTTGTCATCCGAACCTTGCAGATCCAACTTGATATTCTTGGTCTGGGCGATCACATCGAAGATTTCCACCACTCCCGGGATGATATCGTTCAGGTCGAGATCCTGCAGGACAACATTCAGACGCCCCGTCTGACTCTTCGTCCATTTCAGGAGATTGTCCAACAGATCGTGCACTTCCTCCGACTCACGGTTAGCCTGATCCAACAGCGCATACAACTCCGGACCTACGGTATCAGGAGAAGCAGACTGCACCACCAGGTTGAGCACCATACGGATGCTGGCCATCGGCGAACGAAGGTCATGGGCAATCACGGAGTACATCTTGTCACGGTTGTTCAGCGTGGCGAGCAACTCGGCATTCTGCTTCTCAATGATCCGCTTGGCAGCCACCAGTGAGATCTGCTGCATCACACGCATCACCAACTCCTCCTTGTTGAAGGGCTTCGTCAGGAAGTCATTGGCTCCTACCTGGAAACCGTGCACCAAGTCTGCCGGCGTATTCAGTGCCGTGAGGAAGATAATGGGAATATCCTTGGTCTCGTTGTCTTTCTTCAGGATCACTGCTGTGTCGAAACCGCTGATGTCGGGCATCATCACGTCGAGCAGGATCAGATCGGGATGCTCCTTTTTGGCCATCTCGATACACGACGTACCGTTGTTGGCCGTACATACCTGGAATTTCTCATTGGTCAGAAGAATCTTCAGCAACAGGACATTACTGACGACATCATCCACAATAAGTATCTTATACTCACTCCGGTTGATCTTTGATTCTAGAGTTTCTCCTGCGTCCATTATTATAGGTTCAGTAATATTATTGGTTGCAAAAATAATGCAATTATTTGAAACTTCCAAATAATTGCACCATTTTTTCGCATG
This sequence comes from uncultured Prevotellaceae bacterium, assembly GCA_902784615.1. Classification (GTDB taxonomy): domain Bacteria; phylum Bacteroidota; class Bacteroidia; order Bacteroidales; family Bacteroidaceae; genus Prevotella. Next base: position 39,174 of record CACZVN010000010.1, on the reverse strand, counting down.
AAATGTACTTTCTACTTATATTCTGCCCATGATTTGATGCCGATATCATCCAATTTGATGGTACAGAAGGCATTAATGAAGGCACTGGCCAGACGGCTGTTCGTAATCAATGGCACATTCAGGTCGATGGCGGCACGGCGGATCTTATAGCCATTGGTCAACTCGCGTTCCGACAGGTTCTTGGGCACGTTGACCACCATGTCGATCTCGTGACGGTGGAGCATGTCAAGGGCCTGGGGCTGCTGATCCGGTTCCGAGGGCCAGTGTACCATCGTGTTCTCCACACCGTTGTCAGTGAGATATTTCGACGTACCTCCCGTAGCATAGAGCTGATAGCCGTGTGTCACGAGCATCTTAGCCGCATCCAGCATCTCGGCCTTCTGCTTCGCCGTACCCGTAGAGAGCAGTACCGTCTTCTTGGGAATACGATGACCCACGGAGAGCATGGCTTTCAACAAGGCCGTATTGGTATTATCACCGATGCATCCCACCTCACCCGTAGAGGCCATATCGACGCCCAACACAGGATCGGCCTTCTGCAGACGGTTGAAGCTGAACTGCGAAGCCTTGATACCCACATAGTCGAGGTCGAACAGATTCTTGTGCGGACGCTCCACAGGCAGTCCGAGCATCACCTTCGTAGCCAGGTCGATGAGGTTCAGTTTCAGCACCTTCGACACGAAGGGGAACGAACGAGAGGCACGCAGATTACACTCGATGACGAGGATATCGTTTTCGCGCGCCATATACTGGATATTGAAAGGTCCGTTGATATGCAGGGCGGCAGCAATCTGACGCGAGATACGTTTGATACGGCGCACAGTCTCAACGTAGAGTTTCTGCGGCGGGAACTGGATGGTGGCGTCACCGGAGTGAACACCCGCGAACTCGATATGCTCGGAGATGGCGTATGCCAGGATCTCGCCGTCACGGGCCACTGCATCCATCTCGATCTCCTTGGCATGTTCGATGAACTTCGACACCACCACAGGATGATCCTCCGAGACGTTCGCGGCCAACTGCAGGAAGCGGCCCAACTCCTCACGGTTCGAACAAACATTCATCGCCGCACCCGAGAGCACATACGACGGACGCACCAGCACGGGGAAGCCTACCCTATCCACGAACTTGTCGATATCCTCCATCGAGGTCAGCGCACTCCACTCGGGCTGGTTCACGCCCAGTTCATTCAACATCTGCGAGAATTTCGCACGATCCTCGGCACCGTCAATGTCCGCAGCCTGCGTACCCAGGATGTTCACGTGCTGCTCGTCGAGATAGACGGCGAGGTTATTGGGTATCTGACCACCCGTGGAGACAATCACCCCATGAGGCTGTTCAAACTCGATGATATCGAGCACCCGTTCAAAGGTGAGCTCGTCGAAGTAGAGACGGTCGCACATATCATAGTCGGTGGATACAGTCTCGGGGTTATAGTTGATCATCACCGAGCGCCAGCCCTCCTTGCGGATGGTATTCAGCGCCTGCACGCCGCACCAGTCGAACTCCACAGACGAACCGATGCGATAGGCACCCGAACCCAGCACGATGATGCTTTTTTTGTCATTCTCATACTGAATATCGCTGGCCACGCCCGAATAGGTCACATAGAGGTAGTTCGTCTGGGCAGGATACTCTGCGGCCAGCGTGTCGATCTGCTTCACCACGGGCAGGATGCCCAGTTGCTTACGGCGGTTACGCACCAGCAGCAGGGCCTCATGCATCGTATTGATCTCACCCTCCAGACCAATGGCGCGGGCAATCTGGAAATCGGTAAAGCCATATACCTTCGCCTCGCGCAACAGGGCTGCATCGAGCGTGTTGATATTCTGCTTCTTCAACTGCTCGTCGATATCAATGATATGCTTCAGTTTATAGAGGAACCACTTGTCGATTTTCGTCAGTTCGTGGATGCGGTCGATGGTGTATTCCGGCAGGTGCATGGCCTTCGAGATCACAAACACGCGCTTGTCCGTCGGCTCCCTGAGGGCAGCATCGATATCGGGGATCTGCAACTCCTTGTTCTCTACGAAACCGTGCATCCCCTGGCCGATCATACGCAGGCCCTTCTGCAGGGCTTCCTCGAAGTTACGGCCGATGGCCATCACCTCACCCACGCTCTTCATCGACGAACCGAGTTCCTTATCGACACCACGGAACTTCGACAGGTCCCAACGCGGAATCTTACACACCACATAGTCGAGGGCCGGCTCGAAGAAGGCCGAGGTGGTCTTCGTCACTGAGTTCTTCAGTTCGAAGAGACCGTAGCCCATACCGAGCTTCGCAGCCACGAAGGCCAGGGGATATCCCGTCGCCTTGGAGGCCAGTGCCGAAGAACGACTCAGACGGGCGTTCACCTCGATCACCCTGTAATCCTCACTCTGCGGATCGAAAGCGTACTGCACGTTACACTCACCCACGATACCGATATGACGGATGATCTTGATGGCCAGTGCACGCAACTTATGGTATTCCGAATTGGTCAGTGTCTGCGAGGGAGCAATCACGATCGACTCGCCCGTATGGATGCCCAGCGGGTCGAAGTTCTCCATGTTACACACGGTGATGCAGTTGTCGTAGCGGTCGCGCACTACCTCATATTCGATTTCCTTCCAGCCCTTCAGACTCTTCTCCACCAGCACCTGCGGGGAGAACGAGAAAGCCTTCTCGGCCAGTTTATTGAGTTCCTCCTCATTGTCACAGAAGCCCGATCCAAGACCACCCAGAGCGTAGGCAGCACGCAGGATGACGGGATAGCCCAACTCGGCAGCGGCCTTACGGGCCTGGGCGATATTCTCGCAAGCCTCACTCTTGATGGTCTTCACACCGATCTCGTCGAGTTTCTTCACGAAGAGTTCACGGTCTTCCGTATCCATAATGGCCTGCACGGGCGTACCTAATACCTTCACACCGTATTTCTCCAGTACCCCGCTCTGATAGAGTTCCACACCACAGTTCAGGGCCGTCTGACCACCAAAGGCCAGCAGGATACCGTCAGGACGCTCCTTCTCGATAACGCGCTCCACGAAATACGGCTGCACGGGCAGGAAGTAAATCTCATCGGCCACACCCTCGGAGGTCTGCACCGTGGCGATGTTCGGATTGATGAGCACGGTCTTCACACCTTCCTCGCGGAGGGCTTTCAGGGCCTGTGAACCACTATAGTCAAATTCGCCTGCCTCACCGATCTTCAATGCGCCAGATCCTAACAGCAGGACTTTCTTGATATTCTGATCTCTCATAACGTCTCAATAAATCTGTCAAACATAAATTCCGTATCCACAGGACCTGAACAGGCCTCAGGGTGGAACTGGCTGGAGAACCAAGGGTTCGTCTGATGACGGATACCCTCGTTCGAGCCGTCGTTCATATTCACGAAGAGTTCCCGCCAGTCGTTGCCCAGCGTAGCACCATCCACGGCATAGCCGTGATTCTGGGAGGTCACATAACAGCGGTTCGTGCCCACCTCGCGCACAGGCTGGTTATGTGAGCGGTGACCGTACTTCAATTTATAGATCGTGGCCCCGCCGGCCTTCGCCAACAACTGGTTACCCATGCAGATACCACAGATCGGTTTGCGCGAGCGCGACATCTGCTTCCTCAGCACCTCCACAGCATCCACGCACATATCGGGATCACCGGGGCCGTTAGCCAGGAAGAGACCGTCGAACTGCATCTCCGTATAGTCATAGTTCCAGGGCACGCGGATCACCTCCACACCGCGCTGTATCAGACAGCGAATGATATTATTCTTCACACCGCAATCCACGAGCACCACCTTCTTGCCAGCACCCTCGTTGTAGCGGACAACATCCTTGCACGATACACGCTCCACCCAGTTAATCTTGCCGTAGTCGATATCCTCCAGTTCTTTCGGAGTCTCCAGTCCCTCAAACTCCAGACGACCCATCATCACACCGTGCTCACGCAGCACCTTCGTCAGCTGACGGGTGTCAATACCCGTCACGCCCGGCACCTGCTCGCGCTTCAGCCAGTCGGCCAGACTCTCACAGGCATTCCAATGGGAATACTCCGTGCTGTAGTCGCTCACGATGATGGCCGAGGCATAGATCTTGACACTCTCCATAAACGTGGCTATACCGTTCTTCTCCACCGTGAAGGGAGGCACACCGTAGTTGCCGACCAACGGATAGGTCAGCGTCATCAACTGTCCGGCATAGCTCGGATCCGTCAGACTCTCTGGATAGCCCATCATGGCCGTGTTGAACACGACCTCACCAGCGACAGGCTTCTCATAGCCGAAGCTCTTTCCTTTGAATGTTGTCCCATCCTGTAGGACCAACGTTACATCTCTCATCTTTTACCTTTATACTTTTCTACCTTATTTCCTTTCAAAAAGAAGGGCGAAACGTCAATAAAACGAATCGCCCTTATCTCTATTCAACGGTGACACTCTTAGCGAGGTTTCTCGGTTGGTCAACGTTCTTGCCTTTGCAGACGGCAACGTGATAGGCCAACAACTGCAGGGGGATGGTAGCCACGAGCGGCTCAAGACATTCCTGCACGTCTGGTAACTCTATCACCTCGTCGGCAATCTTCGAGATCGTGTCGTCACCCTTCGAGACAAGGGCGATGACCTTACCCTGACGGGCTTTGATCTCCTGGATGTTCGAGAGCACCTTCTCGTACATCGCGTTGTGCGTGGCGATCACCACCACAGGCATATCAGAGTCGATCAGGGCGATTGGACCGTGCTTCATCTCCGCAGCGGGATAGCCCTCTGCATGAATATATGATATCTCCTTCAGCTTCAGTGCACCCTCCAAGGCCACGGGATACGAGTAGCCACGCCCCAGATAGAGGAAGTTATGCGCGTAAGTAAAGGTACGCGCGAGGTCGGCCACCTTGTCGTTGGTCTGCAGCACCTCACGGATCTTCACGGGAATCTCACTCAGTCCCTTCACGATCTTCAGATACTCGTCACGGTTCACTGTTCCCTTCGCCTCTGAGAGAGCCAGGGCGAACATCGTGAGCACCGTCACCTGACCCGTGAAGGCCTTCGTGGAGGCCACACCGATCTCCGGTCCCACGTGAATATAGGTACCCGTATTCGTGGCACGGGGGATGGATGAGCCGATGGCGTTACAGATACCGTAGATGAAGGCGCCCTTCTCCTTGGCCAGCTGTACGGCAGCCAGCGTGTCGGCCGTCTCACCGCTCTGTGAGATGGCGATCACCACATCGTCCTTCGTCACCACGGGATTCCTGTAGCGGAACTCCGAGGCATATTCCACCTCAACGGGGATGCGGCAGAGCGACTCGATGATCTGCTTGCCGATGAGTCCGGCATGCCAGGACGTACCACAGGCTACGATCAGGATGCGCTTGGCATTCAAGAGCTGACGGCGGTAGTCGATCAGCGCCGAAAGCGTCACGTGGTCAGCCTCGACGTTCACACGACCACGCATGCAGTTCGTCAGACACTCCGGCTGCTCGAAGATCTCCTTCAGCATGAAGTGCGGATAACCGCCCTTCTCGATCTGTCCGAGGTCGATATCCACGGTCTTCACCTTCAGTTCCTGCTCCTCACCGAGGATGCTGAACACATGCAGGTCCTGTCCGCGGCGGATCTGGGCGATATTGCCATCCTCCAGATACACCACCTGGTCGGTATATTCCACAATCGGACTGGCATCGGAGCCCAGGAAGAACTCATCCTCGCCAATACCCACCACCAACGGACTCTGCTTACGGGCCGCGATGATCTGGTCGGGATCGCGCTTGTCGAGTACGGCAATGGCGTAGGCGCCGATCACCTGATAAAGGGCCACCTGTACGGCCGTCAACAGGTCGAGATGCTTGTGCTCCTTGATATACTCGATGAGTTGCACCAGCACCTCGGTGTCGGTATCGCTCACGAACTGCACACCCTTGGCCTGAAGTTTCTCCTTCAGGTCGGCGTAGTTCTCGATGATGCCGTTATGGATGATGGCCAGGTTCTTCGACGACGAGTAGTGCGGGTGGGCATTGCGCGACGAGGGCTCACCATGAGTCGCCCAACGGGTATGGGCGATACCAATGGTACCGCTGGTATTCTTGTCACTGCAAAACTCCACGAGATTATCGACTTTTCCTTTGGTCTTATAGACGTTCAAACTGTCATCGTCGTTGATGAGTGCCACACCAGCACTGTCGTAACCACGATACTCCAATCTTCTAAGCCCTTTGATCAGGATGGGAAAAGCATCCTTTGTGCCTATGTATCCTACGATTCCGCACATATTCTATTTGGTTTGTGTCAAATTCGGGTGCAAAATTACATATTTTCATCGTTTCACGCAAATTTTATAACGATTATTTTCATAATCAATGCACATTGTTTTCGGCAGACCATTCAGGAAGGGTGTCAGACTGAGGGCCACATGCCCCATCGTACGGCGGAGGTTGATCTCCACACAAGGCTGCAACAGGAATCCCTCTTCATTCTCCCTCGCCACAACCATCATATCCACCCCGAAAGGTCCTTGGTATCGGCCCTTGAACAATGCCCCCGTCCAAGCACATATCTTTTCTTGAATGGTGTTGAGCAAATCCGTTGGGATATAGCTGCTTATCATCCCCTGCTTATCTTCTTCGCTGGCGAGGACATTCCCCGTATAGGCACCACCGGAAGTCTGAAAGAGCGACAGACCGAGATACGACACCCTACCTTCTCCGTCGCTCTCAAATTCCATGCCAAAGTCCTCCACCTTTTTATAATAGGGCTCCACCATCACGGCACCCTGTCTGTCGATCACGTTTCTCACCCAACCGGTATCATGACTGCTGATTGTTGCTTCCATAAACCGTACACCCCGCCCGCTGCTGCTCCACAGCGCCTTCACGACAATATGTCCGTGGACGACCAGTTGCCGTTCCACCTCAACGACCGTCGTCGCCATCATCGCCTCACCGACGGTTCCAGGTTCCCGCAACTGCGAGAGCAACTGCATGGCATAGCGGCGACTGGACAGTTCCCGGATCGTAGCCGTCTGCGCCTCAGTGGGCAGGAGGCTATCCTCCACCCCCTGCCGCCTCAGGAACGCACAGATGGCCGGATCCCATCCCCAGACACTCACCCCGGTGATGGGCTCCTTCCAGATCTGCTCCTTCTCGATAAAGCCATGAAAGGGCCGGTGGGCCAACAGCAGGAAACGTTGCTCCGCATCCTCCACGTTCTCCACCAGCACGCGGTCGTCCTCCGCTGCCCACAGCGCCGGGATAAAGCCGAGGTCAGCGCGCAACTGCCTGCCGGCATGTGGAGCCGTGAAGTTGCTCAGGTTGGCCGCCAGTGCCAGGTCGTGTTCAGGGTTGAAAATATGTAAGGTCATCTTGGAATACAAACGTTGCGATCATAGCGGAAGCCACATCCAGAAGACGGAGCCCTGGTCCTTTCCCTCCGAAATGACCCCGATCTCTCCGTGACAGGCATCGACAAAGGCCTTACAGATCGACAGTCCCAATCCTGTTCCCTGGATAAAGTCGTTGACCTTATAGAACCGTTCGAAGATCCTGTCCTGGGCCTCTACAGAGACGCCTTCACCCGTATCCTCGCAATAGACGTACAGTCCTTTCCGCTCTTCGCCGTCAACGGCCCTGGTCTCCATCCGGTAGCCTAACTTGATATGTCCCTGGTGCGTATATTTCACGGCATTGGTGACGAAGTTGATGATGGCCTGAGACACACGGCCGGCATCGATCCTAATCGGCAGGCTGTCGTAGGGATTGTCTCTCAGGAATGCCACGTCCGCCTCCTGCACCCTGGGGCGCAGCGACTCGAACAGTTCGTTGAACGTCTTGGCGAAATCCACCTCGACGGGTTCGATGCTCACCTGTCCTGTCTCGAGCGACGAGGCCGTCAGGATGTCGTCGATCAGGCGCAACAGCATGTCACAGTTGTTCTTAATGATCTTCACCACCTCCTGCTTCTCTTCCGACGACGTCAGCGAGGTCAGCACCTCCGAGAAGCCCACGATGGCGTTGATGGGCGTACGGATCTCATGGGTCATATTGGCCAGGAAGAGACTCTTCATCTCTCCCGACTCCCTAGCACGCTGCGTCTCACTGCGCAACTGGTCCTGCTTGCGCATCAGGTCGCTGATATTACGCCAGACACCGAAGGCACCCAGCAGCCGCCCGTTCTCGTCGTACTCCGGGATACAGTTGATCTGCACCCACTGCAGTTCGTTGGTACTCTGGGTCACCGTCGGATACATCTGCCCGATATAGACCAACGGTTCCTTGAGGGTCTCGGCGGGATTCGACAGCGCCTTCACGATATCCTCCTCCTGATTCACGAAGATCTTCTGCATCTGTTTCAGGTCGAAGGAGCGCACCACGGTGTTCAGACCGCTGTAGAACTCTATGATATTGCGGTCGAGGCTGATGCGCCAGGTCTGCATCTTCGATGCTTCCAACATATAGCGCAACTCCGCCTCCTTGTTCTTGATGGTCTCGTTCAACTGCTGCATGTGGACATCGTTCTCCTTCACCTTCTGGTACATGTCGCGCTCACCCGTCACGTCATACGCCGACACGGCGATATACATCAGTTGCCCGTTCTCGTCGTAGATGGGGTGCACGCTGATCTCCAGATACACGCGCATGCTCCTTTCGGGGATGATGCTCAGCGAACAGGCCCAGTAGTCCTCGGGATGCTCACGGTCCAGCACCTCGTTGAACGGTGCCATTTCGAAGAGGTTCATCTTCGAGAAGAACTCGTCGCCCTCATCGCTGTCGAAGTGGCAGATCTGGCGCATGATGCGGTTGGCATCGAGCAGCCAGCCCTCCGGGGAATAGAACGACAGGCCGATGATCGAGTCCTCGAAGATGTTCCTGTATCTCTCCTTCAACTGCTCTATCTCCCGCTCCTTGCGCTTTGTGTCCGTCTCGTCGGTAATGGTGGCGATGATACTGACGGGCTTGCCGCCTTCATATTCGGCGATGGCATGGTTATACAAGTCGTGCCAGTCGGGTTCACCATGACCCGTATAGTTGTAGTTCCAGCGGTAGCGGCACTCGGCTTCCTGGTCGGTACCGTTGCTCAGCCGCTCGATGAAGGTGCGGAACCGTTCGCTGTCATCGGGATGGATATAATGATAGCACACCTCGATGCCCACATTATTGCCGAACAAGGCCTTTCCGTACAGGTCGAACAACCGGTTCTGCTCGAGATCAAGACACATCACGTGATTGCCGCTGATGTCGAGCGCCATCGTCATGGCCTGTTGCTCATCAAATATATTCTGACTACTCATTCTCTCCATTTCTTCTTTTCTCATTCACTCATTTCCGCTTCAGCACCGAGGCCGTGCAAGGTAGCGATACCCATACGCTGGTGCCCTTCCCGTAGTCCGACTGGGTGTCGATGCTGCCGCCCATCTGCTGGGTCAGCAACTGTACGATCGGCAGGTCGAGTCCCGACCCGATGATGTCGCCCTTCGCGTTACGGGCGAAGTGCTCGAAGAGGTGCGACAGCTCTTCCTCAGAGAAGCCCATGCCGGTATCCTCGATACGGATGGTCAGTTCACCGCGGTGATACTCGCAGCCTACCGAGATGGAGCCTTGGGTCGTCAACTGGCAAGCGACGGCACACAGGCGTTGGATGATCATCGACACGTGACTCATGTCGATATTGACCACCAGACTATCATAAGGCTGGTTGATAAACACCTCCACGCCAGGTCTGATGTCCGTCAAGCCTAGCTGGCACTGCCCGTCGAAGGTCTGGGCGAGATCGACGATCTCCTTCCGATATTCCTCCATGTGGGCCTCTAAACGCGAGATATAGAGCACGTCGTTCACTAGCCGCAGCAGTTCCTGTGTACTGTGGTTGATCTGCTCCATGAACACCGGCTCGTCCTTCTCGTCATGTTCGCCGGTAAACAGTCCGGCATAGCCCAGGATATTGTTCAGCGGCGTACGGATCTCATAACTCATATTCGTCAGGAAGGTCTGCTTCAACAGTTCCGTCTCCTGGGCCTTCTTCGTCTCCACGGCCAACTGCTGCTCCGTCTCCACCATGTCAGTGATGTCGCGGAACGTACCGAAGTAGCGCTCCACCTCACCCTCATCGTCCAACATGGGCACCATGTTGAACAGCAGCCAGATCTGACGGCCTTTCTTGTCGCGGATCTCCGTCTCAATAGCCTGCGCGATACCGTGCTTCGTCAGGTGGTCCATGCGGTTCAACAGACAGTTCACCGTACGGCGGAACCGCGGGGTGGCCAGACGGATGCAGCGCAGTTGCGACAGGTGCAGCTTGCTGTGGGCCTCGCGGTTGAGAATCTCGAAGCTATAGGCTTTGGGGTAATAGTTCACCAGTTGCACGCCGCTGACGCTCAGGGCATAGTCGATATTGGTGATATACTGCCAGATGCTCTCCGTGGCCTGCTGCAGTTTCTTGACGCCCTCCTGCTGACGGTGGAACGAATTCACCATCTCCGAGATGTCATGGCCCGCCATATAGACGCCCTCCAGTTCGCCCTGCTCGTTACGGATGGGGTTGATGGTCGATTCGTAGTACATCTTACCCCTCAGTTTAAACTCGTCGATGCGGTATTTGTCTTCCTGATAGTCTTTGAAGTCAATAATACTGCCCGTCAGCGAGTTCTCCATCTTGTCCAGCGGGATCTGACTGTAGAAAGGGTTGTTCTCCAACAGGAAACTGCCGTCAAGCACCTGCTCACGGCTCTTCACGTGGAAGTCCTTGCAGGCGCGCTCGTTGATATCGGTGAGCACACCGTTCTTGTCGTAGAACAGCATGGAGAGCAGCGAAGAGTTGAAGATGGTATGATAGCGCACCAAGAGCTGGCGGATCTTTTTCTTCCTGCGGTACTCTTCCGTCACGTCGTGCTGGATGCCCATCAGCGAGGTGGGCGTTCCCTGAGCGTCGCGACTGGCAATGGAGATGGACACCTCATAGTGACGGCAGTCCGACTCCTTCGCGGCCCTGCTGCGCATGGACAACCCGCCCGACTCCAGCTTGCCGTCACAGATATCGTAGATGATGCTGCTCATCTTCTCAATCTCGTCACGGTGAAACTGCTGGCAGAATTCCGCAGGGTTGTACTCACGCTCATAGTCGCCGGTTTCCGACAGATAGCAATAGTGGCACTTGGCCGGGTAATAGAACCACAGCCGCAACCTGCCCGTCTTCAGTATCATTGCCAGACGGGCTTTCTGCTTCTTGCTGTCCATATCTTTCGTCATGGGCTAATAGTCACTCGTTAGTAATTCTGGCACAAAGATACGGAATTTTTTTCAAATTACCAGCAATTTCCCGCTTTTTTTTTATTTTCTGTGGAATGATGCAACTTTTAGGGCACAACATACGTCTAACAGACAAAACAAATCCAAAAAACAAATGAATATGAAAACAGCAGCTTTATGGTTAGCAGGTGGGATGTTGATCTTAACATCGTGTCATTTTAACATGAGTCATTTTGGGAATCAGATCGATCCCAGCGACGTCATCGTCGAAAAAGAATACAAGCTCGACCCGTTCACGGAGGTGACCAGCCGCGTGGTGGCCAATGTGCAACTGGTACAGAGCGACGACAAGAACGGCATCGTGGTGCTCTCTGCCCCCGACAACTACATCGAACTCTTCGACTTCGACAGTGAGGACAACGAACTCGACATCAGTTTCACCAGGGAGAATACCAACATCGATCCCAAGAACGTGAATATCACCGTCTATACCACCGATCTGACAAAGGTCAGGAATACCGGCGCCGCCTCTGTCTGCCTTGACAGTCTGGACACCGATGTCCTGACGGTGGAAAACTCCGGCGTCGGCAGTTTCAAACTCCACAAGGTACTGGCAGACCAGGTCAGCATCAGATGCAGCGGCGTGGGCGACATCTCCATCGACGGAGAGACCCAAGAGGCAGAACTGAACTGCAGCGGCGTAGGCAGCATCAATGCGGAAGACCTGAAATCCATCAATACGAAGGCCCAAGTATCGGGTGTGGGCGGTATCACCTGCCACGCCTCAGACACCATCGACGGCAAGGTCACAGGCGTCGGTTCCCTGAGATACGCAGGCAATCCCAAGCAGAGGTATCTCAACAAGCCTTTCACCGGCGGTATCTCGGAGATTTAAAGGCGAGTTGTTCTAAACAGTTACATCGTTGTGCTACGCACGGCAGAGGAGATTATAATGACTCAGCGCTCGATGGCGGCACAGGCAGAACCAGAAGGCAGTGGACAGTAGGACAGTAATCAATATGCAAACACTACAGGGTCAAGAACCATTGTACACAATAAGGAGTCCATATTTTCAAACAAGGACTCCTTATTGTGCGAAAAGGGCTCCTTAATTTAAAAAAAGGAGCCCTTTTCAGGGAGCGGTAGTATATATAACTTTGCAGTCCCTACTTCATTGCCAAACAACAAATATAACTATTATATTCATTTTACTATAATTTTCTTGAAAGTTCCGTCTGAGAGCCTGATAATATTCAGACCCTTTTGGCAGTTGTTTTGCGCTCTTCCAATTATATCATATATTTGGTCTCCTTCCCCACGAACTTCCTCGTTTACATCCCACTTAAGAGGTTGCATGCCAACTGTTGTTTTTTTTATGACGGTAATATCATCGAGACAAATTGCTTGTCCGTATGATGCGAAACCTGTAAACTTAATTTTGTAAGACTTTGCCTTTGGCAAATTCAGAGAATAGTTTTTCCAATCGGGATTACTATTTCCAATAATTGATACAATTTCCCACTCGCCTCCATCACAACTGTAAGATACGTTCATAACATGTATTCCTGTACGGTATGATACTCCCTGATAGAAAAACGAAAGTGATGCACAATTCTCAGTGGTCATCTCTGGAGTGTCAAAGATGTAAGAGCATTGTTGTTCCCCCTCAGAGAGTTTCCCTGGGAGGAAACGTAGATAGCCACTGCCGCCATGTGGTTCAAATCCTTTCTTCTCTTTTTCCGCCCCATCTTCTCTGACCCATTTCCACTTAGAATCACCTGCTTCTATTTCAGTAATAATACTATGTAGTTTCTCAAAATCTTCATTGACCAAAACCTCATCATTGATAGGCATTTCTACATTTGTCTGATTCAAAAGCGATATGATACCATTAGATGATATGGTAATATCTCTTAGGTCTATATTCGAAGTTTCTTCATCCCACGAGAAACTTGCAGGAGTCGAAGCCATGTTGAACTCTTGATTACCAGTTTCACCAGGATAGGGACAACCGGAACTGTTGATGTTTCCATACGACACGGATGAAGAATTGGGAATTGAGTAGTTCGATGAAGCACAAACAGGATAACATTTCTGTGGATAGGTTGCATTTATTTCATTTCCTACATTCTCTATATTCGGATGTATGTGATAGAGCATCAGGCCCGCGCCAGGTAATGCCTCACCCCATCTCTCTGAGGAGCGGTTCTCCACCAAATAGTAGTCTGTCGGCGAATTAGATAGTCGGTAATAATTGTTTTCTGAATCCAGAGAAGGAGAGATGACGACTTGTCCTTTCGGCATTTCCTCAATATCTACCCATCCAAAGTTCATCATTTTAACATAAGGATTGAAATCTGCTGGGATGACGCCGTCAGCATTCCAGGAGCCTGCCGCCATGATGTCCCAAACGCCAGTTCCTTCGAATCCGCCACGGCTCTCATAATTGGTGTCATAGTAGTCCATTGCACCCAAAGCATGTCCTATTTCATGGCAATGTGGACCGATTCTTGAAATGCCAGTTCCAGTATTCCCCCTTAGTTCTGGTGCACATGAATATCTGTCAACTAACATGCCCTGATATATGAAAGGCTCATAATAGGTTGATTCATGCGACCAAATAGCATCTGATGACGCTCCAGCCTCTTCACCATGCCCGGCAAAAATGATGTGTACATTATCTATATATCCATCATCATCACCATCATAATCCTTTAGATTCACATACAATGAGGCATACTCCATCGCCTCCTCAAAAAGAGCCCCGGGATTCTTGTCATTACCATTTCGGTCATTCTTGCCATAGTATGATCTTTCATACTGACTTGTAAACGGACCCATTATGTTACACGTCAATTGCAACTTCCCATAGGATACATCCTTGTAATAGTCGTAAACACTGCCATATGCACCATCTTCTTTATAGTTCTCCTCATTGAAAAGTCTATGGAAATCATCTTGATCCTTTGTGAAACTAACATCAGAAAACTGCATTAATATGACGAGTATGCGACGCTGCCCCACGGCAGATATCTTTTGTATTTCTTTGTTCCTCCGGGAGCGGGCATTTGTTGAAGTACTTTTCTTCGCAGGTAATAGATGTAATGGCGTATCGTTTTTAAATCTTAAGGTACTACTATCAGGATTAACAGATAACCTATATGGGGAGGGCCGCAGATAACCCGAATCATCTATTTCTGCATAGTGCCATACATGATCTTTTTGTATGAGCGTATAACCGTCCAACGATTCTGCGCGCTTGTTGTGTTCATCTCCATAAAGGCGGATATATATTACGCTATCGCCAAGAAATACAGGAATCCTGTGCGGGTACGCAGGCATGGAAGCAGAGGGGGAACTACCTACCGTCATGAATAAGATAATCAGGGGGACTAAAGACTTTTTCATCTCCATAAAAATTTAAAGGCTACAACATAGATGCTGTAGCCTTATTAATCTATAATTATTTATCACATCAGATATCTCAAACTACAGAAGTAGTGGCTTTGGTCAGTTCGTAGTCCATTCACCAACCTCTGCATCTGACAATTTAAGATTTGAGTAAGAGACACTGTAATATGGTGAGAAATACCAGTTATTACCAAGATATGTAGCCATGTAAAATTCGTATGCAGATGTGGGGATTGTAGCAGATACTTTATCGCCAGGAGCCAATGTTCCTAAATCCTTATCTGTTAACTTCTCACGGCTTGAATTCAAGAAAACAATCCTGAAACGCTGTAGAGTGTATGTACCGTTGTTTGTGACGGTAATCTGATTATAATCAGAATCGTCATCATCACTTTTGTCGCACGAAGATAATCCAACACTCATCATAGCAACCAGAGCAATTGCCATAACATTCCATTTGCTCAGCAAATTCATAAATTTCTTTGTCATAATTTTGATAATTTAAAAGTTAGTAAATAATGTTTGTCGGCAAAGATAAGCATATTAAATCAAATTTGCAAGTTTTAATACATATTTTTTTTTATTTACCCACATTTTTTTTAATTTTGCACATTATTACTAATAATTATACGAGATTATGGCTGTAAAAATACTCAGTGTCGATGACGAGATGGATCTCGAACTGCTGCTGACACAATACTTCAGAAGGCAAATCCGCAAGGGTGAGTATGAGTTCACGTTTGCCCACAACGGGCTGGAGGCCCTGACGATGCTTCTGAACCACCAGGACTTCGACATCATCCTCTCGGACATCAACATGCCGGAGATGGACGGACTGACCCTGCTGACGAAGATCAACGAGATGCGTAACCCCGCCCTGAAATGCATCATGGTGTCGGCCTACGGCGACATGGGCAATATCCGTCAGGCAATGAACAACGGGGCCTTCGACTTCGCCACGAAGCCCATCGACCTCGACGACCTGAGCCTCACCATCGAGAAGGCCATCAAGCAGATCAAGTATATCCGTGAGATGCAGGCGGAGCACACGCAGTTGGAGTCGATCAAGGGTGACCTGGCCATCGCGCGAGAGATCCAACTCGCCATCCTACCCCGCATCTTCCCGCCCTTCCCCGAGAACGAAGACCAACTCGACATCGCCGCCCAGATGACGGCGGCCAAGGACGTGGGCGGCGACTTCTACGACTTCTTCCGCATCGACGACGACCGGATCGGCTTCGTGATCGCCGACGTTAGCGGCAAGGGCATCCCCGCCGCTATCTTCATGGCCGTGAGCCGTACGTTGATCCGTGCTACGGGCATCCGCGGCGGCAGTCCTGCGGAGTGTATGAGATACGTCAACGAGCTGTTGGCCAAGGAGTCGGTGAATTGTATGTTCGTCACCGTGTTCTACGGTATCTATAACATCCAGACGGGTGAGATCACTTACTGCAATGCCGGGCATAATCCCCCTTACCTCCTGAAACACGACAGCTGCGTGGAGGCTCTCCCGATGTCGAAGGATCCGATGGTGGGCGCCGTGGAAGGACTGTCGTATCATGAGCAGAAAATACAACTGGAGAAAGGCGACGCGCTGTTTATGTTTACCGACGGTGTAACAGAAGCCATGAACGTCAGTCTGGAAGAATTCGGCGAGCAGCGCATGGAGCAGACGCTTCAGCAGGCTGACGGCAAGAGCGGTCAGGAGGTGATCGACGCCGTGACCGGTGAGGTGAAGGCTTTTGTAGAAGAGGCCGAGCAGAGCGACGACATCACGATGCTGGTTCTGAAACGTAAGGCGTGAATAAGAAAGAGATCATATCCTGTGCCGCTATCGGCGTGGTCCTGACAGGCTCTGTCCTGGCAGGCTTCACGGGATGGTACGGCTCGGAGAAGCGCAATGCCCAACTCCAGACGGAACTGGCAGAACTACGACGTCAGGAGAGAATATCAGCCGTGAAGAAAAGTGTGAGCCAACAGATGGAGGAAATCGCCAACGAACAGAAGGTTATCTCCGACGAACAGCGCGAGGAGGCCATGCAGCAGACGAAGATCGCCAACGAGTTGCGCGAGCGCTCGGAGGAAGAGCGTCACAACGCCATCATCGCCCAGCAGATCGCCATCGCCTCGGAGCGCAAGGCCCTTGACGCCCTTGACCAGGCAGAGCAGCAACGGAAGATAGCCGAGCACCAGCGCATTCTGGCGGAACTCTCAAAGCGCACGACTGACACACTGAGTTTTATCTCACTGGGACGTTCTCTGGGGTCAATGGCCATCACGCAATACCATATCGGAAATCAGGAACTCTCTGATCTTCTGACTTATGCGGCCTATCACTTCACCCGGAAATATGGTGGCGACGTGTATGACCCTTCCATCTACCAGCCCCTCTCACTGGCCAGTCAAAGCAAGAGCGAATGGGATGTGCACGAAGGTGCTATCACAAACACCAAAATGCTGACGAAAGACGGTAAGAACATCTTGACCGTAAGCAGCTATGGCGAGATACAAAGGCATCAGAAGAAGGGCGATAAGTTGGTAAGCAAGACCCTGTTCTTCGACAAAAGATACGACTTCCGCAATGTGTTTCCTGACATGGATAAGAATATTATCTATGCCCTGAGCCGTACGGGGCATCTGGTGATCAGGGCCATGACTGACACCAAGATTCTGGAGATAAAGGGCATTACCAATCCCACGAAGATGTCGCCACTGGGCAAGAATACACTCATCATCGGAGAAGATGCCATCGGGCTCTTCGACCCTGTTACGGAGAAGATCAAAGTACGCCATGTGGATTTCCACATCGTCAGTTCGGGTTCAAACAACAGAAATCCCCTACTCTTCGACGACAAAGGCAATATGTATGAGGTAAAGAGTTTAGACGAGATTGTGACCAAGGAATCGCCTGTAACCGGGCAGATCATCTCCTATGCCAGCAACAAGCATTATAAGGCGTTTGGCATGAACGACGGCAACATCTACTTGATAAACAATAATGGTGTTGTGAAAAAGTTTATTGGCCATCGCTCACGCATCACAAAACTGAGATTCGACGGCAACAGCCTTTACTCTTCAAGTCTTGACGGTACGGTGAACATGTGGGATGCTACCAAAGACAGGACTGAACCCGTTACGCTCTATAGCGGCAATTGTTGGATTCTGCACTTCTCGTTCGACATCGGCGTGAACCACCTGTGGGTTGGCAACCAGAAGGGACATCTGGCAGAGGCACTCGTATCTATACCCACTATGGCGGATATGGTGCAGAAGAGGCTGGAGCGCAACTTCACGCAGAGCGAATGGAACTACTATATCGGTGCTAACGTGCCCTATGAATCATTCACCAACGTCGGAAAGGAGGATAAACCATGAAGCGACTGCTGACAGTTCTCATTCTTCACTTCTCCCTACTCGCTTCCTTCGCCCAGGGTATTCCATTCCTGCGTAATTACCTGGCCGAGGAGTATCATGCCAATGACATCAACTTCGACGTGAAGACGGGTAAAGGAGGTAATGTATATATCGCCAACTTCGAAGGTCTGCTCCTTTACGACAACGAGGCTTGGCACGTGATCCACACCCCGGGCAACAGGCGCGTTACCGTCACCTATCTTGACAAGGACAGTGTGGTCTGGGCAGGCGGCTATAACTTCTTCGGCAGGATCAGTGCTGACCATCACGGCGAGCCTTATCTTCACAGAGCGGGTCATTCTGGCTCCTTCCAGGGTGAGGTGCTGGAGATATGGGAGAAAGACGACCAACTGTATTTCGTCTCCAACAACGGTAAGGTTTACGGCGTGAAAGATGACAGTGTCTTTGTCAGCAAGGTGATCAGCGACAAGCCAGTCAGCATAGGTCTCACGGACATTATCCAAACGGGCGCCATCGATGACAGAAACGAGATCATGGTGCTGACAGACATCACCCAAGAGGAGCCGTTGGGCAATGGTATGAAGGCGCAGGTGAAGAAAGGTCACGGCATTATCATCGCCGATGAAGAAGGCCACGAACTGTATAGCATCAGCGAGAAGAACGGTCTGGCTACGAATAACGTCATGTGGGTATCATACAACGGACACGGTGTGCTCTGGGGAGCCTCCGAGAATGGCGTATTCTCGCTGGGTGTTCCTTCTGCCTACACACACTTCGCCGATCATGAAGGATTGAAAGGCGACGTCTTTGCCATCGGGGAATATGAGCACAGGAAATATGTAGGTACCGTCAACGGTCTCTTCCGTCTGGAAGGAAGATCGTTTGAGAACGTGAGCGGCATCAGTCATGCCTGTTGGGCACTCACCAAGAGCAGCATCGGTCTTCTGGCCGCCACGAGTAACGGTATCTACAACATCGCTTCCAACGGCTCTGTCCGACAACTCTCGACCACCAGTGCCACTGCCCTGCTCGACGACGGCACACAGTTCTATAGCGGAGAGACCGACGGCGTCTATCTGACTCAGATAGGCAATATGACGAGAAAGAAGATCTGCGAACTGGACAAGGCTACCAAGATCATCAAGGACCCTAATGGGACGATCTGGTTGCAGAGCCTCTACGGCGAAATCTGGTACAAGACTAAAAAAGACCAAGCATTCAAGCCCTACAAGAATACCTCAGAAGAGATCGTCGCCACACTGGTACAGACAGACCGTCAGGTGTTATACGTGAAGGCCGAGGACACTAGTCCCTTCCCCTATCCCCTCTTTGCTCATACAGATAAGAACGGAGTCACCTGGCTCACGGACTACGAGGGTAAGAACCTGTACAGATGGAAAAACGGCCAGCGGCTCACAGACCTTGACCAGTTGCTGTTTCCCATCAGCAAAAACACCATCCGCGCCATCTTTATGGAGGACGACGAGGTGTGGCTCGGAGGAGACCAGGGCGTGACCATCATCAAGACCGGCATGGAAGAGCCCGCCCTTCGGACCATGCCACGACTGCTGATCCGGCATATCACACTGGGCAGGGACAGTGTCATTTGGGGCGGCTTCGGAGAAATGCCTAAAACGCTCCCGCCACTGAGCAGTGACCACCGCAACCTGCGCTTCTACTTCTCGCTCGACTATGAGCCGCTGGTGGGAGAAAACCTCTACCGCCACAAGTTGAACGACGGTGAATGGAGCGCTTGGGCCGATGAGCACAGCACGGAATACCTCAACCTGTCACCTGGTGACTATACATTTAAGGTACAGGCGCGCGATGCCTTCGGGCGCGAGACGGAAGTCACGGAGATCAGTTTCAGCATCGACTACCCCTTCTATATGCGGTGGTATATGAACCTGCTCTACCTGATACTGGTGGGACTGATCATCACATTCATCCTACAGTGGCGCCTGCGCAAGTTGGAGAGGGACAAGCAGAGGCTGGAGAAAATCGTGGAGGAACGTACGGAAGAGGTGAGGCGCACCCATAAGGAACTTGTAAAGCAGGAGAAGATGGCCACCGTGGGTAAACTGACAAAGGGCCTCATCGACCGCATCCTGAACCCATTGAACTATATTAACAACTTCTCGAAACTCTCGGAAGGGTTGGTGAAGGACATCGAGGCCAACATCGAGGACGAGAAGGACCACATGGACCATGAGAACTATGATGATACAATGGACGTGCTGGGCATGCTCACAGGCAACCTGCAGAAGGTGAGTGAACACGGCCAGAACACCACGCGCACCCTCAAGGCCATGGAGGAGATGCTGAAAGACCGCAGTGGCGGCATCATCAGGATGGATCTCTGCAGTGTACTCCATCAGGACAAGGAAATGGTAAACACTTATTTCCAGAAGGAGATCCAGGAGCACAGGATCAACGTCACGTTCGACTACCCCGACACCCCACTCTATGTGAATGGCAATCCGGAGCTGTTGAGCAAGACGTTCATGAGTCTCTTGGGCAACAGTATCTACGCCGTTATGAAGAAAGTGAAGCTGGCGGTCTTCACCCCCGAGGTATCGCTGAAAGTATCCTCCGACAGTGAGACGGTCACCCTGTGCTTCCACGACAACGGCATCGGCATCGAAGAGACGATCATCGACAAGATCTTCGACCCCTTCTTCACCACGAAGACCACGGGCGAGGCCTCAGGAATCGGCCTTTACCTGAGCCACGACGTGATACAGAACTACGGCGGTGACATCACCGTCAAGTCTATCAAGAACGAATATACGGACTTTACTGTCACCCTACCCATTATCAAAGAATAAGAGCTTATGCAACAACAGACGGAAACGCTCAAGGAGCAATTGGAGAAACAGGAGAAACTGGCATCGCTGGGCATGCTCAGTGCGGGTATCGCCCACGAGATTCAGAACCCCCTGAACTTCGTCATCAACTTCAGCAAGATGTCGGACAAGCTTCTGAATGACCTGATAGAAATCCTAAAAGACAACATGGACAAGTTGTCTGACTACAACCGTGAAGAGGTAGAAGACATTATTGCCAACCTACAGGAGAACATGGCAAAGATCACGGAGCACGGAGATCGCGCCATCAGTATCATACAGGGTATTCTGCTGATCTCACGTGGTAAGGACAATGTGTTCATCCCAACCGATATCCGGAAGATCGTGAAGGAATTCGTATGGCTCTCCTACCACGCCATGCGGGCCAAGGACAAGGGCTTCAACGTGAGCATCCATGAGCAGTATCAGGACGGGATGCCACTGGTGGAGGTGATCCCACAAGATCTGAGCCGGGCTGTGCTGAACCTGATGAACAATGCCTGTTACACCGTGTGGAAGAAGGCACAGACGGCAGGCGACGGCTATAAGCCCCAGATTTCCGTGAGTGTTGGCTTCGATGGCAGTCTTGTCAAGATCACCTTTGCCGACAACGGTGAGGGTATGAACGACGAGGTGAAGCAGCGGCTCTTCGAGAATTTCTTCACCACCAAGCCCATCGGTCAGGGCACAGGCCTTGGCATGAGCATCACACGGGATATCATCGAGAACAAACATGGAGGCAAGCTCACCTTCGACTCTACGGAGGGCGAAGGCACCACCTTCATACTCACCATACCTGTCAAAAGATGAACAGAAAGAAATTCCATACAACAGTCGTAGGACTTCTGCTGACAGTACTCCCCGCCAGTGCACAGGACACCTCTCCCCGCCAGATCTACGAGCAGGCAGAAGCGGAGTACCAGATAGGAAGAATACTGGTAGCCAAAAATATGCTCGAAGGCTGTGTTCACAGTCTGTCGAGTTCTAATCGCCTCGGCGGATACCGTCTGATGTCGCTCTGTTGTCTGGCACTCGATGATTTTGAGGGGGCGAGAATGTATGCAGAACTGGTGCTTACAGAAAATCCATATTATACACCTACTGTAGATTATCCACCACGATTTATCGACCTGATCAACGAAATCAAGCAGGGCACCACCATCACCACGGCCTCCAGTCAGAGTGAAAGTGTTAACGAGGCCCCTGTACCCATCACGATTATCACGGCGGAGATGATAGAGGAATTAGGCTACAACAAGAACCTCAACCAGATTCTGGCAGCCTATGTGCCTGGAATGACCGAGGTAATCGCCTATGACCCTGGTGAAAACCTGGCCATGCACGGAGCCTACGCCAAAGATCAGGAACTGATTCTAATCATGGAGAACGGCCATCGTCTGAACAACCATCTTAATAATGTTGGCGCCACAGGTTATTCCATTAGCACCGAGAAGATTGACCATATCGAGGTACTCCGTGGCCCGGCCTCGTCACTCTATGGCAATGTGGCTCTCTCGGCCGTTGTCAATATCATCACCAAGAGTGGTCGTAACATCAATGGAGGCAAGGTCCGTTATGGTTACGGCTCCTATACGACCCATAAGGCCGACTTCCTGATGGGCACGCAGTTTATGGATGCCGACATCACGGCTTGGGCATCGCTCTACAACTCCGACGGACAGATACGGCATTTCGGCGATGGCGATGGCTATTATGCCGACCTGCTGAACCCTTATTATGATTTCGGTTTTATGAAACAAACCTATGGGGGACCTGATCGGATTTACGTGGGCAGTTACAGGGGTACCCCATCCTACGACTTTGGTATCACCTTCAAGTTGAAGGGACTTAACCTGATGTTCAGCCGGAAAAACACAAAAAAACTCTATCAGACCAGTAATGATAGTGGCTATGACTATAGCCTTTATCCTACCATCAACGGCATCAATCCCGGCTATGGCACCGAAGAGACGCATGCCGAGTTGGCCTATTTCCGTCAGTTGGGCAGGATCTCTCTCAATGCCTCTCTTTACGGCGACTGGTACTCCATCAGTGAATATGAAGTGAATCATGATTATATCATGACCGAAAGTCCGGCCTATGACGATGAAGGTAACGATGTTTATGATGCCAACGGACAACCGGTTATCGATACAGTAGAGATCGTGGGTGAGTCTTCCTACCAGAATTACAAGGAAACCGCATTGGGTGGATCGGTCAAACTGGTCACTGACTATCGTCTCGGTACGATGAAAGGAAGTCTCCTGATCGGTAGCCAATACGAGCATTTCTCCCTCCATTCCCGTTTTTTCTTTACTGGAACCAACTTTGAAAGTATAGATTTCGGAAGGTTCAACTATGAAGACGCCATCAGTAAGGGTAAGGAAGATAACCTCTCTTTCTTCTTGCAGGACAAGCACCACCTTCTGCCCGAACTGATTATGAATGTAGGTCTGCGCTACGACCTGAAATACCGAAAGGAAGATAATGTGACAGCCCTGTCGCCCCGCTTGGCACTTATGTATGTCCCCAACGACCGGTTCAGCCTGAAACTTTCTTATTCAGAGGCCTTCGCCGACCTGGCATTCTATTACCGTTATCTGTTCGACGAACTCTACGAAACGAATCCTCTTCGCCTTTCGTCGTTTCAGGTGTCGGCCATGGGAAGAATCGTCCCGCTGCACCTGGATTATGAGGTGAACGTGTTCTATAATAAGTACACCAACCTCATGCGCTGGAATACAAGGTACGAAGATTATCAAGATGAAGATGCCATCAAGAACCAGGGCAATCTTAGGAATATGGGCGTGGAAGCCACGGCCCGATATGCCCATCAGCACTTCTCCGGCTATCTCTCTGCTTACTACTGTCATGACATCAGTAGTGAGTACTATTATTATAACAATAATGAGAAGAAAGTGGCTGGCGTGCCCCATTTCACGCTGAACCTCCACGGAGCTTATAAACTCTTACAGACAGCCAACCACAAGCTCAAGTTCTATGGTCACGCCTCTTATGAAGGTCGAAAGCTGAACTATACCAACAAGGAAGCCAACGACTTCTATGTGGATGGAACGATGCTTTTCGACCTCGGTATGAAGTACGGCTACCGCAACCACCTGCAATTGTCGCTCGACTGCGAGAACATCCTGAACACCGATCGTTATCTCTGTGGTTCCAATCTGAGAAAGCAACCCATGTTCCAGCGGGGCCGCATGTTGATGGCTTCAATATCATATCAATTCTGACATAAAACAAGGAAAATAGCAGAATTTAATAAGATTTTGCTATTTAGACTTTGCATTTTGCGGAAAATTGATTACCTTTGCAGCTGTTTTAAAACAAATCGCTCAGGATGGAAGCTTTTTTCAGGACGCACAGATACCTTGTCGAGCATACCAACGCACCAGTGCGACGCACCCTTATGGATGAGATCAACTGGAGTGATCGCATGATCGGTATCAAGGGAACGCGCGGCGTCGGAAAGACCACCTTCCTCCTGCAGTATGCCAAAGAGAACTTTGATATACAAGACAAGCAGTGCCTGTATATCAACATGAACAACTTTTACTTCCAGGGCCACGGCATCTCTGAGTTTGCGGGCAATTTCTATAAGCGCGGCGGGCGCGTGCTGCTCATCGACCAGGTGTTCAAGCAGCCGAACTGGAGTTCGGAGCTCCGCAAGTGCTACGACCTCTACCCCAACCTGAAGATCGTGTTCACAGGCAGCAGCGTGATGCGCCTGAAGGATGAGAATCCCGAACTCAACGGCATCGTACAGTCCTACAACCTGCGTGGGTTCTCCTTCCGCGAGTTCATCAACCTTCAGACGGGTAACACCTTCCATCCTTACACCTTAGAGGAAATCCTGAAGGATCATGAGCGCATCATCAAGCAGATCCTGCCGAAGGCATCGCCCAACCGCTATTTCCAGGACTATATCCACCACGGTTTCTATCCCTTCTTCCAAGAGCACCGCAACTACAGTGAGAACCTGCTGAAGACGATGAACATGATGACGGAGGTGGATATCCTGCTCATCAAGCAGATCGAACTGAAGTACCTCACGAAGATCAAGAAACTGTTCTACCAGATCGCTGAGGAAGGTCCGGCTAAGGCTCCCAACGTGAGTAAACTGGCGCAGGACATCGAGACCAGC
Organism: uncultured Prevotellaceae bacterium; assembly: GCA_902784615.1. GTDB lineage: Bacteria > Bacteroidota > Bacteroidia > Bacteroidales > Bacteroidaceae > Prevotella. Next base: position 14,172 of record CACZVN010000010.1, on the reverse strand, counting down.
CGTGCCACGGTGATGAACTACATCAAGTACCTCACCGACGCCCGTCTGCTGAACCTCATCTACCCCATTGGACAGGATTTCCCCAAGAAGCCCGCGAAGATCCTGCTCCACAACTCCAACCTCATGTACGCCATCTATCCCATCAAGGTAGAAAAGCAGGAGGCCATGGAGACCTTCTTCGTCAACTCGATGTGGAAAGACCACAAGGTGAATACGGGCAACCGCGACTGCAGTTTCATCGTTGACGAGAAACTCAAGTTCCGTATCATGGACGCCAAGATACCAGGTAAGCAGCGATATGCGCCAGATGTCATCTATGCCCGCTATAACACGGAAATCGGCAAGGACAATCAGATACCGCTCTGGCTGTTAGGAAATGGCTAAAGAAAAGAAATTTATCACCTGTGATGGTAACGAGGCTGCGGCTCATGTGAGCTATATGTTCTCGGAGGTAGCTGCTATCTACCCCATCACCCCGTCATCTCCCATGGCGGAGCATGTTGACGAGTGGGCTGCCCGTGGTCGTAAGAACCTCTGGGGCCAGAACGTCTCTGTTCAGGAAATGCAGTCTGAGGCTGGTGCTGCCGGTGCCGTTCACGGTTCGCTGCAGGCTGGTGCCCTCACCACCACATTTACCGCTTCTCAGGGTCTGTTGTTGATGATCCCCAACATGTACAAGATTGCCGGTGAGCTGATTCCCTGCGTATTCGACGTGTCTGCCCGTACGCTGGCTTCTCACTCGCTCTGTATCTTCGGTGACCACCAGGACGTGATGGCTTGCCGTCAGACTGGTTTCGCCATGCTCTGCGAAGGTGGCGTGCAGGAGGTGATGGACCTCACCGCTGTGGCTCACCTGGCTACCCTGGAGACCTGCGTGCCGTTCGTGAACTTCTTCGACCGTCCCCTCGTGAAGGAAGAGTACATCAAGCGTTTCCGCGACCGTGCCATGTCGCCTGAGCGTCCTATCACCCGTGGTACCGCTGAGAACCCTGAGACCTTCTTCACACACCGTGAGGCATGTAACCCCTACTACGACTCTGTTCCCGAGGTAGTTGAGAAGTACCTGGGCGAGATCTCCAAGATCACTGGTCGTGAGTATCACCTCTTCTCTTACTACGGTGCTAAGGATGCCGACCGCATGATCATCCTGATGGGTTCTGCTACCGATGCAGCCCGTGAGGCCATTGACTACCTGAACGGTCAGGGTCAGAAGGTGGGTATGATCAGTGTTCACCTCTATCGTCCGTTCTCTGTCAAGCATCTGCTGGCCAGCGTGCCCAAGAGCGTGAAGAAGATTGCCGTTCTGGATCGCACGAAGGAGCCCGGTGCTAACGGTGAGCCTCTGTACCTCGACGTGAAGGATGCTTACTACGATGTTGAGGATCGTCCTCTGATCGTCGGTGGCCGCTACGGTCTCGGTTCTCACGATACTACTCCCGCTCAGATCATCAGCGTGTTCAACAACCTCGCTATGCCCGAGCCCAAGAACCACTTCACGATTGGTATTGTGGATGACGTGACCTTCACCTCTCTGCCTGCCGTTGAGGAGATCGCCCTCGGTGGCGCTGGCATGTTCCAGGCTAAGTTCTTCGGACTGGGTGCCGACGGTACCGTAGATCATTGGTGACAACACCGACAAGTACTGCCAGGCTTACTTCTCTTACGACTCTAAGAAGTCGGGAGGTTTCACCTGCTCTCACCTGCGTTTCGGTGACACGCCTATCCGCTCTACATACTTGGTGACCACACCTAACTTCGTGGCATGCCACGTTCAGGCTTACCTCCACATGTACGACGTGACCCGTGGTCTGCAGAAGAACGGTCAGTTCCTGCTGAACACCATCTTCGACGACGACGAACTGGAGAAGTTCATGCCTAACAAGGTGAAGCGTTATTTCGCACAGAACAACATCACTGTCTATACCATCAACGCTACAAAGATTGCACAGGAGATTGGTCTGGGTAACCGTACTAACACCATCCTGCAGAGTGCCTTCTTCCGCATCACTGAGGTGATCCCCGTTGAACTCGCTGTTGAGAAGATGAAGGCTGCTGCCCTGAAGTCTTACGGTGCCAAGGGTCAGGATGTGGTTGACCTGAACTACGCCGCTATCGACCGTGGTGGTGAGTACAAGAAACTGACCGTGAAGCCCGAGTGGGCTAACCTGCCCGATGATGAGCCGAAGGCCGACAACGCTCCTGCATTCGTGAAGGAACTTGTTCGTCCTATCAATGCTCAGGCTGGTGACCTGCTGCCCGTCAGCGCATTTGCCAAGCACGGCACTGCCGACGGTTCTTGGATGGTTGGTACCGCCGCTTACGAGAAGCGCGGTGTAGAGGCCTTCGTTCCCGCTTGGAACAAAGACAACTGTATCCAGTGTAACCAGTGTGCATACATCTGTCCTCACGCTGCTATTCGTCCGTTCGTTCTGACCGACGAGGAGCTCGCTCAGTTCGACGGTCTGGAGACCCTCGAGATGAAGGCTCCTGCCGCTATGAAGGGCATGCACTTCGTGATCGAGCCTTCAGTACTCGACTGTCTGGGTTGCGGCAACTGTGCCGACATCTGCCCGGGTAATCCGAAGACTGGCAAGGCCCTCACCATGGTTCCGTTCAATCCTGACAAGGCCGAGAACAAGAAGATGGCTGCCGATTGGGACAAGCTCGTGAAGGTTCCTTCTAAGCAGGCTCTCGTTGACATCAAGAGCAACGTGAAGAACTCTCAGTTCGCACAGCCGCTGTTCGAATTCTCTGGCGCTTGCTCTGGTTGCGGTGAGACACCTTACGTGAAGCTCATCTCTCAGTTGTTCGGTGATCGTCAGATGATTGCCAACGCTACCGGTTGTTCTTCAATCTACTCTGCTTCTATTCCTTCTACTCCTTATACTAAGAACGAGAAGGGTCAGGGTCCTGTATTCAACAACTCTCTGTTTGAGGACTTCTGCGAATTCGGTCTCGGTATGGCTCTGGGTAACAAGAAGATGAAGGAGCGCGTGGCTAAGCTGCTGCAGGAGATGATCGACGGCAACGCCAGCGACGAGTATAAGGCTCTGGCTCAGGAGTGGATTGACAACAAGGAAGACGCTGAGAAGACTAAGGAGATTGCTCCAAAGCTCCGCAAGTGCATCGCCGAGAGCGCTGCCAAGGGCTGTCCCGTTTGCAAGGAGCTCCAGACGCTCGACCACTACCTCGTGAAGCGTTCACAGTGGATCATCGGTGGTGACGGTGCTTCTTATGATATCGGTTACGGCGGTCTTGACCACGTGATTGCTTCTGGCGAGGACGTTAACATCCTCGTGCTCGATACTGAGGTCTATTCTAACACCGGTGGTCAGGCTTCTAAGGCTACTCCTCTTGGTGCTATCGCTCAGTTCGCTGCTCAGGGTAAGCGCATCCGAGGCTGAGGCATGGCACGGACCTTCAATCATCATCGCTTACGCTCCTTGTATCAACCACGGTCTGAAGGCCAAGGGCGGTATGGGTAAGAGCCAGGCTGAGGAGAAGAAGGCTGTGGAGTGCGGTTACTGGCACCTGTGGCGCTTCAACCCCGCCCTCATCGAGGAAGGCAAGAATCCGTTCAGCCTCGACTCTAAGGAGCCGAACTGGGCTAACTTCCACGACTTCCTGCTGGGTGAGGTCCGTTACCTCTCTGTCAAGAAGGCATATCCTAACGAGGCCGAGGAACTCTTCGCCGAGGCCCAGAAGATGGCTCAGATCCGCTACAAGACCTACGTCCGCAAGACGCAGGAGAACTGGGAGGATTAATTCTTATGAATAGTTGTAGGGGATTTCCGAATCCCCTACTCTATATTATTAAAGAGGTGGAACCGCAACAGGTTTCACCTCTTTTTTCGATAAATCGATTCATATCTCAAAAACTTTTAGTACCTTTGCGCCCAATATTTTAAAGTTTGTAATATGAAGAAGTTATACGTTTTACTATTTGCAGCCAGTCTATCGACCTTGGTAATGGCACAAGAAAAATTCGAGTTGGGCAAGCCCAACGATGACAACTACCGCTATTTGGATGAGTACAAAGCACTCAAAGAGTATATCGACTATTCCATGTACCCTAACTTCAAACTGGGTGCGGGCACTACTGTGGACGACTATCTCAAGAAAACTACGGTCTATAAGATGACCAACGCCAACTTCAGCGAGACCGTAGCAGGCAACGCCATGAAGATGGCCAGTTGCGTAGATGGCAATGGTAAAATGAATTTCACCAAAGTGAAGAACTATGTGAATGCCGCCACCGAGGCAGGACTCCATGTCTATGGCCACACCCTCGCCTGGCATTCCCAGCAACCCACGGGCTGGCTGTTAAGACTGATTGCCGACAAGCCAGACCCTGATGGCGGCGAAGAATATATGGTGGTTTCCAGCAAGGATTTCCGCAAGGAAAAGAACGTTGGCTGGAAAGCCGACGAAACCGAGAACGGCTATAAAACCACCTTCGACGCCACCAATGGTCTCAAGGTGACGACCACGCAATCACTGCCTTGGCAGGTGCAGTTTGTCGTCATGGAGAATATTACCCTTGAAGCAGGCAAGACCTTCAAGATGACGATGACCGTGAAAGGCTCTGAAAAAGGTAAGCTGGAGGGGCACCTCGGAGACTGGGGCAGCAACAACGATGGCGACAGCAAGACCGGTACAAGTGTCACCGTACCTTTCACCTCGGAATGGCAGGATGTGGAGGTCAGCGTCATTCCTACCATGGATATCAACTTCCTGCTACTCCACGTTCCTAACTTTGTAGGCGACGTCTATATCAAGAACATTCAGTTTGAGGGTAATAAGATTAAGACGATTCCTCAGACACAGCAGGAGCGTCACGACACGCTGGTCTATGCCATGGACCTGTGGATCAAGGGTATGATGGAGGCCTGCAACGGTAAGGTGAAGGCGTGGGATCTCGTCAACGAAGCCATCTCCGGCGACGGTAACGACGGTGAAGGCAACTACGAACTGCAACACTCTGAGGGCTATAAGAGCGGCACATGGGATGTTGGTGGCAGTGTTTTCTATTGGCAGGACCACATGGGGGACCTGGAATACGTGCGCCAGGCCTGCCGTCTCGCCCGCAAATATGGTCCGGAAGACATCAAGCTCTTCATCAACGACTACAACCTGGAGTCCGACTGGGACAACAACAAGAAGGTGAAGAGTCTTGTCGGTTGGATCAAGAAGTGGGAAGCCGACGGCGTGACCAAGATCGACGGCATTGGTACGCAGATGCACATCAGCTGCTTTGAAAGCAACACTATCCTGAATGATATCAAAAAGCATATCACCCAGATGTTTGAGGTGATGGCCAAAAGCGGGAAACTCTGCCGCGTGTCGGAAATGGACATGGGCTATGTCCGCGGTTCAAACAGATGGGGAAACTCCGTCAAGACCAATCAGCTGACCGAAGCCGAACACAAGAAGATGGCCGACTTCTACGAGTGGATCATCCAGGAGTATTTCCGCATCATACCGCCAGAACAGCAGTGGGGCATCTGCCAGTGGTGCACGACCGATGCACCGTCGAATAGCGGATGGCGCGGTGGAGAACCTGTAGGCATCTGGGATCTCAACTACTACCGCAAGCATGTCTATGCCGGTTTCGTACGTGGTCTGAACGGTGGCGAGCCCACCGGCATCCACAAGATCGAAGCCGACAAGCGCATCGACACCTCGAAGGGCATCTATAACCTCAACGGTATGCGCATGAGAACGATATCTCTTGACGGTCTGCCAGCCGGCATTTACATCGTCAATGGCAAAAAAGTAGTGATTAAGTAAGTCTGTGCAATATTTCACCGCAAATCATTTGTATTATAAAAATAATTTGTATATTTGCACCAGATTATAGACATTATTACTTTAAAACAACATGAATAAGCTAAGACAAGGATGGCTCGCCCTCATAACGATCCTGCTTTTGACAGCATGTGGCGAAGAGAACAGCAAGGGAGTCAGCCAGAATGCTGACAGTCTCATCGAGACGGCATACAAGAGAAAAGACTACAACAAGATACTGCAACTTGCTGACAGTCTGGAACGTACGGAAGCACTGGCTCCGACAAAGGCCTATTACTGGATGGGCTATGCCAGCGACAGGATGAAGAAAATGCGCATGGCTGAGTTCTACTGGAAATCGTCGCTGGAGGCTGCCGCCAATTCCACCAGTGAGGAGAGCGTGGATATCTATGCCAAGAGTGCCAGTCGTCTGGCCAACCTGCTCAGTGTGAGGGGCGATTATGAGAACGCACTGAAGATCGCCATCCCCGCAGCCCAGCGACTGGAGGAATTGGAATGTGACAGTATCAGTGATTATGTAAACCTGCTCATCTACATCGGCTGTTGTCAGGCAGGTCTTGGCTATTCCGGCGAATCAACGTTCGACGGTTTCGAGCGGGCCTACAAGATACACTTGGACAACATCGAGAAAGAACATACTGACGAGGCCTATAAGAACGCCATCGCCGGACTGATCAACATTGCCTACGCCTGTAACCAGACGAAGAACTACAAGGCTGCCCTCGTATGGATCGCCCACTTCGGCGAACTGCTGAACGAATATGAGCAGCGTCCCAGCACTGACGGCGACTACGTGGATAAGCAGGTGGCACGCTTCGACATCTACAAGGCTATTGCCCTGGAGGGTTTGGGAGAGGAAGAAAAGGCTGCCAAAGTGTATGAGAGTTTCCTGAACACGGATTACAGTCAGACTCCTGAGGGGCGCATCAATGCCAACGACTACCTCATCGCGGCCAACCGCTGGGAGGAGGCTGCCGACAACTACCGCAGTCTGGACGCTATGCTGGGACAGCAAAAGGGCTCCTACTCGATGGATGACATCAGGGACCTGGTGCTGAAGAAATATCAGGCCAACCTGCTTGCCGGCCGCAGAGACTCGGCCATAGCCATCAGTCTCCAGATCAGCGACGCCCTTGAAAAAGCCTTCAAGAAAGCCAAGGCCATCGATGCCGAGGAACAGGCCACCATCATACAAAAGGTGGAACAGATGACAGAACAGAGGGCCAAGGACGAGCGGATGAAGACCTACGGACTACTGGGCGTTTTGGGACTGGTAATCCTTGGCTTCATTGGCTACCTCTTCTTCCGCCGTCACTCCAACCTGAAAATCAAGGAAGCCTACCAGAGCCTGTCGGAAGACTACGATATTCTTGAACAGGAGACGGCCGAGAAAGAACGGGCAGCGACGGAGCACCGCATTACGGAAAGCATCCAACAGAGGATGATACCCATGGAACTGCCCAAGCACCCCGGTCTCGGACTCTATGCCAGTCTTGTACCAAGCAATGGTGCCTGCGGCGATCTCTACGACTGTCTGATCCGCGACGAAAAACTGTTCTTCTGCATCGGAAACCCCGTTGACAAGGAAGCCCCGACGGCCGTCCTCGCCGGCATGGCCTGGGCACTGTTCAGAAACATCTCCTACCACGAGGATTCGCCAGAGGTGATTGTGAGCTATATCAACAGTGCCCTTACCATGAGCGGTGAAAAAAATATGGGCGTATCGCTCTTTGTCGGTGTGCTCGACCTGGCTACCTGGCAGCTGACCTATTGCAATGCCGGACACGATGCTCCGCTGGTGTTGGATGAAGAGGTCAACCACCTGCCCGTCGATGAGAACGTGCCTGTGGGTACGAGGCCGAATTTTGAGTTTACGGCTCAGGAGACGACCCTTGAAAAAGGGATCATGCTCTTCCTCTACAGCGACGGACTGGCCAAGGCCAAGAACAACCACTTCAAGCAATACGGAAAGAAGATGGTGTGCGGTGCTGCTCTTCAGGCCTTGAAGATGAATCCTGCTCCCAAGCCGTTCGTAGAGAATATCCAAGGGGCCATCAACAAGTTTATCGGTGACACCCCACAGGGCAGAGACATGACCATGCTCGTCATCCGCAGGGCATAGAAACAGTAATCCCCAGCTGCTGTGGCTGGGGATTACTGTTTCTGAAAACATCAGTGTTTTTATTTCTTCTCTTCCTTCTTCTCTGCAGGCTCTTCCTTCTTGGCGGGCTTGTAACGCTTGTTCAGACCGTTGATGACATCGTTGGTGATGTCGTACTTCTTGTTGGCCATGAGGATGTTGTCACCAGCCTTGGAAAGAATCATGTCGTACTGCTTGTCCTGGTTGTAGGCTTTGAGGAAATTCTGGAGAGAGTCGCGGAGAGCCTCGTTGAACTTGGCGGTCTCGTTGGCCAGTTCATTCTCCAGACGGGCCTGCAGTTCCTGGAGGTCGCGCTGCTGACGCTCAATGGCGGCCTGCTGACTGGCAGCCTGCTCACGGCTGGTGAAGCCGTTGTTGTTCATCTTCTGCTGGAAGTTGTTCACGGCAGCCTGCAGGGCGTTACCCTTCTGTGTCAGTGTGTTACGGGCATTGTTTGACTTCTTCTGGAGCGTCACACTGTAGTCCTTGGCAAAGTCGTACTGGGTCATAAGGGAATCCACCTCTACATAAGCGACTTTCATTCCCGATGTGGCAGAATCGGCAGCAGCGGGCTGCTCGTCCATCTTGGAGTTGGCATTGTTGCACGAAACCATCATGGCAGCGATGGCGAGTGCTGAGAAAATGTACTTTTTCATTTTAATATTCTAATGTTTAATGTTTAATCTTTAATGTTTAATGTTCACTGACAGCAAACTTGCTCGGGGTGCGCATCTCGCGGTCCTGATCCATCACGCAGTGGATACCACGCTCCTTCATAGCCTCAGAATCGTGGATATGCTGCGAAGAGAACTTCCCGTCCTTCTTGAAAAACAGTTTCACGCAGAAAAAAGCCATTCCAATAGCAATTATTAACGCGCTGATGAGCAAAGTTTCAATCATTTTTTGTAATTTTGCGCTGCAAAGTTACGAATAAAAGATTAAACATTAAAGATTATACATTAAAAAATACATTAATAATGAATAAAAACGATTTAAAACCTGCTGTTGTCTTCGCTGAATTTGCGAAGATTAACGAAATTCCCCGTCCTTCAAAGCGTGAGGAAAAGATGATTGAGTACTTACAGAACTGGGGCAAGAGCCGCGGACTCAATACGAATGTCGATGAGACGGGTAACGTCATCATCCGCAAACCCGCCACCAAGGGTATGGAGAACCGCAAGACGGTGATCCTGCAGAGTCACATGGACATGGTGTGCGATAAGCTCGTCGATGTGGAGTTCGACTTCGACAAGGATGCCATCAAGACCTATGTCGATGGCGAATGGCTGACCGCTGAAGGTACGACACTGGGTGCCGACGATGGTATCGGCTGTGCCATGGAACTGGCCGTCCTGGCCTCCGACGATATCGAGCACGGTCCCATCGAGTGCGTCTTTACTCGTGACGAGGAGACGGGACTGACCGGTGCCGAAGGCATGAAGTCTGGTTTTATGACGGGCGACTACCTCATCAACCTCGACTCAGAAGACGAAGGCGAGATCTTCGTCAGTTGTGCAGGAGGCCGCAACACCACGGCCAAGTTCACCTTCGAGCGCCAGGAGGCCCCGCAGGGCAGTTTCTTCCTGAAAGGCTCCCTGAAGGGTCTCGTAGGCGGACACTCCGGCGACGATATCAACAAGCAGCGTGCCAACGCCATCAAACTCCTCGCCCGCTTCATCTTCCAGACGATGAAACGCTACGAGGGCGTACAACTGGCCCAGTTCCACAGCGGTAAGCTGCACAACGCCATCCCCCGCGACGGCTACTTCGTGATCGCTGTACCCAACGACCTGAAGGAGAACGTGCGTGCCGACTGGAACATATTTGCCTCAGACGTAGAGGACGAATTCCACGTGACGGATACGCAGATGGTCTGGAACATGGAGAGTACGGAGGCAGAGCCCGTCATCGCCCCTGCCGTCGCCAAGAACTTCATCTGGGCCGTGCAGGCCGTCGATAACGGCATCTACGCCATCTGTCAGGATCCCGAGTTGAACGGATTGGTAGAAACCTCCAGCAACATCGCCAGCATCCACACCTCGGAGACCACCATTGATATTCTGTCGAGCCAGCGCTCCAACGTGATGTCCAACCTCGACAATATGTGTGCCACCATCCAGGCCGCTTTCGAACTGGCCGGTGCCGAGGCCATCAGCAGCGACGGCTATCCTGCCTGGAAGATGAAGGCCAACTCAAAACTGACGGAGATCGTGGTGGAGTCCTACAAGAAACTCTTCGGAAAGGATCCTATCGTACGCGGCATCCACGCCGGACTGGAGTGCGGTCTTTTCTCCGAGCGCTACCCCAACCTCGACATGGTAAGTTTCGGCCCTACCCTGCGTTTCGTTCACACGCCAGAAGAGCGACTACTTATCCCCACCGTCCAGATGGTATGGGATCACCTGCTCGACGTGCTTAAAAACATTCCACAGAAATGAAGTCGCGCGCGTATATAATAATAGGTATGACATTACTGCTGTTCGCTTCCTGCGGACAGCAGTATCATGCCGAGAAGACAGTAGAGGCTTTTGTCGAGGCCAATGCCGAGAATCCTGAGGCGATGACCCATCGTGACTTTGCAGATTTAGGCATCACACGCCATCTCAACGACTCCGTCATCAGCATCATGCGCGAGCGCGGAGCTCAGGGATTCAAGAAGGGCATCACCTACGGACAGATGCCTGAGGGCGACCTTTTTTACCTGAGAATGAGATACGTACACGAAGGTGACACTTTGCAGAATACATTCTACCTGAATCAGGAGTTGACGGAGGTCGTGGCCTTCAAATAACTTTTTCAAAAAAAATTGCCCAAAAATTTGCAGGTTCGAAAAAATAGTACCCCTCGGTTTCTAACACGAAGCATCTTGGAAGGATGGGTGAGTGGCTGAAACCAGCAGTTTGCTAAACTGCCGTACGGGTTCCCGTACCGGGGGTTCGAATCCCCCTCCTTCCGCAGGGGTTCCCCAACAGAATGCGCGCGGTCGATTCATCTAATGGTTAGGATACAAGATTCTCAATCTTGGCATAGGGGTTCGATTCCCCTATCGACTACTACTCAGGGGGGCCGCAAAGGCCCCTCTTTTTTTATTGGATAACTTGCATATTCATACATAATAGTACACAACACACCATGGTAAAGATCTCAAAAGAAGCCGCTCTGGAATATCATGAGAGCGGACGTCCCGGCAAAATCGAAGTGAAGCCCACTAAGGCCTATCGTACACAAACCGACCTGAGCCTCGCCTACTCTCCCGGCGTAGCCTATCCCTGTCTAGAGATTCAGGAGAATCCCGACAATGCCTACAAATACACTGACAAGGGCAACCTTGTGGCCGTCATCTCCAACGGTACGGCTGTGCTCGGTCTGGGCGACATCGGTGCCATGAGCGGTAAACCCGTCATGGAGGGTAAGGGACTACTCTTCAAGATCTACGGCGGCATCGACGTATTTGATATTGAGGTGGCCGAGAAGGATCCTGAAAAGTTCTGTGAGGCCGTGGAGCGCATCGCCCCCACCTTTGGTGGCATCAACCTGGAGGATATCAAGGCCCCGGAGTGCTTCTACATCGAGGAGCGTCTGAAGCGAACCCTCGACATCCCCGTGATGCACGACGACCAGCACGGCACAGCCATCATCTCTGCCGCTGGTCTTAAGAATGCCATGGAAGTGATCGGCAAGGACATCTCGAAGGTGAAGATCGTGGTAAACGGTGCTGGTGCCGCTGCCATTTCGTGTACCAAACTCTATATGGCCATCGGTGCCAAGAAAGAGAATATCGTCATGCTCGACTCCAAGGGTGTGATCTCCACCGAGCGTCAGGACCTGAACGAGCAGAAGAAGTTCTTCGCCACCTCGCGTACCGACATCCACACGCTGGCAGAGGCCGTCAACGGTGCCGACGTGTTTGTGGGTCTCTCGAAGGGTAATGTACTTTCGAAGGACATGGTGAAGACGATGGCCAAGGATCCCGTGATCTTCGCACTGGCCAACCCTGTGCCTGAGATCTCCTACGAGGATGCCATGGAAGCCCGTCCCGACACTCTGATGTCAACAGGCCGTACCGACTATCCGAACCAGATCAACAATGTGATCGGTTTCCCCTATATTTTCCGTGGTGCCCTCGACGTGCATGCCACCGCCATCAACGAGGAGATGAAACTTGCCGCCGTGCATGCCATCGCCAACCTCGCCAAACAGCCCGTGCCCGACGTGGTGAACGATGTCTATAAGGTAAACAACCTGCACTTCGGTCGCGACTACTTCATTCCGAAGCCCGTGGATCCCCGCCTCATCTCTGAGGTGAGTGCCGCCGTGGCCAAGGCAGCCATCGAGAGTGGTGTGGCCCGAAAGAAGATCGAGGACTGGGAGGAGTACAAAGACTCGCTGTCAGTGCTGCTCGGACAAGAGACAAAACTGACCCAGAAGCTCTATGCCACCGCCGCCGCCCATCCACAGCGCGTGGTCTTCGCCGAGGCCGTTCACCCCACCATGCTGAAGGCCGCCGTACAGGCTAAGGCCGAGGGTATCTGCTACCCCATCCTGTTGGGTAACGACGAGGTGATTGTTAAACTTGCCAAGAGTCTTGACCTGAGCCTCGACGGCATCGAGATCGTGAATCTGCGCCACCCCAACGAACAGGAGCGTCGCGAGCGCTATGCCCGCATCCTTACTGAGAAGCGCCAGCGCGAGGGTTATACCTTCCAGGAGGCCAACGACAAGATGTTCGAGCGCAACTACTTCGGTATGATGATGGTAGAGACAGGTGAGGCCGATGCCTTCATCACAGGTCTCTACACGAAGTATTCAAATACCATCAAGGTAGTTAATGAGGTCATCGGTATCCGTCCCGAGTACAAGCACTTCGGTACCATGCACATCATCAACTCTCCGAAGGGTACCTATTATATCGCTGATACACTGGTGAACGAGAACCCCGACCGTGAGACGCTGCTCGACATCTCGAAGCTTATTGCTACGGCAGTGCGCTTCTTCAACGAGAAGCCCGTCATCGCCCTCGTATCGCACTCCAACTTCGGCAGTAACACGAGCGACGGCGCCCTGAAGGTGAAGGAGACGGTTGCCAAGATGCAGGAACTCTATCCAGACCTGCCCATCGACGGTGAGATGCTGTTGAGCTTTGCCCTCGACAACGAGTTGAGAGACCAGGAGTATCCATTCACGAAGGTGAAGGGCAAGAAGGTGAACACGCTCGTGTTCCCCAACCTCACCTCTGCCCGCTCCTCTTATAAGATGCTGCAGATGCTCGGCAGCGACGCAGAGATCATCGGCCCGATCCAGATGGGTCTGAACAAGCCCATCCACTTTATCGATTTCGGTGCCAATGTGCGCGACGTGGTTAACATCGTGGCTGTGGCTACTATCGACGCCTACGTGGATAAGATCAAGTCGAAGCTTTCCGTCATGGGTAAATAGACACATCTTTATATAATATGAGAAGGGCTGCGCCAACATGGTTGCAGCCCTTCTTTTGTGCCCGAGCACAAGAGCAACACGCTGTTTTATCCTTTTGACTTGATTTATGTCAATTAAGTGACAAAAAGACACTTTTTTGCAGTTTTTTTTGATAAAATGTTTGTTATTTCATTTTTTTGCTGTAATTTTGCACCCATAATTAGTAAACGTTATAACAAACAACTAAAAAAACTAAGTAAATTATGAATGCAGCAAAAGTTGTAGAGGATCTGAAACAGAGATTCCCCAATGAGCCGGAGTACATCCAGGCAGTTTCCCAAGTTCTTCCCACCATCGAGGAGGAGTACAACAAGCACCCCGAATTCGAGAAGGCAAACCTCATCGAGCGTCTTTGCATTCCCGATCGCGTGAACGAGTTCCGCATCACATGGGTGGACGATAAGGGTAACGTGCAGACGAATATGGGTTACCGTATCCAGCACAACAATGCCATTGGCCCGTACAAAGGAGGTCTCCGTTATCACAAGAGCGTGAACCTCGGTATCCTGAAGTTCCTGGCTTTCGAGCAGACCTTCAAGAACTCACTGACCACACTGCCGATGGGTGGTGCCAAGGGTGGTTCAGACTTCTCTCCCCGTGGCAAGAGCGACGCTGAGGTGATGCGTTTCTGCCAGGCATTCATGAACGAGCTCTATCGCGTGATCGGTCCGGACGAGGACGTTCCCGCTGGTGATATCGGTGTTGGTGGCCGTGAGGTTGGTTATCTCTTCGGACAGTACAAAAAGCTC
>CACZVN010000009.1 GCA_902784615.1 uncultured Prevotellaceae bacterium | reverse complement strand
AGCTTAAATGCTTCGTCATAATGCCTGTTCAATCTTCTTGTCATAACTTGTTACTTTTGTTATGGCGAAAATTGTGTCAAGCTATTCCAGTATAAGACACTTTTTCAAGGGTAGTACACAAAATCCCAACAAACCAACAAACCAACAAAACTGTTTTTCAACAACATTATAGAATTTACTATTATATTATAAATTTATATATATTATAATATATATAAATTATTATAGACTATATTTATTGATTTGCAATACCCATTTGTTGGTTTGTTGGGGTTATTTAGGGTATAAATATTTGGAAATATCAAAAAGAATCACTATCTTTGCACATAGTCACATAGTCATGGGGACAGGTACCTGGGGCATTGGTCTGCGTAAAGAAAAAGTGTTATTCAAGAGGTTATGCGATCGCTCGATGTCAGGCCAAGACAACTCTCAAGAGTTACTGGCATGAATTACGAGACCATCAGGAATATTGCAAAAAAATGGCCATGAAAACAGGCACCCATACCCAGGTGCCTGTCCCCATGACTACCCAAGAGCCTGGAGCGCAGTAGCTCGTAGTCAGTTTAGTTTCCATGGGTGTGAAGATAGTGCAAAATATCGAGTGAAATGCAAAATTAATTACGAAGTCAAACGAAAACGGAAGCCGAGTGACTTCCGTTATTCCATTTTCTTCTTTAAAAAGAGCAAAGACCTGGCCCTGTGATTATCGGGTAAACCTATCGCTGGGGCCAGGCCCGAGTGATAGGTCTTACTCTGATGTGACCGTCCAGCCTGAGGGGTAACCATTGGAGCCATCGCCATCTGCTTCGGACCAGCTAGCTCCAGATGCCTTGACGAACGTTCCCGTCGCAGAGACGCCTTTGAGCCATTTATAGAGACAATCTTCTGCGCTAACACTCGTGGCGAGACACTTCACATAGTTCAGGCTGGTGCAGCCTTCAAACATACTAAAATAGCAACCTTCAGCCAGCGTGGGAGCGAGCAGGTCGGGAGCCGTCGTCAAATTAGTGCAGCCATAGAACATATGTTTATAGCATTTAGTTTTCAGCTCAGTGGCGGGCAGATCGGGAGCCACCGTCAGACCTGTGCAGCCATAGAACATATTTTCGTAACAATTATTTTCCAGCGTGGTGGCGGGCAGCAGGATGCATCTCGTCGGATGGTTTTTCAATTGGTCCGCATTCATAAATAGGCCTTTCAAAGCATTATCAGCAATGGTCTGATCATTCGCAAAGCCGGTGCCACTATCGTCAATCAGGCTCATCACATTGCCATAGACATAGCAAGGGATATTTGGTATGATATAGGTACTATTTGAAATCACACCTTCTATTTTAACCAGCGAAGAGTTCGTGCTGTAGAAGCTTACCTTCTGGCCTGCAGTTACATTAATTGTTGTAGCGTCGGAGATATCTACACGAGTACCACCATCCACCGAATAGCTCATAGTGACTTTAGTGGAAACCTGAATACGACCGCTTGCGGTGGCCTCCAGTGTCAGCGGGGTGGCCAGATCGGTAGACGGTGCCACGGTGTAGGTCCAGGTGTAGGTGCCGTCGGCATTGTCCGTACGGGCGCTGCGGGTAACGGTGTAGCCCGGGGCGGCGAGAGTGCTGACATCGGAGAAGTGGTAGGGCTCATAGTAGTTCACGGCGTAGAGGCCGTAGTTATCCGCGTTATCGACGGTAACGGTGAGCGTACCGCTGCCACTGAGCCTCAGAACACTGCCGCTGACTGAGATGGCCCAAGTGCTGCTCTTGCACGTGATGCTGTTGGCGCCACTGATGTCGAGGGTCAGGGGGCTGCTGGTAGTGATGAATGGATTCGACTCATACGTGGCGGTGAGGCCGTTGAGTTTGATGGTGGATTCCTGGGCCATAGAGAATCGGTAGCCCGTACTGGTGCCGCTGATGGCGATTTCGGCGGGGCCATAGTTGCTGATGCTTTCGACCCACGGGCCATTCACTATGTACATGTTGTTCATGTCCGGCTCGACTGAACCGTCCTTCACGCTGGTCCAAGTGACCGTGGGCGCTACGAGCTGCATCTGGAAAGTAAGGGGGATGGCGTCAGAGCTGTAGTAGTACTTGCCGTTCTTGAATCCGCCGGTGGGTGCGGCCTTTGTGGCTGAATACACTTTACCCGCATTGTCGGTGACGGTGAATGTCAGCTCAGAGGGCGCCCCGCTCTCATTGATGCAGACGGCCACGTAGAGGTAGTCGCTGGTGGCCGAGGCGGGGCTGACGCCTATGCGGTCGCCCGAGTAGCGGTTATCCTCTTTGAAGGGAGAGTAGTATGCAATGTATGAGCCGGTGGTGGGCTTGATGAGGAGCGACTTCACGGTGATGGGGTTCGTACCGTCGGTGAACTTCAGGCGGAAGATGGCCTGCTGCATCTTGAATTTTACGGGGTCGGCGGTGGTCAGCGTGCCGCTGCTGATAGTGGCGCTCACTCCCGTGGCCATGCCGCCGTCGATGAGGCCCGCTTCACTGCCTTCCTGACTGACGTAGGTGAATGAGCAGGCGTTGGGGTCGCCGGTAATGAAAGAGTTCATATTGTAGACCAGAGTCAGCTTGTCGCTGGCATCGATGGTGCCCGTGAGCGTGCCCGCCAACTGGCAGTGTTTCTTGTCGGCGCTGATATCGGACGGGTGAAGTGTGCCGGAAAGCAACGCGGCCTTCGTCTCGTTATACACATAGATGTTCTCCGTGGTCTCAAAGCTCCCGGTGGCCGTGGGCGGCGTGCCCGAATTGTCGAACGTGACGGCGCGGGTCTGCGCCTCGTCGCCGCTGAAGGTGGCGGGGATGCTGACGGTATAGGTGCGGGCCTCGCCCTGAGCGGGCTGCTGGGTGTTGTTGGCGATGTTATCCTCGCTGGAGCAGGCTGTCAGACTCAGAGCCATGGTGCCCATCAATAGAGCCGAAGCCAGACTGATGATATAATTCTTTCTTTTCATTGTCGTTACGTTTTTAAAGGTTAATACTTCCTACCACTCTTCAGGGATGTAGTCGGGTCTCTCGGCGCTGCCAGCCAGCAATCGCGGCTGCTGTTTTAACTCGAAGACCTGCATCGCAGGCTTCTCATACTTTTTTCTATACTCTCTCATGTTGCTGTTGAAGAATTTAATGGTTTTATAATTTATTTGGCTGCAAAGATACGAAGAAATTCGTTAACGACCGTTACCCCACCCTTAAAGTATGTTAAAGCACGGAAAGCAACCAAGCAAAACACAAGCGGCACAGTGGGGCCTGGCCCTTTTGTGCCCCATATCAAGACAACTATCGCGCGCGCACGTGATGTCACAAAGTGTCCTGACCCCGATGTGTCACGTTCATCACTCTTTGTCTTTCACCGTCCAGCCCGAGGGGATGCCGTCTACTCCAGTTTGCCACGATGTCATACCGGCAGCCTTGGTGAATGTTCCGTTTGCAGCCACACCATAGAGCCATTGGTATGTTGTCATATTGCCAGAAATACTTGTGGCGAGACAAGTCACAGCACTAAGGCTCGAACATTGAAAAAACATTTGACAGTAGCAGGTATTTGTCAGCGTTGGGGCTGGCAGCACGGGCGCGTTGGTCAGACTCGAACAGCCACTGAACATTCTTTGGTAACAATTGTTTACCAATGTCGTGGCGGGCAGCGTTGCGGGTACTGTGGTCAGACTCGTACAAGCTTTAAACATCTCTAGGCAACAACCTTCTGCCAGTGTCGTAGCGGATAGCACGGGTGCAATGGTCAGGCTCGAGCAGTTCTGGAACATACCATTGTAGCAAAAATTTTTCAACGTCGTGGCGGGCAGCGCGGGCGCAACGGTCAGCCCCCTGCAGTCCTGGAACATACAGTAGTAACAGTTTTCTGCCAACGTCTGGGCGGGCAGCGCCGGCGCAACGGTCAGCCCCATGCAGCGATAGAACATACTATCGTAGCAATGGTCTGCCAACGTCGTGGCAGGCAACGCCGGCGCAACGGTCAGTTTCATGCAACCAGAGAACATAGCTTGGTAGCAATTTTTAGCCAGCATCGTGGCGGGTAATACTAACCTCTTGGTGGGGTGATTATACAGGAGGTAATTGGGATTAAAAAGACACGCGAAAGCATTTGCTGACACTGAGGTAGCCGAGGCAAAGCCCGACTCATTCACCAGGCTCATGATGTTACCATAGATATAGCATTCGGCTGTGCCGTCACTAATACGGGTGGTATGGGAATCGTCAGAGTAACTTGTAATGCTGGTGCCGTTGCCAAAGAACTGCACTTTGTCGCCTTTGCTCACATTGATGTCAATAGCGGCTGTCGTAGAAATAGTCACCATAGCATCAGTGTTCTTCTTGTACTTCATACCGACCGTAGGTTCTTCTATGTGAATCGTTCCTGCAGTCTTGGCCTCGAGGGTGAGGGGGGTGGTCAGCATGTTGTCGCCAGACGTCATCTTCCAGCCGAGATTATAGATGTTGTTGGCGGCGTAACTCTTGCTGCTCAGCGACTTTGTATAGACGTAAGTGCCGTCGAAGGCCGTCACGTTGATGTCGGCAGCGGTTGTGGGCTTGATGGCCACGTAAATGGGACCAGCGGCTGCCGCGCGGCTGACAAAATAGCTGTTGGTACCGTCGTTGATGGTGAGGTCGGTGATGGTACTGGTCAGGTCGCTGGAGCCGTCGCTGTTCTTCACCGTGAGGGCAAGAATGGCAAGTTGGTTGGTGAGCGTCACGCTGCTTGTGGGCAGTTTGGCATCGGCGGTCAGCGTTCCCTCATACTTTGCGAAGTCGAGGAACGAGGCGAGGTTCGCCAGCGTACCGTTCTGACCGGCCAGTGCGTCGTAGTTCTCCGAACCGTCGGGCTTCGCCATCGCCGCGGGATATATGTACTTCACACTACCGTTTGGCTTTGGGTTAGTCAGGCTCACGTTGAACGTAGCCGACTTGCTGCCGCTGGCTATGTCGGCGGCTGTCAGGGCATCGCTTACGGTCCTCACCGTCGCGTCGCTCGTGTTCTCATAGACCACGGCAATCTGATCGCCAACGGCGAAGGTCTTCACACCTGCGGAGGTCAGTGCGCGGGTGATGGCGCTGTCAGAGCCATCGAGGCTGACAGTCGTTGTTAGGGTTACTATGTTGCTCTGGTTCTCGGGCTGCTGCGGCACATCGATGATGCTGTCGTCACTCATGCAGCCTGTCAAAAGCGTGCCCACCAGTGCGAGGGCGGCCATGCTAAGAAATCTCATTGTCTTCATTGCTTCCTTCGTTTTAGTAGGTATGTTACTCTTCATAATAACCATTCGTATTATAGTCTTGTACCCCGGTGCTGCCAGCCAGAATCCTCGGCATGATGGTTCGCAGTTCATACACCTGCATCGCAGGCTTCGTGTATTCACGTTTGGCTCTTAATAGTTTCATAAATTCTTTGGTGATTAATTATTCTGCATGCAAAGATACAAAGAAAACCGTTAAAGAGTGTCTCCCCCCCCCCTTAAACTATGTTAAAGCAAAGAAAGCGACCAAGCAAAACACAAGAAAGAGGCAGGATGTTTGGTTATTTCGAAATAAAATCGTATCTTTGCAGTCTGTAACTCATCAAAAAGAACAGAACAGTGAAACCACTAAACAAACAATTCGCTCCTAAGAGCGTGATGCCTGAGAAGGTGATACAGTTCGGCGAGGGGAATTTTCTCCGCGCATTCGTAGATTGGATTATCTGGAACATGGACCAGAAGACGGACTTCAACGGAAGCGTCGTCGTCGTGCAGCCCATCGAGAAGGGTATGGTCGATATGCTGAACGGTCAGGACTGCCTGTACCATGTGAACCTGCAGGGCCGTGAGAACGGTCAGCCCGTGAACACGCTGCAGCGCATCGACGTGATCAGTCGTGCGCTGAACCCCTATACGCAGAACGCCGCCTTCATGGCACTGGCCGACCAGCCGGAGATCCGTTTCGTGATCTCGAACACGACGGAGGCGGGTATCGCCTTCGACCCCGCCTGTAAGTTGGAGGATGCGCCCGCCAGCAGTTATCCCGGCAAACTGGTGCAGTTGCTCTACCGCCGCTATCAGACGTTTGGCGGTGACATGACCAAGGGACTGATCATCTTCCCCTGTGAACTGATCTTCCTGAACGGTCATGTGCTGAAGAAGTGCATCTACCAGTATATCGACCATTGGAACCTCGGCAGCGACTTCAAGAAATGGTTCGAGGAGGCCTGCGGCGTGTATGCCACGCTCGTGGATCGTATCGTGCCGGGCTTCCCCCGCAAGGAGATCGCCGAGATCCAGGAGAAGATCTGCTACAGGGACAACCTCGTCGTACAGGCCGAGAACTTCCACCTCTGGGTGATCGAGGCCCCTCGGGAGGTGGCGCAGGAGTTCCCCGCCGACAAGGCTGGGCTGCACGTACTATTCGTGCCCTCCGAGGAGCCCTACCACAAGCGTAAGGTGACGCTACTCAACGGCCCGCACACGGTATTGAGTCCCGTGGCCTTCCTGAGTGGCGTGGATATCGTGCGCGACGCCTGTCAGCACGAGATCATCTCCCAGTATATCCACAAGGTGCAGTTCGACGAACTCATGCAGACGCTCGACCTGCCCATCGAACAGTTGGAGAAGTTCGCCCGCGACGTGCTGGAGCGCTTCGATAATCCGTATGTGGATCATCAGGTGACGAGCATCATGCTGAACTCCTTCCCGAAGTACCAGACGCGCGACCTGCCCGGTCTGAAGACCTATCTGGAGCGCAAGGGTGAGTTGCCGAAGGGACTGGTGTTCGGACTGGCTGCCATCATCACCTACTACAAGGGTGGCAAGCGCGAGGACGGCATCGAGATCACACCCAACGACGACCCGAAGATCATGGATCTGCTCAAGGCACTGTGGGCTACGGGCGATACTCAGAAGGTGACCGACGGCGTGCTCGGCGCAGAGTTTATCTGGCAGGAGAACCTGAACAAGATTCCGGGTCTGAATGCCATGGTCAAGCAGGACCTCGACCTCATCAAGAGCGTCGGTATGCTGGAAGCCGTGAGGAGTATTCTGTGACATTAAACATTAAAGATTAAACATTAAAATTGAGCGAAGCAATCGAGATCAAGGGGGCGAGGGTCAATAACCTGAAGAATATTGACGTCAGGATCCCCCGAAATACATTCACAGTGATTGCCGGAGTCAGTGGCTCCGGCAAATCGTCCTTAGCCTTCGACACGTTGTATGCCGAAGGCCAGCGAAGATATGTCGAGAGTCTGTCGAGTTATGCCCGCCAGTTCCTCGGCAGGATGAACAAGCCCGAGTGCGACTTCATCAAGGGCATCCCCCCCGCCATCGCCATCGAACAGAAGGTGATATCCAGGAACCCGCGCTCGACGGTGGGTACCTCGACGGAGATCTACGAGTATCTCCGACTGCTCTTTGCCCGTATCGGCAAGACCTACTCCCCGATCAGCGGTCAGGAGGTGAAGAAGCACTCCACGGAGGATGTGGTAAGGCAGGTGCTGGAATACTCGAAGGGCACGCGCTTCGTCGTGATGGCACCGATACAACTCAGAGAGGGGCGCACGATGGAGCAGCAGTTGAAGACGTATCAGCTGGAGGGATATGCGAGGATATATATTAACGGGGATTTCCAGAGGATTGATGACTGGTTGGAAGGACACACAGGGGACAGGCACCACTGTGCCCCGCAAGCGGAGCACAGGATGGAGCCAGTCCCCGAGTGTCCTTATCTGGTGATTGACCGTATGAGCGTGGATGACAGCAAGGACGCGATCGCACGACTGGTGGATTCCGCAGAGACGGCATTCTATGAGGGACATGGAGAACTGAGACTGCTGTTCCCCCCGACGATCTTCTATGACTTCTCGATGAAGTTCGAGGCCGACGGCATGACCTTCGAGGAGCCCACCGACCAGATGTTCTCCTTCAACTCGCCCGCAGGTGCCTGTCCGGAGTGTCAGGGTTTCGGACGTATCATCGGCATCGACGAGAAACTGGTGATCCCCAACACGACGCTCTCCGTGTATGACGGTTGTGTGGTGTGTTGGCACGGAGAGAAGATGAAGGAGTGGCTGCAGTGGTTTATCCGCCACGCCGCCCAAAAAGAAAACTGTGGACCCGACGGAGTCGGCTTCCCCATCTTCGAACCCTACATGAACCTCAGTCAGCAGCAGAAGGACTGGCTCTGGCACGGTCTGCCCTCCGACAAGGGAACTAAGGAGAAACCCTGCATCGACACCTTCTTCGAGATGGTGAAGGAGAACCAGTATAAGATCCAGTACCGTGTGATGCTGGCCCGCTACCGGGGCAAGACCAACTGTCCGACCTGTCATGGTACCCGTCTGAAGCCCGAAGCCAACTACGTGAAGATCGGCGGACGAAGCATCACCGACCTCGTGCAGATGCCCGTGGTGAGGCTGAAGGAATGGTTCGACCGTCTGGAACTCAGCCAGCAGGATGCAGAGATCGGCAGACGGTTGCTGACGGAGATCACCAGTCGGTTGCAGTTCCTGCTGGACGTAGGACTGGGTTATCTGACGCTGAACCGTCTCTCGAACACCCTCTCCGGTGGTGAGAGTCAGCGCATCAACCTCTGTACCAGTCTCGGCAGTTCGCTGGTGGGCTCCCTCTATATCCTCGACGAACCGAGTATCGGTCTGCACTCCCACGACACAGACCGCCTCATCCATGTGCTGAAGGAACTACAGGCCATCGGCAATACGGTGGTCGTGGTGGAGCACGACGAGGAGATCATGCGGGCCGCCGACCATCTCATCGACATCGGTCCCGACGCAGGACGGCTCGGTGGTGAGATCGTCTTCGACGGGGATGCCAAGGACATCAACAAGGCCTCGCTGAAGAAATACCCCAAGAGTTACACGGTGAAGTATCTGCTCCACGAGGAAAAGATTCCCGTGCCCCAAAGCCGTCGTCCGTGGAACAGGCATATCGACATCAAGGGGGCGAGGATGAACAACCTGCGCGGCATCGACGTACAGATCCCGCTGAACGTGATGACGGTGGTGACGGGTGTCTCCGGCTCAGGTAAGTCGAGCCTCATCAAGGGCATCCTCTACCCTGCCCTGAAACGCCATATCGGTGACGTGTGCGACGCCCCTGGCGAATACCTCGGCCTTGGTGGCGACGTCGATGCCATCAGGCGCGTGGAGTTCGTCGATCAGAACCCCATCGGCAAGAGCACCCGTTCGAACCCCGCCACCTACGTGAAGGCCTACGACGCCATCCGCGACCTCTACGCCGAACAGCCGTTGAGTCAGCAGATGGGATTCACGCCCCAGTACTTCTCCTTCAATGCCGACGGCGGACGATGCGAGGAGTGCAAGGGTGCCGGTGTGATCACCGTGGAGATGCAGTTCATGGCGGATCTCGTATTAGAGTGCGAAGCCTGTCACGGCCACCGTTTCAAGAAGGACATCCTCGACGTGAACTTCCACGGCAAGAACATCGACGACGTGCTGAACATGACGATCTCCGAGGCCCTCCAGTTCTTCGGGGAACACGGGGAGAAGACCATCGTCAACCGTCTCAGGGCCCTGGACGACGTCGGTCTCGGCTATATCAAACTGGGCCAGAACTCCTCCACCCTCTCAGGCGGTGAGAACCAGCGCGTCAAACTGGCCTATTTCATCGGACAGGAGAAGCAGGAGCCCACGCTCTTCATCTTCGACGAGCCGACCACGGGTCTGCACTTCCACGATATCGACCGTCTGCTGCATGCGTTCAACGCCCTCATCGAACGGGGTCATACCATCCTGATCATCGAGCACAACATGGAGATCATCAAATGTGCCGACCATGTGATAGACCTGGGTCCTGACGGCGGTGACAAAGGCGGTGCCCTCGTGGTGGCAGGCACGCCCGAGGAGGTGGCACGCTGTAACGAGAGTCTGACGGGCAGATACCTCAAGGATAAATTAACATAAGACATTGGAACATCGTCAACCACTCTTCAGGCTATTCGTGCTGGGCATACTGATAAGCATGTCCTGCAGTCTGTATGCCAAGGAGAAGGTTGACTCCATGATCCTCCATCGCATCTACAACTACCAAAAGACGCTGACGCCGGAGATCAATGGTATGGAGGACAACGTCTATGCCAAGTTCCGCTTCAACGTTGAAAAACGTAACGTCGCCCTTTGGCTCATCCCCACGATGTATGTCCTGGCAAAGGATCCCCGCGAGTATATCCGTGAGTCGTACAACAAGGTGCATTTCACCGATGCCCATCACTACGACATCAACAGTCAGGTACTGGCAGGAACCATCCGTCACAACCGGAAGGCCATGACTCCCCTGCTGGACTACATGACGCCTAACATCTACGACATCGACCTCTACGACGGTCATATACTATCTCCCTTCCACAAGATCAACCACCGCTATTACCACTACACAGGGAAACTCCTTGATGACGGTACCACACGGCTCGACTTCCGTCCGAAGCTCTACAACACCCAACTGCTCAATGGCTATGCCATCATCGAGACAGAGACGGGACGTATCATCCGTACGGTGCTCAATGGAGAATTCGACATGATCACCTTCCGCACGGAAATCCAGCAGGGGGATGAAGGGGCCCCATCCCTGATGCCTAAGAGATGTACGACAGCCGCCACGTTCCGTTTCGTAGGGAACAGGATATCAGCCCTCTTCGATGCCAACTACCATTGTCCTATGTCGCTGCCTGACAGCATCACTAAGATATCAGACAACCAGTTGATGGATTCCATCCGTCCCACCCCTCTCACAGAAACCGACAAACGTATCTATGAGGCCTACGACAATGCGCATCAGCAACCAGACACCGTGGTCGTCGATACAACCGCCAAGGAGAAGAAATCCTTTCCACGCGTGTTGAAGAAGATCCTCTGGGATACCATCGGCGACCAGTTGGTAACGCCTATCGCCGCAGAATCAGACGCTGCCGAGTTCTACCTGTCTCCCATCATCAACCCACTCTACCTAAGATATAGCGGAAGCAGAGGCCTTTCCTATAAGATGAAACTCCACACGAGATACACCTTCTCGCCCCACCGTTATCTGACCTTTAAGCCCACCTTCGGTTACAACTTCAAGCAGAAGCAGTTCTACTTCACCGCTCCCCTGCGTATGACCTACAACCCGAAGCGTAACGGATATGCGGAGATCGTCTGGGGCAACGGCAACCGCATCAGCAATTCGACGGTGATGGACCAGATCAACCATGAGCACAACGACACCATCGACTTCAGAAACAAGGACATGGACAAGTTCACCGACTATCACGTACAGGTGTTCAACAACATCATGCTCTTCGACTGGCTCGACATCGAGACGGGTATCGTCTTCCACCAGCGCGTGGCTCTGAACAAGGAACTGATGCGGCACTACGATGTACCCACCGAGTATCGCAGTTTTGCACCGATGATCGGCATCAAACTCTCCCCCTGGCTGAACAGAGGTCCGATTCTCTCCATCGACTGGGAAAGGAGCTTTAAGAATGTCTTCAAATCGAACATCGACTATGAGCGCTGGGAGTTCGACGCCCAGTGGAAATACAGGCTCCCTGGCCTCAGGGTCCTGAATCTCCGTTCCGGTTACGGCTTCTATACCAACAGGCATGAGAACTATTTCCTGGACTATACCAATTTCCGCGACAACAACCTGCCCGAAGGCTGGGACGACGACTGGAGCGGTGACTTCCAGTTGCTTGACAGCAGACTCTACAACGAATCGGACTACTACCTGCGCGGCAACATGTCTTATGAGTCGCCCCTGTTGTTCGCCACATGGATTCCCTATCTGGGCAAGTATATCGAGAAGGAAAGATTCTACGTCAGTTCTGTTCTCGTCGATCATACCCGGCCTTATATGGAGGTGGGCTACGGTTTCACCAACCGCTATATTTCCGTAGGAATCTTTGCCAGTTTCCTGAACACCCAGTTCCAGAAATTCGGCATCAGTTTTGACTTTGAACTTTTCAAGCGATGGTAGATAAGACGACCAGGAAACCACTGACCGTGTATAAGGCATCGGCAGGAAGCGGCAAGACTTTTACCCTCGCCACTGAGTATATCCGTCTGTTGGTGGAGAACCCGCAGTGTTACCGCAAGATCCTCGCCGTCACCTTCACCAACAAGGCCACCGAGGAGATGAAGATGCGTATCCTCAGCCAACTCTATGGCATCTGGAAACAACTGCCAGAATCCGACAACTATCTGAAGGCCATTGAGGAGAAAACCGGTCTGCCGCCGAAGACCATCAGTGAAAGAGCCGGACTGGGTCTTGCCAACCTGTTGCATAACTACAACTACTTCCGTGTGGAGACCATCGACACCTTCTTCCAGAGTGTGCTCCGCAACATGGCCCGCGAACTGGACCTCACCACCAACCTGCGCATCGGTCTTAACGACACGCAGGTGGAGGAACTGGCCGTCGATCAGATGATCGAGGACCTGAGTACCACTGACGTTGTGCTCCAGTGGATCCTGAAATATATCATGGAGAATATCTCCGACGATAAATCGTGGAATGTCATCTCACAGATCAAGAAGTTCGGACGTACGATCTTCCGCGACGAATACAAGGAGGTGAGTCAGGCCTTGGAGGAGAAGATGGCAGAACCGGGATTCTTTGAGAACTATACCACGAACCTCCGTGAGATCCGCAACGCGGCTGAAGAACGGATGAAACAGATAGCGGACAGTTTCTTCGACACACTGGACAGTGAGGGACTGACCATCGACGATTTCTCGTACGGCAAGACGGGTCTCTGCAGTTTCTTCCTCAAACTGCGCCAGGGCATTTTCGACGAAAGCATCATGGGTAAACGCGTCACCGACAGCATCGGCGACCCCACGAAATGGTACAAGAAAAGCCATCCCCGCAGGGAACTCATCCATACCCTTGCCGACTCCACATTAGGCGATATCCTGCGCCTGGCCGTCGAGGAACGGCCCCGTCAGTGGCGGCTTTACAAATCCGCAGACCTCACCCTGCGCCACCTGAACCAGTTGCGCCTGCTGAGCAGCATCGAACGGAAAGTGCGTGAACTCAACGAGACCAGTAACCGCTTCCTGCTCAGCGACACCCAGCAGTTGCTTCACTCCCTTATCGGTGAAAGCGACTCACCTTTTATCTTTGAGAAGATCGGTACCCAACTGGAGCATGTGATGATCGACGAGTTCCAGGACACCTCCACCATACAATGGCAGAACTTCAAGGTACTCCTTGCCGAGACCATGAGTCACGAACAGGGCAGCAGCCTCATCGTGGGTGATGTCAAACAGAGCATCTATCGTTGGCGATCAGGAGACTGGAGACTACTCAATAGCATTGAGCAACAGTTTGATAACCAGTTGATCACCACGTTACCATTAAAGACAAACTATAGGTCTGATCGCAACATCATCACGTTCAACAATGCCTTCTTCCGTCAGGCGGCAAACATAGAGTATCTGACACAGAAAGAACTTAACGAGTCGGAGGCCGAACAGCTCCAGAGAGCATACGCCGACGTGGAACAACTCATACCCGAAGACCGCCAGCCTCTGGGAGAAGTATGTATCCGGCTCCTGCCTTCTGATGACTATCAGGAACAGACCCTCCAACAGTTGGCCGACACCATCGGCCATCTCACAGCCCACGGCATTCCCCAGCGCGACATTGCCATCCTCGTTCGTGTCAACGCCCTGATTCCCGTCATCGCCCAGTATTTCATGGAGCAGAGGCCAGAGGTGACCATCGTCTCCGACGAGGCCTTCAGGCTCGACGCCTCCCCGGCCGTCAACCTGCTCGTCCAGGCCCTGCGCCTGCTCACCCACCCCGACGACCAGTTGACAAAGGCTGCCATCGTAAAGATCTGGCACTGTGATGTGCTACAGGAAGCCACTGCCGACAACGAACTGTTGCTCAGCACCAGTGACCTCGATGTCCTCTTGCCAGATGCCTTCATAGGGCACGACAAGGAACTGCTCTCCATGCCGCTTATCGAACTGGTGGAACACCTGCATGCCGTCTTTTCCTTAGAACGCCTCAACGACCAAAGTGCTTACGTCTGCACTTTCTACGACCAGCTCGCTGATTACGTCAACGACAATGCAGCCAGCATCGACGGTTTCCTGAAGGAGTGGGACGAGAACCTATGCAGCAAGACCATCCAGAGCGATGCGACGGAGGGCGTCCGCATCATCTCCATCCATAAGTCAAAAGGTCTGGAGTACAATTACGTGATCTGTCCCTTCTGCGACTGGCAGTTGGAGAAGCAGAGCGGCAACATCCTCTGGTGCCAGCCCGAGGAGACGCCCTTCAACGAACTGCCCATCGTACCCATCGACTACAGTCAGAAGCAGATGATGGGCACCATCTATGAGCGTGACTACCTGCATGAGCATCTGCAGAACACCGTCGATAACCTCAACCTGCTCTATGTCGCCTTCACCCGCGCCTGTCGGGGACTCTACGTCTTTGGGCGTCGCAAGACCACAGGAAGCCGTTCCACCCTCATCGAACAGTGTCTGCCGCTCGTGGCCAACGAACTGCCAGAGGCCGTCATGGAAGGCCTCGAAGACGAGCAGCAGCCAATCATGTTTGAATACGGCGCCCTGCATCCACTCTCCGCAAAGGAGGAAACCAAGGAGGGTGACAACCCCTTCCTCCAGCCCTCGGAGCCGCTCACCGTCGATTTCCACCACCAGAAGACTCAGATCACCTTCCGTCAGAGCAACCGCAGCCGCGACTTCGTGGCTGGCGAAGATGAAGACGACGAACAGCACCAGAATTACATCCAGACGGGTAATGTGCTCCATCAGTTGTTCTCCACCATCCGTACCACCGACGATATCGACGATGCCCTCCATGAACTCCAGTTCGAGGGTGTCATCTACGACGATCATATCACGGCCGACAAGATCACCGAGATGCTCCGCAGGCGTCTCAGTAACCCGAAGGTGGCCGACTGGTTCTCTCCACGGTGGACGCTCTTCAACGAGTGCACCATCCTCTCCGTGGAAGATGGTGAGGTCAGGGAGCACCGTCCTGACCGTGTGATGACGGACGGCCACGAATGGATCGTCGTCGATTTCAAGTTCGGCAGTCCCAAGCCCGAGTACCACGACCAGGTGCGGGCGTACATGGATCTCCTGGCCTCCATGGGACATACCCATATCACGGGCTACCTCTGGTACGTCTATAGCAATAAGATCGAAGAAGTGAAACCCCTAACTCCTGATGCCTGATATGAAGAGTTTCCTCGAATACGTCGCAGCAGACCTGATGGCCAAATACGGGGCCGACCTCTCCCATGTGGCCGTCGTCTTCCCCAACAAGCGTGCCTCGCTCTTCCTCAACGAGCACCTGGCCCGTCTCGCAGGGAAGCCCCTGTGGAGTCCTGCCTATATCACCATCAGCGAACTCTTCCGCAGCCACGCCACACTGAAAGTGGCCGACCCCATCCAACTCGTCTGCGAACTCTATAAGTGTTTCACCCAGTGTACGGGCATCGACGAGACCCTTGATCATTTCTATGGCTGGGGACAACTCCTGCTCGCCGACTTCGACGACCTCGACAAGAACATGGCTCCTGCCGACAAGGTGTTTGCCAACCTCCGTGACATCCATGAACTCGACGACATCTCCTACCTCAGCGCAGAACAGAAGGAGATCATACGGCGGTTCTTCAGCAACTTCTCCGAGGACCACAACAGCGAACTCAAACAGCGGTTCCTCCGTCTGTGGAGTCGCATGGGCGACATCTACCACACCTTTAACAGGCGGCTGGCCAGTCAGCAGCTGGCCTACGAGGGAGCCCTCTACCGTCAGGTGGCCACCGACGAGGATATACAGTTCCATTACGACACCTATATCTTCATTGGCTTCAACATGCTCCAACAGGTGGAACAGACCCTGTTCCGTCGTCTGAAGGCGGAAGGCCGTGCACGTTTCTACTGGGACTTCGACGACTATTACCTCGGCAAGAACGAGGCTGGTCACTACATCGCCCAATACCTCAGCGACTTCCCCAACGAACTCGACAACCACGACGCATCCATCTACTCGAGTCTCAGTCATCCCAAACAACTCTCATATATCTCCGCCTCGACGGAGAATATTCAGGCGCGCTACATCAGCCAATGGCTCGACGAAGGGCGTATCGCCGATGGGCGCCGCACCGCCATCGTCCTCTGCGACGAGGCCCTCCTGCCCACGGCCATCCACTGTCTGCCGGAAGCCGTGGAAAAGGTCAACGTCACCACCGGCTATCCCCTGAACCTGACACCTGCCGCCACCTTGGTCAGTCAGTTGCTGAACCTCCATGTCTTCGGCCGCAGCAAGATCACCGGGCGCTATCAGCCCCGTCTGCTCAGGATCCTGAACCAACATCCATACGCGCCCTATCTTTCTATCGACACCTTGCCTGACGATATCCTGCCATGGCTCCGCGACACCATCCGTCAGGTGGCAGTCAGCATCCAGGAGCCCGACGCCCTCACCCAGGAGTCGCTCTTCCGCACCTACACCCTGCTCAACCGCGTCTGTGAACTGAAAGCCAGCGGCGGCCTGGATGTCGATATCATCACCCTGCAGCGCCTCATCATGCAGATCATCCAGTCCACCACAATCCCCTTCCACGGCGAACCTGCCGAGGGCATCCAGGTGATGGGTGTGCTCGAGACGCGTAACCTCGACTTCGACCATGTGCTGCTGCTCTCCTGCAACGAAGGTAACATGCCCCGTGGCGTCAACGACACCTCGTTCATCCCCTACAGCATCCGCAAGGCCTACGGTCTCACCACCGTCGATCATAAGGTGGCCATCTATGCCTATTATTTCCACCGTCTGCTGCAGCGCGCCTCCGACGTGACGATCGTCTATAACAACGCCACCAACGACGGACAGACGGGTGAGATGTCGCGCTTCATGCTCCAACTCATGGTAGAGAGCGGCCACCCCATCACCTTCCGTTCCCTCAAGTCCGGCCAGACGATCAACCTCCGTATGCCACATACCCTGGAGAAAACCGAAGCCGTCATGCAGATTCTCCGACAGCGTTTCTCGTCAGAGCAGGGCGGCATCAGTCCCACGGCCATCAGCAACTATCTCCGTTGTCCGTTGCGATTCTTCTACCGCTATGTCTGTAACCTCATCGAACCCGACGACAACGAGGAAGACCTTATCGACAACCGTATCTTCGGAAATATCTTCCACCTTGCGGCACAGACCATCTACGAGCGTCTGAAGACACTGACGGGCAACCACGTCACGACTCTTGCCATCGACGACCTGCTGAAAAGTGAAGTAGAGATTGAGCAGGCCGTTGATGCTGCCATCAAGCGTGAGCTTTTCCAGATGAAGGACCTGTCGCGCCCCATGCCGCCACTCGACGGCATACAACTCATCAACCGCGAGGTCATCATCAAATATGTTCGCCAACTCCTGGAGACCGACCGCCGACTGACGCCCTTCACCATCCTCGGTTTGGAGAAGAAGGTCTCCATGCCCTTCGAGGTCATGGGGGATCAGTCGTTCCAGACCATCATTGGCGGCTATATCGACCGTCTGGATCAGGTGACAGATCCAGAGACGGGCGAACCGCGCATCCGTGTCGTCGATTACAAGACGGGCGGCTATCGCCTCAAGGCGCTCCCGGATATAGAGGCCATCTTCGATCCGCAGAACATCAAGGATCACAGCGACTACTACCAGCAGGCCTTCCTCTACAGCCATATCGTCCGTCGTGAAACGACCACCCCCGTCTCTCCTGCCCTGCTCTTCATCCAGCACGCAGGTGCCGACGACTACGACCCCACGCTCTGTCTCGGCAAGGAACCCGTGCGCGACATCGCCAGTGTGAGCGACACGTTCATGCAACTGCTCAGCAATAAAATGGGCGAGATCTTCGACCCCGCCCAGTCACTCACGCCCACCGACGACCGTAAACGCTGTGATACCTGTCCCTATGCCGCGATTTGCGGACGATAACATCACCTGATTCTGTCCATCGATCGGACGAGTTTCTCGTCGGCATTGATGGCACGACGGGCCATCAGATAAAGCACAAAGGCAATGGCTGGGAAGACGGCCGGCCATGACGGACGGAAATCGACCGTACCCCATGACTTGTCACCCACCACCTGGGAGATCACGAAGAAACACACATACCAGCCGATGATCAGCAAGGCGTTGAACAGGCAGAAGAGTGCCTGGATCTTCCTGTTGTGATAGAGGAAGATGGTGTAGGTGCCCAGCACAGCCGTCGGCAACAGGATGGCCAGCAGGGGCCATGTGTCGAAATGGTGCTTGCCCAGGGGATCGGTGAACCACAGGTTATAGACACGGGCCACCTCAAGGCCTGCCGCCTTGAAGGAACCGATCTGCATACAAAGACAAATGACGGTCATCACGATGGCCGCCAAGATGTAAAGAGTCTGCTTACGCTGAATCATGCTTCTGCAAGATTATCAGTTCTCCTCGATACCTGTCTCCTTGGAAGGATCGCGCCAATAGACCTTGTTCTCAATGAACTCCTGCGTAGCCAGGAGAGTGGCCTTGGGCAACTTCTCGTAATAACGGGAGATCTCGATCTGCTCGCGGTTCTCGAACACCTCCTCCAGGGAGTCGTTATAGGATGCGAACTCTGCCAGTTTCTTCGACAGGTCCTCCTTGATCTGGAGACTGATCTGGTTGGCACGCTTAGAGATGATGGCCACACTCTCGTAGATGTTGTCCGTATCACGGCAAAGATCCATGATGTTACGGGTCACGGTATTAACGGGGGCTTTTGATTTCTTGTAATCCATATTGATATTTGATGATTAATCCTTAATTACTTTCTTACACTTGGCGATATATTTCTCGGCCGTGGCAACATTCTTGGAGTCGGGGAACTCGTTGATGAAGCCATAGCACTCATCCTCGGCATCACGGTAGCGCTCCAGGCGCTTCTCTTCCGTACTGTTTTCTGCCAACTGGAACTTACTTTTCATGATGAGCAGCATGAAATCCTCGCGCAGACTGCAATAGGGGTAGTTCTTCAGGGCATTCTGGGCCGTGATGATACTGGCATTATAGTTGCTCTCATCGTTGGAGTTGATATTACCGAAGTATCCTCCGAGGTTATAATAGAGCTCTGCAGAAATGTATTCCTTCTGGATCAACTTATCATAAAGCTCATAGAGCCGGTCCTGGGCACGGGGACGTAACTTCGAATCGGGGAACAGATCCATGAACTGCTGATAGGCATTGATGGCACCATTCGTGGGCGACTGGTCGAGACGAGGCTCCGGGGAGCTCTCATAGAGCGACTCACCCACATAGAAGGCGGCTTGCTCAGCATAGATACCACGAGGATAACTGGAGCCGTACTTCTTGAAGGTCTCGGAGGCTGCCTCATAGTCATGGTTGCAATACTGCGCCATGGCCAGCATGTAAAGACACTCCTGAGCCTCATCGGTACCCTTCTTGATGGTCACGATTTCTTCGAGCAGCGTCGTTGCCTGCTGGAACTTGCCACGGGCGAAGAACTCCTTGGCATATTCGTATCTGGCATCTGTATCGCCGTACTTATAGACAGCATTAAATTCTGACGAGCAACTGCCCATCAGAAGTGTCATGCATGAGAGTATAATGATACACTTCTTCATTTCGGGGTGCAAAATTAGACATTTTCGCGCAAATTACAAAGGTTTTTGCAGAAAATTATGAAATAAGAATTACGAATTATGAATTATTTTATTATCTTTGCACCCCAATGGGCAAATTTTTATTAACATCAGATTACAAACCGACAGGTGATCAGCCTGAGGCCATCAGGGAACTGACGGAGGGTCTGGACCGTGGTGACAAGTCACAGGTGCTGTTGGGTGTGACAGGCTCCGGCAAGACCTTCACGATGGCCAATGTCATCGCCAACCATAACCGTCCGACACTCATCCTCAGCCACAACAAGACGCTGGCCCACCAGTTGTATGCGGAGATGAAGGAGTTCTTTCCGCAGAATGCCGTCGAGTATTATGTCAGCTATTATGACTATTACCAGCCTGAGGCCTATATCCCCACGACAGACACCTATATAGAAAAAGACCTCGCCATCAACGACGAGATAGACCGTCTGAGACTTTCTGCCGTATCGAACTTGTTATCAGGAAGGAATGACGTGATCGTTGTATCTTCCGTTTCGTGTATCTACGGTATGGGCAGTCCTGTGGCACTACAGGAGAATGTCATCGAACTGCGCGTCGGACAGAAGTTGGATCGCAATGCTTTGTTAAGGAAATTAGTACTATCGCTCTATATCCGTAACGACCTCGACCTGCAGCGCGGTAACTTCCGTGTGAAGGGTGACACGGTGGATGTAGCAATGGCCTATAGTGAGGTAGTGCTGCGCATCACCTTCTGGGACGACGAGATCGACGCCATCGAGGAGGTGGATAGCGTGACCTTCGACCGTCTGGCACGTTTCGAGGAATACAAGCTCTACC
This sequence comes from uncultured Prevotellaceae bacterium, assembly GCA_902784615.1. Lineage (GTDB taxonomy): Bacteria > Bacteroidota > Bacteroidia > Bacteroidales > Bacteroidaceae > Prevotella. Next base: position 50,037 of record CACZVN010000009.1, on the reverse strand, counting down.
CTGCGAACCTTTTTATGACCTCGCAGGAACAGACGAACATCGCCATCCATGATATCCAGGACGACCTCGTGAAGCAGATTGCCTTCTTCGAGGAGATGGGCGACCCCATCAAGGCCCAGCGCATCAAGGAACGCGTGGAGTACGACATGGAGATGATCAAGGAACTGGGCCACTGTTCGGGCATCGAGAATTACAGCCGTTACTTCGACGGGCGGAAGGCTGGGGAAAGACCTTACTGTCTTCTCGACTTCTTCCCCAAGGACTATCTGCTCTTCATCGACGAGAGCCATGTGTCAGTACCCCAGATCAGTGCGATGTACGGTGGCGACCGCAGCAGGAAGAGCAACCTCGTAGAGTATGGTTTCCGTCTGCCTGCGGCCTTCGACAACCGTCCGCTGAAGTTCGAGGAGTTTATGCAGGAGGTGAACCAGGTGATCTACGTCAGTGCCACCCCCGCCGACTTCGAACTGGAAGAGGCGGAGGGCGTGGTCGTGGAACAGGTGATCCGTCCCACAGGACTGTTGGATCCGGAGATTGAAGTGCGCCCCAGTGAGAACCAGATCGACGACCTGATGGAGGAGATTCAGACGCGCAGTCAGCGGGGGGAGCGTGTGCTCGTCACCACCTTGACGAAACGCATGGCCGAGGAACTGGCAGAATATCTCCTAAACCACGGTATCAAGACCAGTTATATCCATAGTGAGGTGAAGACCCTCGACCGTGTGCAGATTCTCAACGACCTCAGACAGGGCGTCTATGACGTGCTGGTGGGCGTGAACCTGTTGCGCGAGGGACTAGACCTGCCAGAGGTGTCGCTGGTGGCCATCCTCGATGCCGACAAGGAGGGATTCCTACGCAGTCACAGGAGTCTGACACAGACAGCAGGCCGTGCCGCCCGTAACGTGAATGGCAAGGTGATCATGTATGCCGATACGATCACGGCCTCCATGCAGTTGACCATCGACGAGACCCTCAGGCGACGTGAGAAACAGATCCGCTACAACGAAGAGCACCATATCACGCCTAAGCAGATCGTGAAGAATATCAGTACGGGTGCCCTGCAACGGGAAGACCGTCCTGACGTGAAGGAACTGAGGCGGGCCATGCTGGTGCCTGACGCTGGTGTGGGCCTTGCCGCCGACCCGATCCTCGAGCGGATGACCAGACCGCAGTTGGAGAAGAGCATCGCCGAGACCACCCGTCTGATGAAGGAGGCCGCCAAGGCGCTTGATTTCCTACAGGCAGCCCAGTATCGCGACGAGATTATCAGACTGCAGAAAGAACTGGAGATGAAGTGAAGAGTGAAGAGTGAAAAGTGAAAAATTAAAGTGAAAAGTGAAAAATTGAGAATTATATAAGAAGAAGTGCCTGATTATTGAATATTCTTAGTACTTTTGCACTGGATTTTTAAGGAATAATGAATATGAAAAGAATATTGATCGTATTGCTGACACTGTTACCGCTATGGGCCACAGCACAGGACAACACTTGGGAACGGATTGAGGTGGAGCCTGTTGAGAAGGATAATCCTGATGCCAGATACCTGTTGCCCGATGCCGTCCCCGTCATTGACGGGAAAGTATGCTGGGAAACGACCATCGAGGCTCCGGGGAAATCTGCCAGGCAAATCTATGACATCCTGCTGAAGCAACTGGAGAAGATGGTGGCAGAGCCCAATCAGATCGAAAACAGCATCGTGGCCGTAAAGGACTCCGTGAAACTGGAACTGGGAGCAGTTTTCCATGAGTGGTTGGTCTTTAAGAGTGCCATGTTTTCCCAAGACCAGACACAGTTCAATTACCAGATCCTCGTTGCCTGTGCCGATGGGAAGGCCGACGTGAGACTGACGCGCATCACCTATGACTACGATCTGGAGCGCAAGCCTGCCCATTATCTGGCAGAGGAGTGGATCACGGATAAATACTGTGTCAACAAGAAACATACGAAACTGTATCCTGTATCAGGCAAGTTCCGCAGGAAGACCATCGACCGCAAGGACTTTATCTTCAAGAAGTTCAACACGTTGCTTAACGATAAATAAGCATGAGCAAGGATCAGATACGTAACTGGCTGAACATCATCTTTATGATCATGGCCGTGATCGGCATCATCTTTTTCGTCTCAAAGAATGAGGAAAAACACATGACAGGACTCTATATCATCCTGTTCGCCATGTGCTTCAAGATTGCGGAATCAGCACTGAGAATGATTAAATGAAAAACGAGACTTATAAAGTATGGATGATGAAGGTGGGAATGATACTTTTCACTCTTCACCTTTCGCTTTTCACTTCGTCTGCCCAGAACACGTTTGAGAACTCGTATAATCAGATTGATGAGAGTGGGAATGTGACGCAGCGTAGCGATAACCAGAACTTCAATAAGCACAACAACGACACGACGCGCAACAAGGAGATCCCCAAAGGCTTCTATACCTGGACCCTCGACAGAAAATTCGGCGACAGGCTCTTCGTGGAGCCCGATACCCTCCCCCACCTGTTCATGAACACCACCTTCAACAGTGGCATGTATGGTGAATACAACCATACGGGCAGCAACTATACGCCCCGTCTGAGCCGGATCTTCCTGAACCGTCCTGAGACAGACATCTTCATCTTTACCCAACCCTACGGCTTCGTGGAGAAGAGGCCCGACAAGTTCCTCTTCATGAACACCCTGTCGCCCTTTACGAATGTGCTCTATGACAACTGTGGCGACAAGACCAACGGTGAGGATCATATCGATGCGAAATTTAGCGTGAACGCCGGCAAACAGATCAATGTCGGCTTCGACCTTGACTATGCGTATGCAAGGGGCTACTTCAGCAATCAGAGCGTTTCGCATTTCAACGGCATCTTGTTCGGTTCCTATATCGGTGACCGCTATAACCTGCACGTGTTCTTCAACACCAGCCATCAGAAAGCCGCAGAGAACGGTGGTATCACCAACGACAACTATATCACGCACCCCGAGTCGTTCCAGGACAGCTATAATGAGAACGAAATACCCACCGTGCTCTCCCAGAACTGGAACCGTAACGACCATAACCACCTTTTCCTGACCCATCGCTACAATATCGGATTCTATCGGAAGGTCAAGATGACGGAGGCAGAGCTGAAGGCCCGAGAGTTTGCACAGGCATCGAAAAAGGAGAAGGAGGCGAATGCAGACGACAAGGAGTTGGATAGGGACAAGGGGGAGAAGGATGCCAAGCCCTTAGGTCGTCCTGCTGGAGCCAAGATCATGGGAACGCAGCCCAAGCCCGATTCCCTGGCTATGGCTGTGGATACTACCCGCATCCAGGTTGACGGTCAGGCAGCCATCGACAGTCTGAACAGGGCTCAGGCCATCCAGGACTCCATCGATGCCACCATGAAACTGGAATACGTGCCCGTCACGAGTATCATCCACACGATGGAGTGGAACAACGACCGCCGTATCTATGTAGGATATAGCACGCCGTCGAATTATTACCTGAACAAGTATTACACACGCAACGAGGAAGCCGGCAACGACTCCATAAACGACATTGCGCGCAACATGCAGTTCAAGAACACCTTCGGACTGGCTCTATTAGAGGGTTTCAACAAATACGTGAAAGCCGGACTGAAGGCCTTCATCACCTACGACTACAACCGCTATGAGATGCCAGATACCCTCAACGGTATTGGTACGCAGGCTACATGGAACGAACACGACATCAGTATCGGCGGACAACTCAGTAAGACCCAGGGCAAGACACTCCATTTCAACCTCTTTGCTGAGACATGGCTGGCTGGTGCCAATGCAGGAAAGTTGCATGTGGATTTCAACACCGACGTGAACTTCAAGCTTCTTGGTGATACCGTCAGACTGGCAGCCAATGCCTACTTCCACAGGAACACACCCAGATTCTTCCAGACCAAATTCCACTCGAAACATATCTGGTGGGACAACGACGACCTCTCTGCTGAGACACGCACAAGAATAGAAGGTGTCTTCAGTTACGAGAAGACCAATACCAAGTTGCGGGTCGGCATCGAGGAGATCCAGAACTATACCTATTTCGGAATGAGCTATGACCTGAATCCTGAGACCTACCTGCGCTCGAACATGACAGCTGGTGTCTATCAGGAGTCTGGCAACATCAATATCCTCACGGCACAGCTTCACCAGAATTTCCGCTTAGGTGTGTTGAACTGGGAGAACGTGATCACCTACCAGAACAGCAGTAACAAGGATGCCCTCCCCCTACCGACATGGAACATCTTCACAAACCTCTACCTGAAGTTCAAGGTCGCCAAGGTACTGGGTGTGGAGTTAGGTGCTGATGCCACTTGGTTCAGCAAATACTATGCTTCTGACTATTGTCCGATGATCACACAGTTTGCCATCCAGCAGAACGAGGCAAGCCGCGTGGAACTGGGCGGCTATCCCTTCGTTGATGTCTATGCCAACATGGTACTGAAAGGCGTACGCTTCTTCGTGATGATGAGTCATATCAACAGTGGCTCTGGCAATGGCATGCGCTTCCTGGCTCCCCACTACCCCACGAACAGCAATGTGTTGCACCTGGGTGTCTCCTGGAATTTCTTCAACTAAACCAGAAGCAGACCGATACTGACGCAGAGACCGTAGATGAAGATATTCCTCGCCGTCTCTCCCAAGCATTGGTTCAGTGCCTTTCCCTGATAGATGCGCTTGATCCTCAGATAGGTGAAGATATGCATCAGCAGATATAACAACGGGAACAGGAACGCCAGCACGTGACCATTCATCCAGAAGGTGCCTCCTAAGATGACGGCTCCGATGCCAACGGCGAGATAGAGTTGGAGACCAGCCTCTGCTCCCAGTTTCACGATGATGGTGTTCTTGCCTGCCTCGCGGTCGTTGTCCCTGTCGCGGAAGTTATTCACGATCAACAGGGCGTCAATCACCAAACCACAGGCCAACGAAGCCAGGAACACCTGCCACGTGACGGTGTGCAACTGCACATAATAGGTACAGCAGACAGGTACGATACCAAAGAACACCAAGACCAGCAGATCACCCAGTCCCTTATACGAGAAAAACGTCGTATAGAGGAAGGCGAAGACCACACAGAGGATACCAATGAGGATCATCTCCAATCCCCCGAAATAGGCCAACGGCAATCCGATGACACAGGCGATACACGTGGTGGCGGCAATGGCCTTCTTCATCGCGTCGAGTTTCACCCATCCCTGGGCACAGGCACGACGGGGTCCCAAGCGCGTCTCCACATCGTCCGTACCATTGGCGAAGTCGAAGAAGTCGTTGATGAAGTTCGCATCGATCTGCATGACAAAGGCGAAGAGCAGACACAGAATGGCTGCCGTCCAACTAAAGGTTCCCTCCTCGTAGAACGCCAATGCATCGGTATAGGCCAGCGATACACCAATCATCACAGGGACAGCGGCTCCCGACAAGGTCTTCGGACGGGCGGCCAACAGCCAAGCCTTGGCAGAATTCGTCTTAATAACAGGCTCTTCCATCATTATTTTCTATTTTTTCTTGCAAAAGTAATCAGAAAATCGTATATTTGCAAACAAAAGACAGACTTTTTCACTATCACCTACCAACAATGAACTATCAGTCCAGCACTCCCAGTCTCGATCTGGTGGAGTTTATCGAGACCCAGATTCTCCCCCGCTACGCTGCTTTCGACCGCGCCCACAACATGGAGCATGTCACCCGTGTCATCCGCAGTTCACTGGAATTGGTGAAGACCACTGGGGCCGACGTCAACATGGCCTACACCATCGCGGCCTATCACGACCTGGGCATGATCGGCCACCGTGCCGACCATCATATCCGAGGCGGAAAGATCCTCGCCACGGATGCCAGACTGAAGAAGTGGTTCTCGCCTGAGCAGATCAAGATTATGAAGGAGGCCGTGGAAGATCATCGGGCCTCAGCCAGTCGGGCCCCTCGGAGCATCTATGGCAAGATCGTCGCTGAGGCAGACCGTGACATCGATACGGAGACCGTCGTACGGCGCACTGTCCAGTTCGGACTCAGCAATTACCCTGAGATGGACAAGGAAGGACACTGGAAACGCTTCAAGGAGCACATGGACAACAAATACTCTAAGGACGGTTATATCCGTCTGTGGATACCCAATTCCCCCAACGCCAGAAAACTCAACGAACTGCGCGACCTCATCGCGCAGCCCGACAGACTGCGCGAGACCTTCGAGCGTGTCTTCGCCGAGGAGAGCGCTACATAAAATACAACCAATAAACCACTGCCAGTATCACTATCAGGGCGATCAGCACAGCCGTCTTGATCATACACGAAGCCACCTTCTTCACGACAACGAAGGCCACCATGATGGCTACCAGCACAAAGATATAGTATCCAACGTTTCCCATTATTTATTTGAACAGTTTTCTGAATACCACAGGTATCGGTGTCTCAAACTCCATCGGCTCGCCAGTCACCGGATGGTTGAAGCACAATAGCCAGGCGTGCAGACAGAGACGGTGCAACGGATCATCACCATTGCCATATTTCGGATCACCACAGACAGGATGTCCCATGTCTGCTGAATGGACACGGATCTGGTTCTTGCGACCTGTCTCCAACTTAAACTCCACCAACGAATGTTCCGTCGTACGGTCGAGCACATGGAAATGGGTCACGGCATACTTGCCACCGTTATCCACGGGTGAGGAATAGGTGACGTAGGCCTTGTTATCCTTCAGCCAGTTGGCGATGGTCCCCTCGTCCTGCTCCATCTCACCAGAACAGACGGCCACATAGCGACGGTCATAGACAATCTCGTGCCAATGGTGCTCTAGGATCTGCTCCGTCTCCATATCCTTTGCATAGACCATCAGACCGCTGGTATCACGATCCAGACGATGCACCACATGCGCCGTACACTTCTGGCGCGACTTCTTGAAATAGTCGTCAAGCACCGTCTTCACGTTCAGTGAGGAATGGCCTGCTGCCATCGAGAGGATACCAATTTCCTTTTCTATCACAATCAACCACTTATCCTCATAGACGATTTTCACATAACGGTTCTTGAAACCCTGCTGGTTGCGCTTCGTCTTGCTGACGGCGATCTTCATACCCCGTTCCAAGGGGAAGTCAAACTGAGAAACAGTCTTACCATTCACCTTGATGCCCCTGCCCTGCAGCGTCGCCTTGATCTTGGTCTTCGTCTGCGGCACATGGGCGATCAGCCACTCCAACAACGGCATGGGCTCCGAGACAGTATAGTGCTCGTAGTCGCCTTCCTGGTTATATTCTGCTTTGTATCTCATTAGTAGAACTTAAAATAGCGACGAGCATTGTTATAGCTGATGTCTTCCACCATACGACTGAGGATCTCCATATCGCAAGGCAGCAGCCCCTTCTCGACGTCGTTGGCCAACAGGTTACAGAGGATACGACGGAAATACTCATGACGCGGATAGCTCAGGAACGAGCGCGAGTCGGTGAGCATACCCACGAAACGGCTCAGCAGACCCAATACAGATAGTGCGTTCATCTGCTTGATCATACCGTCCATTTGGTCGTTGAACCACCAGCCTGAGCCAAACTGTATCTTGCCAGGCTCCCCACCCTGGAAATTGCCGAGCATCGTGGCAATCATCTCATTGGCGCAGGGATTCAAAGTATATAATATGGTACGCGTCAGTTTGCCCTTCGCGTTCAGGTTGTCCAAGAAATGTGACAGGGCCTTGGCCGTGTTGAACTCACCAATCGAGTCGAAGCCCGTATCAGGACCAATCTGGTTGAACATCGCCGTATTGTTGTCGCGGATGGTACCATAGTGGTACTGTTGCGTCCAGTCTGCATCGGCATCCATCTCAGCCATCACGGTCAGGAAACAGTTCTTGAACTGGCGGACCTCCAACTGCGAGAGTGTCTGTCCACGCATTGCCCGTTCGAAGATGGTCTCGATCTGCGAGTCGGTGTAGGGATCGTCGTAAAACTCCTCAAGGCCGTGATCAGAGAGTTTGCAACCCTGCGCCTCGAAGAACTCATGGCGCTTCTGGAGGGCATCGACCATATCAGCGAACTTCGTGATGCTCACGCCACTCACATCTGAGAGTTTTTCCACATACTGGGCAAAACCTGGTTTCTCAATGTTCATGGCCTTGTCAGGGCGCCAGGCAGGCAACATGATGGGATCGTCCTGCGCCTTGTGCTTGGCGTACTCGATATGATTGTGCAGGTCATCGACAGGATCATCCGTGGTGCAGACGCATTCCACATGGTAGTGTTTCATCAGTCCACGGGCTGAGAACTCAGGCTTCTGCAGTTTCTCGTTACACGCGTCGAAGATCTCACGGGCAGTCTTGGGCGAGAGCTGTTTCTCGATGCCGAAGGCCGTCTTCAGTTCCAGGTGCGTCCAGTGGTACAGGGGATTACGGAAGCAATAGGTCACTGTCTCGGCCCACTTCTCGAACTTTTCCCAGTCCGTAGTGTCCTTGCCCGTGATATATTTCTCATCAACACCATTGGTACGCATGGCACGCCACTTGTAATGGTCACCACCCAACCACAGTTCCGTAATCGACTTGAAACGATGGTCGTTGGCCACCATCTCTGGCACCAGGTGACAGTGGTAGTCGATGATCGGCAGGTGAGCCGCATGTTTGTGGTACAGATCCTGGGCCAGTTTGGTCTCCAGAACGAAGTTCTCGTCATTGAATTGTTTCATAAGTCAGAGTATTTTTATTCCTAAGTTCAAATTTTCCGCAAAGATACTACTTTTCTGCGAAACTTTCCTTATCTTTGCAGAAATTTAATGTTTAATGTATAATGTTTAATGTATAAGAAAGTCCTACTTATCTATACGGGCGGTACCATCGGCATGAACCGCAACCCCCATACTGGAGCCTTGGAGCCCTTCGACTTCGAGCACCTCTTATATAATGTGCCTGAGTTGAAGCAGTTCGACACCAAGATTGAGACCTACCAGTTCACGCCGCCCATTGACTCCAGTGATATGACACCAGCCCGGTGGACAGACCTTTCCCATTGTATCGCTGACCATTATGACAACTACGATGGTTTTGTTGTGCTTCACGGCACGGACACGATGGCCTATACCGCCTCCGCCCTCTCCTATATGCTGGAGAACCTGACGAAGCCCGTCATCATCACGGGCTCCCAACTGCCCATCGGCCAGTTGCGCACAGATGGCAAGGAGAATCTGATTACAGCCGTGGAGATCGCTGCCGCCAAGGATGAGGAAGGGCATGCATTGGTGCCTGAGGTGGGTATCTACTTCGGCGGGCACCTGCTGCGCGGCAACCGTACCACGAAACAGAGTGCTGAGGAGTTCAACGCCTTCGAATCGTTCAACTTCCCCCACCTCGTGGATGCGGGCGTGAACATCACCTATCACCGTGAGCGTATCCTGAAGCCCGACTGGACGAAACCCATGACGCCTCACTTCCGCCTCGACAACAACGTGATTATCTTCTCGCTTTTCCCAGGCATCCGGGAAGACTTGATCCGTCATATCATCCACACGCCCAATCTGAAAGCCATTGTGATGCGCACCTTCGGCTCTGGTAATGCGCCCCAGAGTCCGTGGCTGTTGAATGCCTTAAAAGAGGGTACGAAGAATGGTAAAGTGATCGTCAATATCAGCCAGTGCCTGCAGGGTGCCGTCGAAATGAGCCGCTACGACTGTGGCTACCACCTACAGGAGGTGGGGGTGATCAGCGGCCGCGACATGACCGTGGAGAGTGCCGTCACCAAACTGATGTTCCTCCAGAGCCATTACAAAGACAACCCGCAGACCATCCGTCAGTTAATGACGCAAAGCCTGCGGGGTGAGATTACTTTATAACCGTTCTATACGGCCTTAGCGTTTGATGAACTCTACACGGCGGTTCTTGGCACGGCCTTCGTCTGTAGAGTTACTGGCCACAGGCTCATGGGAGCCCTTACCCACGGCGCGCATGTTGAAGGGATCGCAGCCGAGTTGTTCGAGTGCCTTGACAACAGCCTCGGCACGCTGCTGAGAGAGCGGATCGTTCACAGCGTCAGAACCCTGGTTGTCCGTATGCCCCTGCACCTCGAAGCGTACGCTCGGGTTCTTCTTCATAAAGTCAGCCACCTTCTGGATCTCAGCCATCGACTCAGGCTTCAGCGTAGCCTTACCCGTCTCAAAGAGGATGTTATTGGTCACGAACTTACCCGTCTCGGCAATGGCCTTCTCAACGGCGCTCATATCAGTAGTCTGCTGGGCATAGAGCTCGTTTCCGCCCTTGGCAAAACGGAAGTTGGTCAGATAGTTCTTATTCCCATGGAATCCGCCCCAGTCTGCCTGATGAATCTTCACACGGTCGGCAGCCTGACTATTGGGAATGTTGATCACGCGCTTACCATTGATATAGATCTTAATGGCACGCTTGTTGAACGACAAAGCAAAATGGCTCCAATCATTCTTCTTCAATTCCCAAGTCTTGCCACCGCCAGAATCACGCCAGTCGCCAGCCACTGACTTGTAACGGCAGGTCACCTCGAGTTTGTCATAGCTCTCGCCGATTCTGATTTCATATATATTCTCATCATTGCTTTTGTTAAATTCAAATTCGTAGCAGTTGTTAAGATCCGTCTTGGGGTCGTTCATCCAGAAATCACATTCGAGCGTGAAGAAATCAGGCAGATAACTAGTTTGATTAGTCATCAAAGGCTCAATTCTCGTACCAGGCTCGAAGTGAATACACTTCTTTCCTTTCATACTAGCCACATCCGTCGAACCATCAATCAGGTCCCACTTAGAAGGAAACTCACCCATCTGTTCGCCCTGCAGATTGTCCTCGAAGAAGACTACGTTACCAGGTACGAAATCAGTCTGCTGATACACGGCTTCTGTATCCTGAGGACCTTCTTCTACCTCTTCATCCTCATAGTCGGCATCGTTGCTCTTCTTTGAGCGATTATTGTCTCTATTGCGATCAGGGTTCATGGCGTCATCAACAGCATCCACTGTTTTACGCTCCACATTATACTCTACGGTACGCTTGGCAGCCTCGGTCGCACGATCTCTTACTCTACCCAGCCAACCCTGGGCGTCGGCATTCAAAGTACATGCTAATGCCACGATGAGCATTAAAATCAGTTTCTTCGTCATTTTTAGTTTCGGTTTTAATGATTAAACAATACTTGGGGGCAAATTTACACAATCCTTCTGATATACACAAGTTTATCACTTACTTTTTTATATTTTTTGCGATATACATTTGGTAATATGGAATAGTTATTGTATCTTTGCAACCAATAAAAATGAATAACTAATCAAATAGGTATGACAAAGAAATTTTTCACCTTGGCCCTTATTATGGCCGCCATGTTTGCTATCACGTCATGTCAGAACAAGACCCTGAGTCAGGATCAGGCAGGACAAGTGAATAACTTCCGTATCAAGCGCGGTACGAATATCAGTCACTGGCTGTCGCAGTCGGAGCAGCGCGGTGAGGCCCGTCGTCTGCATATCCAGGAGGACGACTTCGCCCGTCTGGAGGAGATCGGCTTCGATTTCGTGCGTATCCCCATTGACGAGGTACAGTTCTGGGACGAGCAGGGCAATAAGTTGCCCGAGGCATGGGATCTGCTGAACAACGCCCTCGACTGGGCCAAGAAGCACAACCTGCGCGCCATCGTCGATCTGCACATCATCCGTTCGCACTACTTCAATGCCGTGAACGAGGACGACAAGGCCGCCAACACGCTGTTTACGTCGGAGAAGTCGCAGGAGGACCTGATCAACCTGTGGCGCCAGTTGTCGGAATTCCTGAAAGACCGCAGCAACGACTGGGTGGCCTACGAGTTTATGAACGAGCCCGTGGCTGAGGAGCACGAGCAGTGGAACCAGTTGATAGCCAAGGTACATAAGGTCCTGCGCGAACTGGAGCCTCAACGCACGCTGGTGATCGGCAGTAACCTGTGGCAGGGACACCAGACCATCAAGTATCTGAAGGTGCCCGAGGGCGACAAGAACATCATCCTCTCGTTCCACTACTACAATCCGATGTTGTTGACCCACTACGGTGCCTGGTGGTCGCCACTGTGTGCAGCCTACAAGGGCAAGGTGAACTATCCCGGTGTGCTCGTATCAAAGGAGGACTACGATGCTGCGCCTGACGCCATCAAGCCTGAACTGAAGCCATACACAGAGGAAGTGTGGAACATTGACAAGATCCGTGAGCAGTTCAAGGACGCCATCGAGGCCGCCAAGAAGTACGACCTGCAACTGTTCTGTGGTGAGTGGGGTGTGTATGAGCCCGTGGATCGTGAGTTGGCCTACAACTGGTATCGTGACGTGCTGACCGTGTTCGACGAGTTCGATATCGCCTGGACAACCTGGTGCTACGATGCCGACTTCGGTTTCTGGGACCAGCAGCGCCACTGCTATAAGGACTATCCGCTGGTAGAGCTCCTGATGTCGGGCAAGGGATTAGAGAAATAAGGATTTTAAAACAAACACGAATATGAAAGAACTGAAAGGAACAAAGACTGAAAAGAATCTGCAGGAAGCATTCGCTGGCGAGTCGCAGGCACGTAATAAGTACACCTACTGGGCATCGAAGGCCAAGAAGGACGGCTACGTACAGATAGCCGCTATCTTTGAGGAGACGGCCAACAACGAGAAGGAGCACGCCAAGATGTGGTTCAAACTCTTAGAGGGTGGTGCCATTAAGAGTACGCCCGAAAACTTAGAGGCAGCCGCCAACGGTGAGAACTTCGAGTGGACGGACATGTATGCCCGTATGGCTCAGGAGGCCCGTGAGGAGGGTTTCGGCGAGATTGCCGAGAAGTTCGAAGGTGTAGCCAAGATCGAGAAGGAGCACGAGGAGCGCTATCGCAAGTTGCTCGACAACATCAAGAAGGAACGGGTGTTCTCAAAGGATGGTGACGTGATCTGGCAGTGCTCGAACTGCGGACATATCGTCATCGGCAAGAAAGCCCCAGAGGAGTGCCCCGTCTGCAACCATCCGCAGGCATACTTCCAGGTGAAAGCCGAGAACTATTAGAAAGATAATTAGAAATGAGAAATGAGGAATTGTGATTACTTCTATAGGCAGATACCTCTCACCTGCAAAGGGAGAAGGGCTTGCCAGGAAATCACAATTTCTAATTCCTCATTTCTAATTTCTAATTTACCAGAATCTTAACGATTCTGTCAGCCGTGCGGCCGTCCCAACGGTCAGGCAGGGCGCATTTTTTCCACTTGCCTGCAAGGAGTTGGGAAAGGACGTCACGAAGTTTTTCAGGATCTTCACCAACAAGGACGTTCGAGCCCACACTGACGGTTTCCTGATGCTCCGTATAGTTGTTGAGCGTGATACAGGGCACACCGTTGAAGGTGGCCTCCTCAGAGACATTGCCAGAATCGGTGATGATACCTTTGGCATGCGCCGTCAGCCAACCGAATTCCAAATAACTTAATGGCTCGATGATCCTCATAGGGGGACAGGTGAGGTTTTCAACAGCCTGACGGGCGAGGCCACGCAACGGGGCGATGATGGGTGTGGAGCCAGCGACTTCCCTTATGACCTGGAGCATCTTGGCGAGATTCTCTGTATCCGCGATAAGAGCCCTGCGATTCAGGGTAAAGACGAGGTATTTCCCCTCCTCAATATCAGGCAGGGAGGCAGGTTTTCTCAAACGGTTATAATTGAAGCGCAGGGTATCCATCAGGATATTGCCCACCATATAGGTCTGTGAGTTTTCCGACTGTTCGCGCGTGGCGATACCCGTAGAGCGCACACCAGCCGTAAAGAGGTAGTCGCTGAGGGCATCAATCACAAGACGGTTGATTTCCTTCGGCATGTTAATGTCAAAGGAACGCGTGCCTGCGACAAGATGCGCCAGACGGATACCCCGCTTCTTCGTGACGATCGCTGCAGCCATCGTCGAGGCAAGGTCATCCACCACGATCACCACATCGACAGGATGCTCATCGAGAAAAGCATCGAAAGCCGCCATCACCCGACTGGTGATTTCGTTCAGACTCGTGCTGTCAACCCCCAGGAAATACTGCGGACGGGGCATCTGCAGATCGTCAAAGAGCGAGGCTTCAAGCGTAGGATCGTCCTCACGCCCCGCATACACCAGCAGACACTGAGCATCGTCGCGCTTTCCGATTGCACGAACCAAGGGAGACACTTTCACGAAATTGGGTCTTGCACCCGCGATGATACAGATGTTCTTTGCCATAAATTCCTTAATTTTTTGCAAAGATATATATTTTTCTCGGAATAAGTTGGATAATTCAAAGAAAATGCGTATATTTGCACTCAAATACGGGTCGTGCCGCATAGATCGGGATACTCTACATTATAAAAAAATCATCGGGACCGTTTCCCTTGCCAATGGCGGGCCACAGTCATCCCTCACGGGAAAGCAATAATGCCGGTGGATTACAACAGCAGGGAGCCCCCAAATCGTGTGAAACAGGAGTTTTCACCAAATCATCGGCACGTTACCCGTTTTTATATTAAACATTAAAGATTAAACATTCATATGTTTTCAGGCATTATAGAGGAGTTTGCTACCGTTGTAGCGATCAAGAAAGACAGAGAAAATATTGATTTCACGCTGACATGCTCATTCGTCGATGAACTGAAGATCGATCAGAGTGTGGCACATAACGGTGTGTGCCTGACGGTGGTGAGCATCAAGGATGGCAAGTACGTGGTGACGGCCATGAAAGAGACGCTCGACAGAACTAATCTTGGACTCTTACAGATAGGCGACAAGGTGAATGTGGAGCGCTCAATGCTGATGAACGGTCGTCTGGATGGTCATATCGTACAGGGACATGTAGATGAGACAGCAAAGTGCGTCGCCATGGAGGATGCCGACGGCTCAACCTACTTCACCTTCGAATACCCAGAGAACAGGGAGATGGCCAAGAAGGGCTACTTCACGGTGGATAAGGGTTCCGTCACCGTCAATGGCGTTAGTCTGACGGTCTGCAACCCTACTTCGAACACCTTCCAAGTGGCAATCATACCCTATACTTTCGAGCACACGAACTTCTGCGACATCAAGGTGGGCACGGTCGTCAACCTTGAATTCGATATCCTCGGCAAATACATCGCAAGATTGCAGCAGTTATAATCAGAGTTATTACGGCATTGTTGCCGTAAGAAAAGTAGCATTGCCGAAGATGTAAAGGATATTCTCACTGGCAGGTACGAGGATGGTTTCACCCTGACGGATGTCAATGCCGTTGATATTGGCATTGCCCCACAGACAGACTACAATGACGAACGAATCACAATGGAAGTCAATCTGCTGAGCAACCTGTACGACCACGCGATGCACTACAAAGTGGGGGCAGTTGATGAGCTGCGAAATGGGCTTAGTGCTGTCATAGGATGTACGATATGCGGGCCACACCTGATAGTCAATGGCATCCTTGGCCTGCTCGATATGCAGTTCACGCGGATTACCGTGTTCGTCCTTACGACCGAAATCATAGACGCGATAGGTGATATCGCTGGTCTGTTGTATCTCTGCAAGGAAATTACCCGCTCCGATAGCATGTAGCCGTCCGGCAGGCAGGAAATAGAGATCTCCCTCATGAGCCTCGTGAGTGGCAATGACGTCCTGCATCGGCGAACGCCCGTTTTGAGGTTCGGCAGTGGCCAATTGCTCATAGTCCTCAGGCGTAATGCTTTTCGAAAGCCCTGCATAGATTCTTGACCCCACATCACTCTTGATAATGTACCACATCTCCGTCTTACCGGCACAGCCATGACGCTCCATCGCCAGTTTGTCGTCGGGATGCACCTGAACAGACAAATCCTGACGGGAGTCGATAAACTTCACCAACAGTGGAAACTTATTGCCGAACTTCTTATAGATTTTCTGCCCGACGAGCAACCCCTTGTACTTGTCGATCAGTTCCACCAGTGTCAGTCCCTCATCGACATCATCAATCAGTCCCCGGTTCACGGCCACACTCTCATGGCCTGGAACACCGCTGATCTCCCAACTCTCACCCACATTGGGCTGGGCATTGAAGATACCCTTGAAGGGCGCAATCTGATAGCCTCCCCAGATTGTGGTCTTCAGATATGGCTGGAATTTGTATGGTTTCATTGGTCTTCGTTCTTTGTCTGGAGACGATTGCCTCTGTTTTTTATGATTAGTTTCTTGATAGTCTCCACGCTGGCAGCAGTAGTCAGACCGTCCTCGGGTGTATTCATACAATAGTCGATGAGTTTGTCGATCGTCGAGGTAGCCACGTGCATACGCGTGTCGGCGGAGGCATAGTAGATAAACACCTTACCGTCATCATCGGCGATCCAGCCATTGGCGAAGGCTACGTTCATCACGTCGCCCAGATACTCATCACCCTCAGGCACAAGGAAATAGCCACCCGGACGTGCGATCACCTTCGTGGGATCCTCCAGGGCGGTCATATACATATAGAGCACGTAGCGCAGACCGTCGGCCGTGGCACGTACGCCATGAGCCAGATGGAGCCAGCCTTTCGGTGTCTTGATGGGGTGCGGACCTTCACCGTTCTTCACCTCCGTGATGGTATGGTACTTACGCTCATAGATAATCTTCTCCTCCTTAATCTCGGCATGGGTGATATCATCAACAAGTGCCCAGCCGATACCACCGCCAGAGCCTGTGTCGATAAAGCCGTCTTGCGGACGGGTGTAGAAAGCATACTTTCCATCGACGAACTCTGGATGGAGCACCACATTACGCTGCTGCGACTTCGTCTTTAGGTCAGGCAGGCGCTCCCACGTCTTCAGATCCTTCGTACGGGCGATGGCGGCCGTAGCGGTAGCCGCAGAGAGATTGCCAGGCTGAGAGTCATCGTGACGCTCGGCACAGAACACACCATAGATCCATCCGTCCTCGTGCTGCGTGATACGCATATCATAGATGTTCGTGGCGGGGATCACATCATCCGGCATCGTAATAGGCTCGTCCCAGAAACGGAAGTTGTCGATGCCATTGGGCGACTCGGCCACGGCAAAGAAGCTCTTACGGTCGGCTCCCTCCACGCGCACCACGAGCACGTATTTATCATTCCATTTGATAGCACCTGAATTCAAGGCGGCGTTACACATGATGCGCTGCATCAGGTAGGGATTATCCTGTTCGTTGAAGTCATACTTCCACTCCAAAGGGATATGGGCAGCGGTCACTACCGGGTACTTATATTTCTCGTATATCCCATTCCCCCACTCCACAGGTTCGTTCTTACGGCTCAACAGCGTCTCATGATGAGCACGCAGGGCAGCCACTTTCTTTTCAAAATCGTTCATAACTGTTGTTTATTTAAAAACCGCTGCAAAGATAAACAAATTTGCTTGAATTGCCTCCAACTTTTTTAGCAAAGTTTGCCACTTTATTAATAAAGCATAATCCCAGAATTTTATTTTTATAGGAAAGTGTCGGTATTTGACAAAAAAGAGTTGCGCCGTATCGTTAATTCAATTTAATTTTGCAGGCGAATCGACAGGTTCTAAATGACTATAACTATCGTATGAATTAATAAAGACTAAAACGTATGAACAAGAACAATTCTTCTTAATCGATGAAGAGTCGCGCGAACCTTACATATATAAGGAAAGCGACTCGGAAGCCCTGTTGATCCTAAAACCTACTAAACGGATACAAATTATTTTAATCTTAGTATAACACTCAAGTATGAATCGAAAATTTAGAAAGACAGCGCTGCTGATGAGTGCCATGGCTCTTCTGGGTCTCGGCTACTCGTCAAATGCCAATGCCGCAGAATCTCCACAGGAGGTTCAGCAGGCAACGAAGAAGATTACAGGTACTGTAGTCGATGCTCAGGGCCCCGTCATCGGTGCCAGCGTAGTGGAAAAGGGTACCACGAATGGTACGGTTACCGATCTCGACGGTAACTTCTCTCTCAATGTGAATCCGGGTGCAACGATCGTCTTATCGTTCATCGGCTATGAGACTCAGGAAATCAAGGTCGGTAGCCAGGACAATTTCCAAATCACGATGAAGGACGATAATGCCGTTCTCGACGAAGTGGTGGTTGTAGGATATGGTGTCCAGAAGAAAAAACTGGTGACAGGTGCTACGGTAGAGGTAAAGGGTGAGGATATTGCCAAACTGAATACCACGCAGGTTCTTGGTGCTCTGCAGAGCCAGAGCCCAGGCGTAAGCATTCAGGCAAATTCCGGTCAGCCTGGTGATGGCTTTAAGATTGCTATCCGTGGTGCAGGTACCAATGGTGACACGAAGCCTCTCTACGTTATTGACGGCGTAAGTGGTGGAGACATCAACAATTTGAACCCTGCCGACATCGAGCGTATTGACGTATTGAAGGATGCTGCATCCTGCGCCATCTATGGTTCGGCTGCTGCTAATGGTGTGATCCTCGTGACCACCAAGCAGGGTAAAGAAGGTAAGGTTAGTGTCCAATACGATGGAAACATTGGATGGGCCAACATCTACCGTCTGCCTCAAATGTTGACTGCAGGGGAATATATGCAGGTCATGGATCTGGTACGCTACAACACAGGAGAGTCTCCTCGTGACTGGTCTCAGTATTTTAAAGGACAAGAGGATCTTCTTGCAGCATATCAGAATGGTTCAAATCCTGGTACAAACTGGGTTGAAGCCCTGCGTAACAAGAATGCTGTTACCACAAGTCATTCTTTAAATATCACAGGAGGTTCTGATCGTTCGAAATTCTCTATCGGTACTGGTTATCAGTATCAGGACGGTGTTTTTGGTGGTGACTATGCAAAATCTGACTATCGCCGTTTCACCTTACGTATCAATTCTGACCATGTAGTGCTGCGTAGCGCTGACAACAGTTTCGATGTCATCAAGGTCGGTGAGAATCTCTATTATAGCCACAAACAGAATCAGGGTATTCAGATCGGTAACCAGTACTCCAACATCCTGTCTACCGCTCTCCGCGGCAACCCGTTGATTCCTATTACTAATGCGAACGGTGATTATTTTGGTTATGAAGACCTGAAGAACATGGGAATGTTCAACTATACTTCTTATGCCAGTAACCCTGTACTTAACCTTATCAACAGCCAGAGTGCTAACAACAAGAGTGCCAGTTACAGCCTTAATGCTGTGGGCTATGTTGAGATTCAGCCCATCAAGGGTTTGACCTATCGCGGACAGATCAGTTATAATCAGAGTTCGTGGAGTTGGCGTTGTTATCTGCCGACTTATAAAATTAACGATCAGGGTGATATGCGTACTACAGACCAGGCAACCAACCAAGTTGGTCTTGGCTGGGGATGGGGCACCACCAATACCCTGAACTATAAGTTTGATATCAAGGATCACCACTTTGACCTGCTGGCTGGTACTGAGTATGGTGAGAGCCGGCCTAACAATGGACTTAGTTTGAATGCCACTTCTTCTGATGCTATCGTAGGAGACTTGGATCATGCTTATATGAGCCTAATGAAGAACAACACGACAGCAACTGTCTCCGGCTATCCTTACGGTGATTCTCGCGGTATGTCATACTTCGGCCGTCTGAACTACGACTTTGCCGAGAAGTATATGTTTACCGCTATCTTCCGTGCTGACGGCAGTTCTGTATTTGCACCAGGTCATCGTTGGGGCTACTTCCCCTCCTTCTCTGCAGGTTGGGTTGTATCCAACGAGAAGTTTATGAAGAACACCGCAAACTGGCTCTCCTTCTTGAAGATTCGTGCAGGATGGGGTCAGAACGGTAATAAGAGTATCAGCGCATTCCAGTATGAGGCAGCATTCGCCTATGATGCATATAGTATGTACTCATTCAACAATGCCAAGGATACGCCAACAAAAGGCGCCTCCCTTTCCCGACTGGCTAACGAGGATCTGACTTGGGAAACATCAGAGCAGCTCGATCTCGGTTTCGATGCACGTTTCCTGGGTGGAAAACTCGGCGTTGTGTTCGACTGGTATAAAAAGACAACAAAAGATCTTTTACTCTATGTTCCCGTTTCTCCAACAACAGGTTTTGACAGCCAGTTGAAGAATGCCGGTACAGTTGAGAATAAGGGTGTTGAATTCGCCATCAACTGGCGCGACCAGATTGGTAGAGACTTTGAATACAACATCGGTTACAACATTGCCTATAACAAGAATAAGGTAACCGAAGTGAACAGCTCTCAGAAATACAACAATGGCGGTAACGACCTGCTGGCACAGGGCACAGGTTATATGGCTCGTTTCGAAGAAGGACAGCCTATTGGCTACTTCTGGGGTTACAAGACAGATGGCCCGATTCAGAATGCCGAAGACCTCGCTGCTTATACAGCCACACTGAAGGATGGTGACGCAGCAAACTCCCTGCAAGGTGCAGATCTGAAGGTCGGTGACCTGAAGTTTGTTGATACCAATGGCGACGGCATCATCACTGCTGACGATAAAACTTATCTGGGTGATCCCAACCCCGATGTGACAATGGGTATCACACTTGGTGCCTCATATAAGGGCTTCGATCTGAACGTGACTGGTTATGCAGCACTTGGACAGCAGGTGGCTCGCTCATATCGTAAGTTTACTGATGGCGAGTACGAGAACTATACCACAGAGGTTTATAGCTATTGGAACGGTGAGGGTACCAGTGATAAGTTCCCACAACTGGCTGCTATGAACCGTGGTGTGAACTGGCAGTCCATCTCTGATCTCTATATTGAGGATGCCGGCTACTTCCGTCTGCAGAACCTGACTCTGGGTTACGACTTCACGAAGGTGTGGAAGAAGAGCCCATTCCAGCAGCTTCGCCTCTATTTCGCTGCTCAGAACCTGTTCACTATCACCGGTTACAAGGGTATGGATCCTGAAAACGGTATGGCACTTAACGGTAATGAACCTTGGGTAACAGGTGTCGATGTAGGTAACTACCCGCAGCCGCGTACCTATTTGGTAGGTGTAAATGTTAAATTCTAAAAAGAGACTACACAATATGAAAAAGATATTTTTATTTGCCGCAGTCGCTGTCACTCTGGGACTTGCTTCCTGTGACATCGACAACGTAGAGAACATCGGCGAAATGTCAACCAGTGAATTCCCGAAGACAGATGGTGACATTGAGGCAGTGCTTGCCGGTGTCTATCAGAACTTGAACACGACACATGCCAATCCCCAGTGTTCATTCCTCTATGCTGCCTGTCTGGCCAGCGATGACCAACTCGGTGGTGGTGGTACCAATGATAAACTGATGCAGGCAGAAGACCTGATCTGCAACTACAATGCAGATATGACCAATCAGTTCTATGTGGATCGCTATGCAGGTATAGCCCGTGCCAATACGCTTCTCAATGTGCTTGAGAATGCAGAAGGCATTGCAGAGGATGTGAAGAACAAAGGTATTGCTGAGGCTAAGTTCCTGCGTGCCTTCTATTACTATGAGTTGTCTTCTATGTATGGAAATGTCCCCCTGATTACCAGTCCTGATCAGGAAGAAACAAAACAGGGAGACGTGAAGGTGCTTTGGGGACAGATCCTGCAGGATCTTCGTGATGCATGCCAAATGCTTCCGAGCGAAAAGCGCAGCGATGGCCGTATCGACAAATATACGGCAGAAGCCATGCTGGGACGCGCTTGGCTTTACTACACAGGTATGTATGGTAATGGTACGGATCTTGCTGCACTGACCAGCACATCTTACAATCCACTGACCTCTGTTGATCTGCCTGATGGTGGTGCACTGACAAAGCAGGATGTGATTGGCTATATTGATGACTGTGTGAACAACTCAGGCTATACGCTGGTGCCGGATTTCCGTAATCTTTGGGCTTATACCAACAAGAAGACTATCAACGATTATAAAGCTTATGCAGGACAGGGACTGAAATGGGTTGAGGACGACAACGGAATAAATCCTGAATCGATGTTCGCCATCAAGTTCAATAAACTGGCTTCATGGCAGACCACTATCGGTTATGCGAATGGTATAGCATTGCACTTTGGCGTGCGTGGTGGTCAGGATGTTGCCAATACTTTCCCATTCGGACAAGGCTGGGGTGCAGGACCTGTTGCTCCAAACCTCGTGAACGACTGGAAAGCTGCAGAGCCCAATGATATGCGCCTGAAGGCTTCAATCGCTGACGTGAATGACACTAATGAGATGCCTGCCTATACTCGTGGTGGATGGGCAGACTTTGTACAGGAGAGTGATTATTATTGTAAGAAGTGGTCACCCATCTGTGCCAAGAATGATGGAACCGTGAAAGGCAGCGATGGTGCTGAACCACCTGCATACGTATTCTGTTTCGAGACAGTGATGTATCCTGATAACTGGGACACCTCTGGAGAGAACAACTTCCAACTTTCAAATATCCACGATCTCGTACTGATCCGCTTTGCTGAAGTTTTGTTGATGCAGAGTGAGTTGAAGGAGGATGTAGCAGGAATCAATAAGGTGCGCGCAAGAGCCGGCCTTGATCCGATCAGCAATTATTCTCTTGCCGCATTACAGAACGAGCGCCGTTGGGAGTTGGCCTGCGAGGGTATCCGCTGGAATGATATCCGCCGTTGGCATATCGCAGCAACAGCACTGGCCAAGCAGGAAGGACAATCCATCTACTATTGCGGTAGTCCCGACACTAACACACCTCATAATGGTGGCTATGCTGCTCGCTATAATGCAACGGCAGGATTCCAAAAGATGCCTGAGACTCAGATTGCACTCGGTACAGTACAGCAAAACGACGGATGGAATGATGCCACTTCAGAATATGGTGGATGGTAACCAATTATTGAACAACTAAAATTGAAGACAAAATGAAAAAACAAATATTATTCATGATTACAGCCCTTGGCTTGCTGACTGCCTGCGACCCGTCAAAGGACAGCATCAGTATGCCAGGCAACTCAGACCTGACTGGCGAGCAGTTGGCAAGCGGTTTCTCCGTTGTCCAATATGCTGATGAAGAATATACCACTCAGGCTGCGGATGGTAACTACTTTACTTTCACTACCTCACCTTCCCGTATAGTCTCAATCTATCAGTTGGATGAAGAGGGTAATCAGAATATACTTGCCTCCGGTAAGGCTTCTGGAAAGTTCAAGATCGTCCCTAAGCGTGGAAATCCCACCACTCAGACCTATTACATCGAAACCCGTGACTTTAATGGCAATACGATCGTTGGTTCTAAGACAGCAGAGGTCTATGTTCCTCAGGAACTGGAGCCAGTAGTACGTTGGCTTGCTAGTGATGCCTACGGTTCAAAGACCTGGAAGTGGGATACAGAGTTCCGCGAGGATGGTGCAGTCTGGGGTAACTTCGGTTATGCACCGGGTGACGATTGGACTAGTGGTATCTGGTGGGGCTGTCCTCCTTCAGACTTGACTGGTCAGCTGCAGCACTCTGATACTGGAGTTGCTACTGGCGAGGAAAGCCCAGCCGCCACGATGGTTATCTATGATGATGGCAATATCGCCTGCTTCGATGCCGGTGGTAACCAGATCCGTAAGGGTAAATATTCAGTTGAAGGATGGACTGGAGAGAAAAACCAGGCATCTGTTGATGGTTCAATTGCTAATTGGGCATACGGTACGTTCAAAACTTCTGAGGGAGCAATCCTCTTCCCCTTTAAGATTAATGGTGGTGGAGAAAAACCAACCAGTTTTGAGATCCTCCAACTGGATGCTTCTCATCTGAAACTGGCCTATGCGGCCCCTGGTACAGGCGGCTGGGGTGAAGCTACATGGTGGGCTTTCAAGAGTGGATCTGATGCCGAAGGTGCTCTAACAGGTTTTGACAATAAGGCATGGACATGGGATACAGAGTTCCGTGAGGACGGTGCCGTTTGGGGCAACGTTGGTTATGCTGCCGGTGATGACTGGACTGGTGGCATTTGGTGGGGCTGTCCTCCTGCAGACTTGACTGGTCAGCTACAGCATTCTGACACAGGAGTTGCCACTGGTGAGGAAAGTGCCGCTGCATACATGACCTTCGATTGGAAGACTGCTACTGTCAAATCATACAATGGTAGTGGTGAAGAAATCCGCTCTGGTAAGTTCGCCATTCAGGACTGGGGTAATGGTGAGAAGACTGTTGCAACTGTTGACGGATCAATTACCAACTGGGCATATGGTAAATTGAACACTGATGCCGGGTCTATCCTATGGCCGTTCAAGATTAATGGTGGCGGAGAAAAACCAACTGACTTCGAAATCATTGAACTTACCTCTGATAATCTGAAACTGATCTACGCAGCCCCAGGAACAGGTGGTTGGGGTGAGGCTACCTGGTGGGCCTTCAAAAAGAAATGATAAAAATTCCACATAATTAATTACTCTTACCGGCCCGCTCTGCAGCATATTGTTGCGGAGCGGGTTTTTTATATCCTTGGGAGTAGTCAGGAAATTCAAAAATGTATAGAGACACCATCCGTCACTTTTGGTGTATTATACTACATATCAATTAGTTACAAAGTGACGGATTGGGACCGAGTGAATTTAGGTTTTGCTGGAGTAGGTACAAAACCCCGAAACGTATTGAATTTTATATTATCTTTGCAGCCGAATTGATGTTTAACCTCTAAAAGAAAGGATTAAAAAATGGAAAAAGAATTACGATTCGAGGAAGTACCCGATTGGTGGGCTGTGTGTATCTATGAAACCTGTCCAATGAAGGAGCAATGCCTGCGCTATCGCGCTGCCATGGCCGCCCCCCCATCATTAAAAGTCCACAAGTGTGTCATAACCCGTCCTGTGGTCGGCTGTGACCGATGCGAATGCTATGAACCCGTCAGGACAGTACGCTTTGCAAAAGGGTTCGGCAACATTTTTATGGGTGTAAGAACTGATGCCTACCGACGCCTCAAGCCTGCTCTGATGAAATACCTTGGTTCTACATCCACCAGCAAGGGCACTTTCTACCGCTATCTGCATGGTGAACGGCTTCTGACGCCTGCCCAGCAAGACTGGATCCGCCAATGGCTGACGCGTAATGGTATAACCATCAAAGGTGACTTCGCAGAATATGTTGACGACTTCTGCTTCAGGGTAAGCAAGAAATGTTGAATAGTCCAGCGTCTGGACTAGACAGTCCAGACAGTGGACTAGACAGTCCAATGGCTGGGCACTGTAATAACTAACTTATCACAATCAATAACCATCCCCAATAAATCATCTATGAAGTTTACACTAATAAAAAAAAACGAGACAAACGGACTACGCGTGACAACAAGAAACATCAGACTAGTAATGCAACGTATGAAGAGCCGTAAGCCAGGTTGCCATGAGGTATATCCTGGTGTGGAGATGCGGAAGTGTGCCGACGGGAGTCTCACAGCCATCAGACAGAACGGCATCATCGTACTGACCATCAGTGAGGTGGATCCCGTTGACCTGGCAAAAGTCAAACAGGCGGCCATGATACTGCCAACGACCATTGCCGCTTTCGCTGGAGTTGACAGACGGTCGGTGAAGTTATTAGTCGGTTATATGTCGGAAAATGGCGAGTTACCACCAGATGAAGCAACAGCAGACACACTGGCAGCCGCGGCCTACGAACAGGCGGTGGTGGCATACGGCAGGGTGACGGACAAGAGCATCATACGTGAGCAACCTTCGACACGTATGCACTTCACCATGCCACACGACGAACAGCCAATAATGAACCCAGAGGCAATACCGCTCAGTCTGGGGAAGTTCGGAACGATGACACTCCTGCTGATCAACTTCCTGAACTCACGCTGGCACTTCCGCTTCAATACAATCATGGGTTATACTGAGTACAAACTAAAACATATTGATGCCAGTTGGCAACCCGTTGACGACCGTACGACCAATAGCCTGACCATGGCGGCACGGCTCTCTGGCCTCGATGCCTGGGACAAAGACATCAAGCGCTACGTGCAGTCGGGCATGATCCAGTCCTTCAACCCGATAGAAGACTTTCTAGGGAATGCACGCCAGAAATGGGACGGTAAGACCGACCATATCGGACAGTTGGCACGGACGGTGCCTTGTGACGTACCTCAGTGGGAAGGGTGGTTTCGCAAGTGGTTGCTCTATATGGTGGCACAGTGGCTCGGAAGGACGCATCAGTACGGTAACTCGGTAGCACCGCTGCTCATCTCAGAGCAGGGAAACAATAAGTCAACCTTCTGCCGGCGACTGCTGCCCGACAGTCTGCAATGGGGTTATAACGACAACCTGATCATTTCAGAGAAAAAGCAGACACTGCAGGCGATGAGCCAGTTCCTGCTCATCAATCTGGATGAGTTCAACCAGATATCACCGAGCATACAGGAGGGATTCCTGAAAAACGTGATCCAATTGGCCCGGGTGAAGAGCAAACGGCCATACGGCCGACATGTGGAAGACTTCCCTCGTCTGGCTTCATTTATTGCCACCACCAATGAACCTAGTGTGCTGACCGATGCCAGTGGCAACCGCCGTTTTATTGGTATCAGACTGACGGGTGCCATCGACCTGTCACAGCCCATCGACTATGAAGGGCTCTACGGTCAGGCCGTGAGATGTATAGAACAGGGCGAACGGTATTGGTTCAACGATCAGGAAGTACGCGAGATCATGGCTCACAACCGTCAGTTCCAAGTAAAGCCGCCAACAGAGCAATGGTTTAACGAGTGCTTTGCCATAGCAACTGATGAGAGTGAAGGACAATGGCTGACGAGTGCCGCTATCTTTGGCAGCATCCGCCGGGAGATAGGCAGTAGTTTTCATGGCAATCTAGTGGCATTCGGGCGTATCCTCAGCCACATGGAAGGTCTTCACCAGAAACACTCTAACATCGGCAAGGTCTATCTAGTGCGCCGTAAGCACTAACCATCCGTCATCCATATATCATCCGTCACTTCAAAAGGAACACAGAATCAACCTGTTATCCCAGAAGTGACGGATTGTTTTATTATTCTCTTGGATTATTTGGCAGTTTCGAAGAAATGTTATAACTTTGCAGCGTATATGAAAAAAGGGATAGGGAAATACTACAACTTGGGACTGTCGATGCTGGTGGGCATCGGTGTATTTCTGTTTTGGTATGTCGGCTATCCCCATGCACTGTCTTATCAGGAGCAGTATCAGTTGTTCCTCTGGACGGGCGATTATTTCCTGGAACGTCTGAACTTGCCTGGAGGATTGGCAGACTGGCTTAGCGAGTTCATCGTACAATTTTATTATGTGGAATGGCAGGGGGCCTTGTTACTGACCCTGCTGTTCGTGGCGTTGCAGCGACTGATCTTGTGGCTGTTGACACACGGGGGCATCACACAGGGGACAGTCCCCATGTGTCTGAGTCTGGTGCCTGTGGCGCTGATCTTATGGCTGATGGGCGACATCAATGTATTATTGTCATTGCCTGCGGCGATCGTACTGGCCTTAGCGCTAGCCTGTATCCGTCTGTCTAAGCGATTCTCATGGATAGATGTCTTGATTCTGCCTGTGGCCTATTGGTTGATAGGTCCGGCAGTGTGGATCTACATCGTGGTGCGCGTCTTGCAGTTAGGGTGGAAGCATCTGTGGTCAGCAGGCTGGCTCGTGGCTGTGCAACTGATGGCCTATGCGTGGCTGTTGCCCCAATGGCCCTTGCAACAGGTGATGACGGGCCTGAACTATTATCGCATACCGTTGCAGTATCCCCAGTGGAGTGGCTACAATAAGGACATGTACGAGTTGATTCGCATGGATTATCTGGTGCGAAACGAGTGCTGGGACGAGATCGAGAAACGGGCTGGCGAGTATCAGGTGAAGACGGCGTTTTGGAGCAATTGCGTGAATCTGGCCTTGGCGGAGAAACGGCTTCTGGCAGACCGTATGTTCGACTTCTACCAGAGTGGTGAGGATGCCCTAATCATACCTCGTACGAGAGACCTCACCTCCATGCTGCCATCGGCAGAGGCTTTCTGGCGACTTGGTATGGTGAACTCGGCGCAGCGCTATATGTTCGACACGCAGGAGTCGATTCTGAATGCCAGGAAGAGCGGACGCTGTACGAAGCGCATCGCGGAGTGCATGATTGTAAACGGGCATTATCAGACGGCGGCCAAGCAGTTGAATCTACTGAAGAAGTCGCTCTTCTATCGTGGTTGGGCTGTAGAGGCCGAGGCATTGATGAAGGACGAAGCGAAGGTCAATGCCCACCCTGTCTATGGCAAGTTGCGCCAGTTGAGATACAAGGACAATTTCCTCTACAGTTATGATGAGATGGACAAGATGTTTGGCCTGCTGTTTCTGAACAATCAGGAGAACAAGATGGCGCTTGACTACTTTATGGCGCAGATGCTCCTGAAGGGTAATCTGCAGGGCTTCCAGCAGTATATGGGAACCGTGCAACGGTATGGCGGCTATCGTCAGATGCCATTCGGCTATCAGGATGTGATGCGCTGTATCCAGATGCAGGGTCGTGTGCCCGATTCCCCCTATGCCAAGTATGTGCAGCGAATGACAAGAAGGGAGGCAGAGCGATGAGGAAGTTTATTATTTTTAGTTTACAGTTTATAGTCTATAGTCTGCTTCTCGTGGCTTGCTCTGGAGGACCGGAGACCCCCATGAAGACAGAGCAACTGCCTGTGATCTATCCTGACTATATCGGCGTGACGATTCCTGCTGATATTGCACCGCTGAACTTCAACTTCGCCGACGAGCAGATCAACGGCATGGATGTCGTCATCAAAGGCTCGAAAGGTGGCGAACTGCATGCCCAGGGCAACTATGCCGACTTTGACATCGACGATTGGCATGCTTTAACGGAACAGAATCAGGGTGGCGAACTCACGGTAACCGTCTGTGTAGAGAAAGACGGTCAGTGGGAACAATATCAGGACTTTACAATCTTCGTCAGCAAGGACAGACTTGATGACTGGGGACTGACCTATCGCCGTATTAAACCAGGCTATGAGGTCGGTGGTGATATCGGCATCTATCAGCGCGATATCCATACCTTTGATGAGTATGCTATCCTGACGGAGACGGTGGTGCCGGGGCGTTGCTTCAACTGCCATACGGCTAATCGCACCAATCCCAACCGCATCACTTTGCAGATGCGAGGTGAGGGCGGAGGCACCTTGATCCAGAAGGACGGTCAGCAGAAGTGGGTGGAGACGAAGACGGACATCACACAGGCGGCAGGCTCGTATAGTTACTGGCATCCTGATGGTGACTATGTGGCGATGGCCGTGAACTCCGTGCATCAGAGTTTCTATACAGGTACAGGCCAGCGCATTGAGGTCTATCACAGGTTCAGCGATGTGGAGGTGCTCGACACCCGTACAAACGAACTGATACTCTCGCCACTGCTGTTCACCGATGATCTCGAGATTTTCCCAGCCTTCTCGGCTGACGGCAAGTCGATCTATTATAGTTCTTCTAAGCCTTGTCGTGTGCCAGCGGAATATGAGAAGGTGAAGTGCTCGCTCTGTCGTATCGCCTTTGATGCTAAGAAAGGACAGTTTGGCGAGACAGTAGATACGCTGCTCAATGGTCCTGCGACGGATCAGAGCTATGTGTTGGCGCGTCCTTCCTACGATGGCCGTTGGCTGATGTATTGTGTGAGCAGTCGAGGCAACTTCCCGGTGAGTCAGGACGATGCCGACCTGTGGCTGATGGACCTGAAGACGGGTGAGAGCCGTGAGCTCAGTGAGGTGAACAGCCCGAAGAGTGATAGTTTCCATAACTGGAGCGGGAACAGCCGCTGGTTCGTCTTTGCCTCTAAGCGTGAAGACGGGATGTACACCAAACTCTACTTCGCCAGCATCGATGATCAGGGCAAGGTGTCGAAGCCGTTCCTCCTACCCCAGCGGAATCCCCGCAAGTATTATCTGGAGATGATGGATGCCTACAACTGTCCAGACTTCACGAAGACCAAGGTGGAACTGGATGCCCACGAGACCTATCGGCAGGTCTTTGACAATATCAGAGAACAAGTAAAGATAAAAGAATAAAAGAGATAAACAATGAAAAAGATTCTATTATGTTTTATGGCAGTGGCTGCTATGACAATGTTCTACAGTTGTCAGCAGAACGATGGAAAGTGCTATATCGAAGGCACAGTAGTTGGTGAACAGTATGAGGGCAAGCGTATCTTCATCGTGCCCATATATGGCCCGAAGACGGCAGAGTATGTCGATTCCATGGAGATCACCAACGGCAAGTTCCACTTTACCAAGGACTTTACGAAGGATACGATGCAGATGTATCAGATTCTGCTCGACTATCATTATCGCATGGGAGTCCAGCAACTACTTATTGTCGGTGAGCCTGGTCACATCCAGGTAACAATCGACTCCATCAGTTCTGCCAGAGGTACTCCACAGAACGATTCTCTACAGGCGTGGAAAGAGATGACTGAGAAGCATTATCAGGATTATGCCACGTACAATCGCACAGTCTCCATGCTGCGCAAGGAAGGTATGATGGAACAGGCTGACCAGATGGTGCAACAGGGCCGTGAAATCCATCTGGCATATAAGAGGTATTCCCGTCGTATGGCGGATAACCTGAAGGAGGGTGTGCTCCATGACTTCTTAAAAGAAAACTTTCCACTGACCTATAAGCGTAAGATGCCAGACGGCTCCACCAAGACATTCAATGCCGATACGAATGAAGAGATTACAGAATAAGTGGCGAATTTCAAATCCGCCACAACGGTTGGTGGGGATGCTGTTGACACTGTTCTTCGGCTTAATGGCGTTCCTCTTCTGGAAGGTGCGTTACCCGTTTGCGCTAACCTATCAGGAGCAGATACAGTTATTCCTATTTGATGACGATTATTTCTTTAGCAGGATGGCAGAGCCAGGCGGTTTCGCTAGGTATATCGCAGAATTCCTGGTGCAGTTCTATAATAGTGTAACTCTCGGGGCACTGATTATCGCCGTTCTATACATGCTGATTCAGCGACTCACCTGGCGACTGATGCACTCTGTGTATCACTATGCTTTGAGTTTTATCCCGTCGATATTGCTTTGGTATGCCATGGGCGATGAGAACGTGATGCTAACGTATGTGGTGGCATTGTTGTTGGCAATGACTGTTGCATGGGGATGGAGAAGTTGGTCGGCAAAATGGTCGCCTCGGATCAAGTGGCTTGTCGCATTGTTGTTAATACCTGTTATGTATTGGCTGACAGGCTCCATGGTACTATTGGTGGCATTGCTGATGATGCCATGGACGATCACGGTTGCAGCCTTACTTTATTCTCTGGGCTTGGTACTGCTTAGCGCTCACTATTTACCATTCCCGTTGATGAGAGTAGTACAGGGTATCAGTTACTATCGTTTCCCTGTTACGTTGCCATATCTGCTGATGGCAATACCTGTGGTTGTTTGGATGATGGCAATCTTCATCAGATTGATGCCTAAAGCAAAACAATGGGTCAACGTGACAGAGATGATGCTGGTACTAGTAGTTTTTGTTGGATCTGTTGACTTGGGATACGACAAGAAAAAATACGAGTTGATAGAATATGATTATCTGGTTCGCGTGAGGGATTGGAATGCGATTATTGCCAAGGCAGAGAAACAAACCCCAGATCTGCCTGTGAGTGTGAGCGCTACGAATTTAGCATTGGCGATGACGAATCAGTTGGGAGACCGCGCTTTTGATTTCTACCAGCGTGGAAGTGAGGGACTGCTCCCCCAGTTTGAGCGTAACTCTGCCATGACACAGCTGACAGGAGAGATTTATTTCTGGCTGGGACTGGTGAATACGGCCCAGCGCTTCGCTTTTGAAGCGATGGAAGCAATACCGAACTACAATAAAAGTGCGCGTGTGGTGAAGCGTCTGGCAGAGACAAACATCATCAATGGCCAGTATGACGTGGCCAGAAAGTATTTGCAGATGCTTGAGAAGACGATCTTCTACCGTTCATGGGCTAAACGTATGATGACAATGCTGGGCGACGAGAAATCTATTAATGAACATCCTCTCTATGGCACTCTGCGTCAGTATCGCTTGCAGGAAGATTTCCTGTTCAGCGAAATAGAACTGGATAAGATCTGTGGGCAGTTGTTCATGCATAACCAGAAAAATCAGGTGGCAGCGCAGTATCTGTTGATGTTGCCGCTATTGGATCGCGATGTGCCTCGGTTTATGCAATTTGTCCAAGTAGTACAGAACCGGATTCAGTATAATCCTCGTCATTGTCAGGAAGTCATCGCCTTTGCATTTATGCAGCAGCGTCAACAGCCTCCTCAGGGAGTTGTCAGTCCAATGATTCTCCAGCAGATGGATGAGTTCGCAAGAGTTTATTCCCAGAATCAGAATACACCGGAGTTAAACCGATTCAGGAATACGGCGTGGTATTACTTAACAATAGGGAAATGAAAAAGATAGGATATGTACCAGATATGCTAGCCATACTAGCCATATTTGTTCTGTTAGGATGTACTAACCGGGTGGAGAATCCGACGGTTATTAACGAACTTCCGAAGATATATCCCGACTATGTCGGTGTGACGATACCTGTGGAGATAGCACCGCTGAATTTCAACAGCGTGGAGGCTGATATCGACTGTATGGATGTGGTGGTGCGTGGCTCAAAGGGTGGGGAACTTCACACCCAGGGCGATTATGCCGATTTCGATATTGACGACTGGCATACTCTGACACTACAGAACAAGGGTGGACAACTGACCTTCACTGTCTGTATTAGAAAGAGCGGACAATGGATGCAATATCAGGATTTTAACGTTAGTGTCAGTCCATATGCCTTAGAGGAATGGGGTCTGACTTATCGCCGTATCGCCCCAGGCTACGAGGTATTCAGCCACATGGGGCTCTATCAGCGTGACCTCTCTACTTTCGACGAGTATGTCATCATCGAGAATACCCAGGTACCAGGTATGTGCGTCAACTGTCACTCGGCACATCAGACCGATCCGCAGAAGTTTGTCTTCCATGTCCGTGGTGACCATGGTGCCACGATGTTCCAGATCGACGGTAAGCGTGAGTGGCTCAAGGCTAAAAACGATATGCTTGGTGGTTCGATGGTTTATCCCTATTGGCACCCCAGTGGCGAGTATTGCGCCTTCTCCACAAACCAGACACGTCAGGGATTTCATATCATGCCTGATGAGCGCATAGAGGTACTAGACCTTTCGAGCGACGTCTTTGTTTACCATCCTGCCACGCATGAAATCCTAACAGACTCACTGTTGCAGACGAAAGACTGGAACGAGAACTCGCCAGTATTCTCACCAGACGGTAATACCCTGTATTATATGACTGGCAAGCAGCAGGACTATTCCACACATTACAAGGACGGGAGATATAATCTTTGCATGATTGCCTTTGATCCGAAGACTGGGCAATTCGGCGAGAAAGTGGATACTATATTCAATGCTGTGGCGATGGGTAAGAGCCTGACGTGGCCGCGCCCCTCGTACGACGGGAAGTATATCCTCTTTACACTGATGGACTATGGCTACTTCTCTGTCTGGCATAATGAAAGCGACCAGTGGCTGCTGGATCTTCAGTCAGGTGAGGCCCGTGAGTTGAAAGAAATCAATAGTGACAAGGCCGACAGTTACCATAACTGGAACCTGAACTCACACTGGATCGTCTTTACCAGTCGCCGCGACGATGGCTTGTATAGCCGACTCTATTTGGCTTGTATCGACGAACAGGGCAAGGTGTCGAAACCGTTTATGCTGCCTCAGCGCCATCCGAAAGAGTATTACTCGGAGAGTCTTTACTCTTTCAACGTGCCCGACTTTACGAAGACAAAGGTAGATTTCGATGCCTACGAGGCAGGGCGTGAAATTGCTTCAGACAAGCGCGTGGAAACAAAGGTGAAATAATCTGCTTACTTAAAATTGACGTAATCCTGCTTCATGACCTTTGCGACGTCTTCCATATCGAAGGGCACCTTCCCCTTACCCAGTTCCGGAGCGTTAAATGATTTCAGATTATTATCGTAGAAGGAAGGATACAACTGTGGCAGACAGAAGGGCTTGTGGGTTTTGCCGTCCTTATCGACATAGCAGAAATATGGTTTTCCGTATAACCCATCGTCACGTTTGGAGGCAAAGACAAACCAGCGGCTGTTCGATGACCATGAGTGATAAGTGTCGCTCCTCTGGCTATTCACTATGTCAAGATTGTCAATGGCGCCTGTCTCAAGGTTCATCATCTGTAGATCTGCCTCTGGATGCCAGATAGGGAATGTGCCGTAGTCGGCCACGGTGTAGAGAAGATACTTGCCATTAGGACTGATGCGAGGATGACAGACACTCCGTTTGTTGTAAAGTGTATCCACTTGAGAGCCTATTGTGCCAGTGCTTTCGTCGAACGGGATGCGGACAAGAGCGTATTGTAGTTGCTTGATGTCACCTGGCAGATCAACGGTATCTGCAGCGCAATAATAAATGTATTTCCCGTCAGGAGAGAAGGTGGGGAAGGTCTCAAACTTCAGGCTGTCGCTGAGTAGGGATGACGAGATCACATGATGTTCTTGCATATCGGCCACATAGATATTCGATGCAGCGTCATAGACCTCCAGACGCTTGCTGGCCAAACTGTGGAAAGCTGGGACAATTTTCTGGGTAGAATAGGTAATATATCGTCCTGTAGGACTGAAACCAAAATAGACACTACCAGGAATATTGAGCTTACTCAGTTTTCCGTCGCGGTTTAGGATAGCACCGCCCCCAGGACCACGTACATACATCATTGAGAGTTTGGGATCTTGATTGGCATAGGTATGGCAGTTCATGCATCGGTTCTCCAGTTGTTCGTAGTGCCCGATGGCATTTACGTCGAAGTTCTCTACGCAGCGTTGCTGAATCTGTACATGGTTCCAGATCTCGTAGTCGGGCTCAATAAGACGGTAGGTAAGATAAGGATCAACCTTGTCTTTTACCACTTGCCATGTAAAAGGCTTGTATTCAATCCATTGCCCGTCAATCAGTGCCGTGACAGTCACGTTTATCATGTTGCCTGCGACCTGAGACATCAGTGCCTTCCAGTCGTCGATATCAAAGGTTACTTGATTGCCTTTGGTATTAATCTTGATATCTCCAGCCTTTACCTCAATAGCCTCACAGTCAGCACGGAGCAGGAAATTCAGTGGGGCGATATTCTCGGGAATGGTTACATCGCAGTAATCAGGATAGATAGGAGGCAACGCATTGCTTTGCTGCACGTTCTCTGGTGTAGGCGTGCAGGAAACCATGATTGTTAGCAAGACAAGTGTGTATAGTGTCTTTAGTGTTTCCTTCATATCTCAGGTGCTTTAATCTTGTCGAAATAATACCAATAAGTGCCCTTGAACTGGGCGCTGCCCCGCTGCTGGTTATACTGCTGAAAACGCTGAAATACATCAGCACGCCGGATGTACTTCTCCCAATCCTCCTGAGGGGCGTTGGTACCTGCCAGCCAAATGCACAGAGCCTCTTGATAAAGAGGCTTCAGACGTGGCTTGCTTGTCTCAATACAATAGCGGTCATAGTCGCGCTTGAAGTTTGTGATATCTTTTAGTAATAGTGTACTGCACAAGATATAGTCGAGGGCTACAATATTGTCGGGGTTGGCATCCAGCAACTGCATCATCAGGAAATGGGCATTGTCTGAGATGGTTATCGTGTCGCGCTGGTTTACCATCTGCATTTTCTTCTGATAGATCTTGTGACCATTCTGACGGATATTCTTGGCCCATTTACTATAGACAAAGGTCTTGTCAAGGATACGTAGGTATTTCTCTGCCGCCAGTGAGTCACCGCTTACAATATTACATTCTGCTAAGCGACGCATCATACGGACGTTACGGTTGTTGTGTGAGAACACATTGGTCATCATCGCTGCCCGTTCCGTAAAAGTTATGTCGCCCAGTGCCCAGTAGAGTTCATTCATGTTTCGGATTGTCAACATAGGCGTATCAGGACCGATCTTCTCGAATGTACCAAGATAGTTCGGTGTGAATTTTAACAGGTTATCAGGCAACTCACCCCGTTGTGCCTGCGATAGGTTATAGAAAAATAACATCTGGTCAGTCCATCTGTCTTCGTTTTCTACCATCTTAATCACTTGATCATAATTGCCGAAATAATACTCGCAGTCAATTGCAAAATCCTTCTCCAGAATCAAGTCGGGCATCTGGATCTTTTTAAGCTGAGGCAGTCCAAAAAGATGATAAACCGGTAGTAATGAAACAACCATCAATGTGAGGCGCAGTTTCCAACCTCGCATCAGAGAGATAAACCATAGCAGGAGTGTCCAGCCCAAAATGGAGATAGTAGATGAAAGACAGTAACTTGTGCTGAAATGGCAGACGGCTACGAAGGTCATCATCACGAATGGCAGTATCAGTACAACAGCCTTACTGACCTTGAAGTTCTTGAGAGCCTTATACAACAAGGAACCTATAAGGAGCAGACAGGACATCAAGATGATGGCTCCGACGTAAAGATAATAATAGAACTGCGTGAGAAAGTCGCCAGTCAGACGGGCTAACCCGCCAGACCTTTCAAAATAGGAGGAGATATAATCCCACGAACAGAGGAATATCTGGTTCTGCTCTTGGAAGAAGAAATGATAAGGATACCAGAACTGGAAGAAAAGAAAGAAGGCAACAGCCCAGAGAGCCATCACACGACAAATACTGACGCTCATACGATAACCTTTGTCTTCTGGTACTTCTCACGGAATTCCGTGGGGCTACAACCCTTGCGCTTACGGAAAAGACGGTTGAAGTTGGAGAGTGTATTGAAGCCCGTTCTCCAGCAAATCATGCTGACACTATCGGTGGTGTCTATCAGTAAGCGGGCAGCATGACCCAGACGGATGTCAACGATATACTCCGAGAGGTTTTTCCCCGTGCGCTGTTTGAAGTAACGGCTGAAAGCCGAAGACGTCATACTCACAAGACTGGCCAACTGCTCCAGACTCATCTCGTCCTTGTAGTGCTCGTCAATATAATTCTTCACCTTCAGGATCCGTTTCGACTCGCTCTCCACTTCAACCTTAGCAAACGATGAGGTGGCTAGTTCTCGGGCATCGTCGAACTTCGACAATTCATAGAGTATAGAGAAAAACTCCTGCACGGCCAAGAATCTCTCCTCGATGGAGGAAAGCCGGACAAGACGGTGGTAAACCATCATAATGGCATGAGGAGGAAAAGCCAGTCCACGCTTCGCCCTGCTCAGCATACGGTAGATGGATTTGTGTGAATTATACTTGAATGGTGATGTAGGCAAGTCGAAAGAAAGTCTAAACTGTACCGTCACCTCATGGATGTCTTCACTTTTGCATTCGTGCTGTTCCCACACATGCTCCAGATCAGGACTTGTTATAAGCACTAAATCCAGATTGTCTATCATCTCGCTTGAATCGCCTACCACGCGCCGTGCCCCCGCAGCATTAGCCACAAAGTTCAACTCTAATACATCGTGTATATGTATGGGATAGTCAAACTCCTTTTTATGGCGGTCGGCCACGTACATGAAGTCATTCTCACTTAATGGAGTTATCTCACGTAATACTCTTGTTTCCATTATATTATTTCCATCATTTTTCCGCTGCTAAGTTAGTATTTTTACGTTTCACCTCCAAACAAATCATGTTTTTTATGGTAAAACTTAACTTTACATAACATTTGATACGTCTTCCTGTATAGTCTGTCTATTTTGCATATTGCTTCTTGCCGTTCAGGACGTAGAGGCCCTTTGAAGGAATCATTGTGAGACGGCGGCCTTGGAGGTCATAGATAGCATCACTGGCGGACTGGGTTGATTTTGGTAAGAGGATGGCTGTAGAGGTACCCCAGCCTGCAGAAAGGTCTTCAAGTGTAATGACACGGGTATCATTCATGCATTTGGTCCACTCTTCCTTACTAGTCTTATCAACGAAGTTGCCTCCCCATGTCTGATACCAAGGCATCCACCATGACCAAACGGCCTCTTCCTCAAACTCCTTGTCGATGTCGGGGATGGGGCCGTTCTCAGATAGGGCGATGATCTTTTTGCCAGCGGTGAGGGTCTTGAGCTGGTCGAAAGCGGTATAATTGCTGGAGTAGTCGAGCGCATCGTTATAGATATCGATAGAAACGACATCGTAATAGGCATCACTGGGATTCCAGTCGGCATCGTTGACGGAACAAGGGTTCCAGACCCAGATGACGTTGTGAACACCCTTC
The DNA here is from genome assembly GCA_902784615.1 of uncultured Prevotellaceae bacterium. Lineage (GTDB taxonomy): Bacteria > Bacteroidota > Bacteroidia > Bacteroidales > Bacteroidaceae > Prevotella. The sequence continues at coordinate 11,982 of CACZVN010000009.1, read as the reverse complement.
ACGTTGACCATCTCATCGACGATCAACTGATAGAGCTTGACAAAGTTGGCACCGCCGTCTGTTCCCCACCAGAACCAGCCTCCGCTGGCCTCATGGAGCGGACGGAAGATACAGGCAATGCCTTCACCCTGAAGGGCGAGGAAATAGTCGGCCACAGTGTCGATGTCCTTGATGATGTTCTGATACAGATCTGATGATGTATTCCAAGAACCGTCGGCGTTCATGGCATCAGAGATCTTCATGGTACATGGCGTTGCGACCTGATTACCACTGTAGAACTCGCCCGTCTGGCGGCTAGGGTCGCGCCAATGCCATGTAAAGGCGGGCAGTCCGCCACGCTGATAAAGGTCCTTGGCGAGGGCAATGCATTTGTCTGTGTATTCTTTGTACCAATCCTCTACCTCGTTGATACCTGTAGCATTCATGAAGTCGAAGCCAACGAGTGCCGGATATTTGCCTGACGCCTGATAGACGGCCTGCACGTCGGCATGCTGGGTGATATCGCCATTGGCTGTGTCCATATCGCCTGTCATGACGCCAGAGATAGTCTTTTTGCCGAAATTATCGTAGAGGAAAGTATAGACCGTCTTGGCTGCATCGGATGCATTGGCATCAACAGGTGTCGGAACAATATCGAACTTCACAGTACTCTCGTTATCGGCGATACTGATATAGTCGATGCGGAACCAAGTCCAGTTAGGCGTAATCTCGATAATATTGTCACCCTGGTTCATAAGGTAGGGTCCCACAACAGCCTCACCTGGTCCATTCTCTGTGGTGTTGAAGGTAGCTGTATTTCCATTCACGATCAGATTGACCACCTTGTCACCATACAATCCGTCGTAACCTACGGTGATGGTGTACTTGCCGCTTTCTGTAGCCGCATAGGTAAAGGTGATTTTCGCATTGCTCTCAGTGAGTTCGAGGGCTTTACCGTCTGAATACTTCCCATCTTCGATGAGTTTACAATTCTCGTAGGTTGCACTTTCTGCTTCCATCTTAGTAGTAGTCTGAGCATTGGCAGAGATGAAGCTGCATACAAAGAGCATCAGTAAAAAAGTAGTTCTTCTCATTTCCTAATATATTGATATTGTTTCAATTATTGTCGTCAGAATTTGTTGCAAAGATATGAAAAACCAACAACTGCGAGGCTGTTGATTTTAAAAAAAAACGTTAAACAAGCAGAATACTCACAACTTTTGCAAAAATCTGCATAGGGTTTCAGGGAAACACCTTGATATCCTGTGGTGTAGAGGCGAATGTCTCAGCCCCATGCTGTAACAGAAAATCACGGTCGCGGAAACCCCAGAGAACGGAGATACAAGGAAGGCCAGAATTGCGGGCCGTCTGTATATCCACATCGCTGTCGCCCACATAGACGGCACCCTCCTTCCCTACTCCAAGCTGACGCAGGGCGGCAAAAACGGTATCGGGGGCTGGTTTCTTACGGATACCCTCTGCCTCGTGTTCACCAATGGCCACCTCGATGGTATCAAGGAAGAAATGGCGACAGAGTTCCTGTGTGGCCGCCATCATCTTATTGCTGACCACAGCCAAGCGGCAACCACGCCTCTTGAGTTCCGCCAACATCTCCAGGATACCATCATAAGGTTTCGTCGTATCCAGCGAGTGCTCCATATAATATTGGCGGAAGGTGGCAAAGGCAACCTCAAAATCTGGATTCGTCTCTCCGCCAGGTACAGCACGCTCCATCAGTTTCCGAACTCCATTACCTACAAATCTCCGCACATCGTCTATCGAATGCTCTGGCATCCCATGTGTCCGCATGGCAAAATTGACAGAGGCAGCCAAATCACCTAAAGTGTCGAGCAGCGTCCCATCTAAATCGAATATGTAAGTTTTATAGGTAATCATCGTTTGCTGCGCGTGATCATCGTTTTCACCTTATTATTATATTTAGTAGCGGCAAGGAGATCCTCTATATTGAGATGCATGCGGTACTTCCAACGGTTATAGGGATCACTGGGCACGTTGATGCGTTCCTCACGCGGGTTCTTGGCACGCAGTTCACTATCCATCGCCAACCAGTCCTGAAGAGAAAGCATGCAGAGCATCGACGGACAGTAGAGATGGCGGGCGATGATCTCCTCTGCCACATGGGCAGGCAGGTGTTCAGGGGCTCGTCCCTGTTTCTGGAGCATGGAGACATAATAGCGCTGGGTGCGCTCAGGACTCTCCTCCCACCACAGGCGCAAGGGTGACATGTCGTGGGTAGAGAAGGTGGCGACGCTACGGTAGGGATTACCGTCGAGATGCGCAAACTCATAGCCCGTATGCTTCGGCATCGACTGAATCTCCAGAGTCAGGATACGGAGTTGGTCGAGTACGGGTTGCACACAATCGGGGAGCATCCCCAGGTCCTCAGCACAACAGAGCATCTGTGTCTGGGAGAAGATCTCCGTCAGACGACGGATGGCATGATGTCCCCAGAAGAAGTTATGACGCTGGTAGAAGAAATTGTTGTATAGGCGCATATAGGCATCCTTCTCTTCCCCACTCAGGGCATCATATACTGGTTCCTGATAAGCCCCAATACGTGGGTGATACATCTCTGGCTGATGGGAATCTTCCACGAAGAGGACACCACTGATGAGACGGTAAAGACCATCGCGGATCCATAGGCTATTCTCATCACCTCGTCCCTCGAAATGGGCCTGCACCTTCCGCTGGGTGTCGTACTCAGCCTTGAGATCATAGAGCCCATAGGCACGAGGGATCAGGAAGTTCTCACGGACAAACTGGGCGTGGATGCCAAAGAGACGGTCCAACACACGGTCGTTGATGAACGGACGGGTGAAGAGGTCTCGACGGAAAGGCAGGCCAAAGTACTCGATCTCGCCCACCGTCAGTGGTAAGGCTGGTGAGAAATGGCCTAACAATCCGAAGACAGCATCCCGTGGCACTTCCCAGATACGGAAGAAACCCAGCACATGGTCGATGCGGATGGCATCGAAGTACTGTTCCATCCAGCGCAGACGGCGACGGAACCAGTCTGTCAGACTTATACCTTTGGCCTTGCGCTTTTCACTCCAGTTATAGGTGGGGAAGCCCCAGTTCTGTCCGTTCTGGGAGAAGGTATCTGGTGGAGCGCCCGTCGAACAGTCGAGATTAAAGAGCTCTGGATGAGTGGCCGTCTCCACACTCTCACGGTTCACACCGATGGGCACATCACCTTTCAGGATAACACCCTTAGAACGAGCATAATCGGCCGCCGCCTTCAACTGTCGATGGAGGTGATACTGGATGTAATAGATAATATCACAATTCCTAATTTCTAACTTCTCATTCCTGATTACCCACAGGGCGTATGGCTCCAGCCAGTCCTTGTTCTCAGCAAACCATTGCTTATATTCTTTGGCATCGAACGTCTGTTGGCCTCGTTCCTCATAGACCTCCTGTATATAGGCCGACTTCACACGATCCACCGCCTCATAGTCACTATAGCCCAAGGCGTTCAGTTCACGACGCTGACGGTGATAGGCTGTCATCTTGGCCTTGCTCTTCAGGGCGCCCAGTTCTTCCAGATCCAGATAATGCGGATGAAGGGCGAAGGCCGAAACGATATTATAAGGATAGGAGTCGTTCCAATGATGGGAAACCGTCGTATCGTTGACAGGCAACAGTTGGATGATCTTCATACCCGTCTCCACAGCCCAATCAACCATCCGTCGCAGGTCTCCGAAGTCGCCTACGCCATAGGAGTGTTCACTCCGCAATGAGAATACAGGCACTACGACACCTGCCGCCCGCCAAGTATGTTCCCTCACACGCAGGCCCTCACCATAGAGCACCAGCACGGAACCGTCACGGAGTTGTGCATCAGGGGATGACAGATCGTCATTGCCCTCGACAAGACGGTTATCGCCCTCTTCCCAAGTCACCAGCGTATTCGTCTGGTCATCCACAATGACAAACTTATACTCCAGTGGTAACAGTATGGAATCAACATTCACAGAGAGCATCCACTCACTCTGTCCGAGGTATTCCATACGCAGGTATCGGGTGGGATTCCAGCCTCCTAATGTAGGATGACTGCCGAGAAGCGCCACCGACTGTCCACTAAGCAACTGAGGTGCCGAGACACGGAAGAGGATGGTCTTACGATAAAGAGGCATCCGTAGAGGCTGGACCTCTTCACCGACAGCCATATCGTTCGTAATACGATATGCACTGGAATAGAGATGATGCTGCAAAGGGAGGTCACGCCACTGGTCAGAAAGAATATAGCTCTTCGAGGAGTCGAAAGGATAGGTACGCGGCACCCGTGTCCACTCTTTCCTAAGCACCTGTCCATCAGCATCTTCCACCTGATAATAATAAGTAAACGTAGAGATCGGATGCTGACGGGACTCCAAGGCCGCCGTCTCCAAAAGCCAATGTGTTCCGTCCTCGGTCGTCATCAGCAGGTTATACTGCTTCCTGGTGCCGTCTGAACTGACATAACTGATCACCACATGGAGATTTTCGCCCCATTGTGTCCCGTATTGTATAGAAAATCTGAGTTTCATAATTCTGCAATTTGATGCAAAGATACGAAATTTTTTCGAGTAATCGAAGAAAATGAGCGTAAAATGTTGTAACTTTGCACACGATTTAGCAATCATGTAATATGAAACAGGTCAACCCTAAATATTATCTGTTGGCGGCGGCGCTCTGTCTGGTCCTCCTGATAGGTGCCATCTACCATTGCTATATGGCGGATTTCTCCAATAGCGACAACACCCAATACGTGTATATCGACGGCGATGACACCCAAGACTCTATCAGTGCTAAACTGGAGCCGATGGCCAAGCACGTAAGTATGATGGCGTTCAACACCTTGGCACGTGCGACAAACTATTCGGCACATATCAAGACGGGAAGATACGCCATTCCTCCCAATACCAGTGCACTCACTATCTTCAGGAATATAAAGAACGGCCATCAGGAGCCTGTTAGACTGACCATCCCTGAGAGCCGTACGATGGATCGTCTGGCAGGAGCCCTCTCACGTAAATTGATGCTCGACAGTGCTGTCGTGGCTATCTTGTTGCACGACAATGACTTCTGCGCCAAACAGGGCTACGATACTGCTACCATCCCCAGTCTGTTTGTGCCAGATACGTATGAAGTGTATTGGAACACCTCATTAGAAAACCTGATGGCACGTCTGAAGAAGGAGCACGACCGTTTCTGGGACAGCAACCGTATGGCCAAGGCCCAGGCACTCGGGCTGACTCCCAACGAGGTCTGTACTGTGGCCAGCATCATTGACGAGGAGACGGCCAACAATGCGGAGAAGCCCATGATAGCAGGGATGTACCTGAACCGTTTGAAGATGGGCATGCCTCTGCAGGCCGACCCCACCGTGAAGTTCGCCCTGAAGGACTTTGCCATTAAGCGCATCTACCACAACATGCTGTTATTCGACAGTCCCTATAATACCTACAAGAATGTTGGACTTCCCCCAGGGCCTATCAAGATCGCCTCTGTGGCTGGCATCGATGCCGTCCTGAACAGGGTGAATCATGAGTACCTCTATATGTGTGCCAAGGAGGACTTCTCTGGTACGCACAACTTTGCCAAGACTTATCAGGAGCACCTGAGGAATGCGGCAAAATACGCTAAAGCCCTGAACGAACGGGGAATTAAGTAAAGGTAAAAAAGTAAAAGGTAAAGAGATATATGGAAGAGAAGAATTTAAATGTGAATGAAGAGAAAAAGTCGGTGAGTTTCATCGAACAGAAGGTGATTGACGACCTGGCAGAAGGCAAGAACGGTGGTCGGATGCAGACCCGTTTCCCACCGGAGCCTAATGGTTATCTGCATATCGGCCATGCCAAGGCCATCGCTATCGACTTCGGCTTAGCCAAGAAATACGGTGGTACCTGTAACCTCCGCTTCGATGATACGAATCCCATCAAGGAAGATACAGAATATATCGAGAGTATTGAGAACGATATCAAATGGCTCGGCTTCCAGTGGGCTAACGTCTATTATGCCAGCGACTATTTTCAGGAGCTGTGGGACTTCGCCGTGTGGCTCATCAAGCAGGGACGCGCCTACGTGGATGAACAGAGTTCTGAAGCCATCGCCCAACAGAAGGGTACCACCACGAGTCCTGGAACGAACAGTCCTTTCCGCGATCGTCCTGTAGAGGAGAACCTGAAGCTCTTCGAGTATATGAACAGCGGCAAGTGTGAGCCAGGAACACTCGTTTTGCGCGCCAAGATCGACATGGCTCATCCGAATATGCTGTTCCGTGATCCGCTGATCTACCGTGTACTGAATATCCCCCATATCCGTACAGGCAACAAGTGGAACGCCTACCCCATGTACGACTTCACCCATGGCCAGAGTGACTATCTGGAGGGGGTCACCCACTCTTGGTGTACGCTGGAGTTCGTGGAGCATCGTCCTCTCTATGATCTGTTCGTTACATGGATGAAAGAGTGGAAGGGTGAGACAGACAACATCGAGGATAACCGTCCCCGCCAGACGGAGTTCAACAAACTGAACCTGAATTACACGCTGATGTCGAAGCGCAACCTTCTGGCATTGGTGAACGAGAAGTTGGTGAGCGGTTGGGACGATCCCCGTATGCCGACCATCTGCGGTTTCCGCCGTCGTGGTTACAGTCCTGAGAGTATCGTCAGTTTCATTGACAAGATCGGCTATACGAAAATTGACGCCCTTAATGATATGGCGTTGTTGGAGAGTGCTGTTCGTGACGATCTGAATAGTCGTTCCATCCGTGTGTCAGCCGTCTTGGATCCCGTGAAAGTGGTCATCACCAACTATCCCGAAGGTCTGGTGGAACAGCTTACTGCCGTGAACAATCCTGAGAATGAGGCCGACGGCACACACACCATCGAGTTCAGCCGTGAACTGTGGATCGAGCGCGATGATTTCATGAAAGAGGCCGAAAAGAAGTTCATGCGACTGGCGCCTGGCAAGGAGGTACGCCTGAAGAATGCCTATATCATCCAGTGCAACGAGGATCATCCCTGTGACGAGGATGAAAACGGCAATGTCACCACTATCTACTGCACCTACGATCCAGAGTCACGCAGTGGTCTGCCTGGTTCTAACCGTAAGATCAAGGGTAAGACACTCCACTGGGTGAGTTGCGCCCATGCCGTCAAGGCCGAGGTACGTCTCTACGACCGTCTGTGGAAGGTGGAGAACCCACGTGACGAACTGGCCCGTATCCGTGAGGAACAGAATTGTGACGCCGTGACGGCCATGAAGCAGATCATCAACCCAGATTCACTCAGTGTGATTAAGGATTGTTATATCGAGCCCTACGCTGCTGACATGAAACCGCTGACCTACCTGCAATTCCAGCGTATCGGTTACTTCACACCCGACTCAGATTCTACACCTGAGAAGCCTGTCTTCAACAAAACGGTGGGACTTAAGGACAGCTGGGCGAAGACAAACAAGTAAATGACAGAAGACCAGGCCTACTTTGAAAGTAAGGGTTTCAGAAAGATTCTGGAACAATATGAAGAGTCGGTACAGGAGGGACATTCCATCTATATGGATGCAGATGACCTGGCTGACATAGCCGATTATTATCAGTATAACGGCAGACCAGAGGATGCCAACCGTGCCATCGACCTCGCACTGGAGTACAATCCTGAGGCCGTTGGTCCCTTGCTTTATAAAGCTCGTGAGGCCTTATCCCTGCATGACTTCGACACCGCCAGGGAATATGCGGAACAGATTCTGGCCGTTGACCAGCAAGAGGCACTTTATCTTCAAGGCGAAATCTTAATCAACGAAGGCAAGGTGGAAGAGGCCGATGATTTCTTCCGTGAACAGATGAGAGAGGTGATGTCTGACGAGCAGATGGACTACGTCTATGATGTGGCGAATATCTTCTCTGACTATAATGTGTATGACAAAGCTTTCGAGTGGATGACCCGTTCCCAGGGAGACGACTCTGACGATTTTAAGGAACTGATGGCACGTACCCTCTTCGGACTGGGGAAATATAAGGACAGTGAGCGTATCTTCAACGAACTCATCGACCATGACCCCTACTCCATCCGATACTGGAATGCGCTGGCCAGTGCACAGTTTATGAACGAGGATTATCACGGTGCCATTACCAGCAGCGAATATGCCATCGCCATTGACCCGCACGATGCTGAGAGTATCCTCTCCAAAGCAAACAGCCTGTATAGTCTTGGAAATTACGAATCGGCATTGACCTATTTTGAGAGATATTCAGAGGTCATGCCAGAGGACGAATTCGGATTTCTGCATCAGGGGACCTGTCTGATCAATCTGGGAAAGTATTCAGAAGCCCAACAGGTTCTTGAACAGGCAGAATACCTGGCAGACGACTCCCCCTATCTTCCTGAGATCTGTCAGGAACTGGCATTCGCCTATAGTGAGATGCACAAACCTGAGAGTGCCCTATACTATATTGACAAAACACAGGACATGGACTGCGATCATGTCAATATGGAGATTATCAGAGGACATATACATCTGGCAAACCAAAATCCAAAAGAAGCGGAAGAGGCATTCAAAGAAGCCTTGCGTATGTCAGACAATTCCCCAAGGACCATGCTCCGTATCATTGTGTCCTTATACGACAACCGCTATATCAAAACCTCATATCTCCTTCTGAAGAATTTCTTCAGACATGTGGAAAAGGACTGGAATGAGGGCTATTCCTACATGGCACTATGCTGTATGGACATGAAAAAGACTGACGAATTCCTATCATATCTTAAAATCGCCACTAACAGGAACCCCAAGGAGGCGAAGACCGTTCTTGGCTGTTATTTCCCTGAAGACATGGCCCCTCAGGACTATTACGATTATATGTCAGACAAAATAAACACAGAGAAATGAACTTTATCACAAACATATTAAACAGCTTAGGCTGGTATCCAACGGTATTTATTCTGATGCTATTGGAAAGTACAGTGATCCCTGTTCCTTCGGAATTTGTAGTCACCCCCGCTGCCTACCATGCAGCCAGTGGCTCCCTAAATGTTTTCCTGGTGGTGCTTTTCGCCACACTCGGTGCCGACATCGGTGCCAGCATCAACTATTTCGCAGCACTCTACGTGGGGCGTCCCGTCGTCTATAAGTTTGCCAACAGCAAATGGGGCAAGATGTGTCTGCTGAATCAGGAGAAGGTCGAAAGAAGTGAGAAATATTTTGACGACCACGGTGTCGCTGCCACCCTGACGGGCCGTTTTGTACCTGTGATTCGCCATCTGATTTCCATTCCTGCGGGATTAGCGAAGATGAACTACGGGAAATTCCTGTTATTCACTACCATCGGTGCTGGTGGATGGCATAGTGTATTGGCTGCCTTAGGATGGTATTTGCATGCAATTGTGCCAGAGGATCAGCTCAACGACAAGATCGGCGAATATGCGGAATACATTAAAATAGCCATCTTCGCCCTAGTTGGCATCGCCGTGATCTACTTCTGTCTGAAAGCCTGGAAGAAGAAAAAGTGAGTTTTTTCCTATATAATTCTTGTTTCTCAAAGATATTTTGTATCTTTGCAGATTATTAGCGGTTTAAAGATATGGCAAAAACGAATAATCATCTGGTCATTATGGCAGGCGGCATCGGTAGCCGCTTCTGGCCCATGAGCACGACGGAGAATCCAAAACAGTTTATTGATGTCCTCGGTGTTGGTAAGACATTGTTACAGTTGACCGTTGACAGGTTTGGGGATTTTGTCAAGCCCGAAAACATCTGGGTCGTCACCAATCAGAAGTATGCCTCCATTGTCAAGGAACAACTTCCCAACATTCCCGTCCGTAATATCCTGTGCGAGCCATGTCGACGCAATACGGCTCCCTGTATTGCCTACGTGAGTTGGCGCATAAAGTCGAAGGATCCGAAAGCCAATATCGTTGTGACCCCCAGTGATCATATCGTTACAGACAAGGCTGAATTCCAGCGCGTTATCAAAGAATGCACAGTCTTCACGAGTGAGACGGACGCCATCGTTACGCTGGGCATGAAGCCCAATCGTCCAGAAACGGGTTATGGTTATATTCAGGCAGATCTTAGTACAAGTTCCCTTCGCAACAAGGAGATATTCAGAGTTGATTCTTTCCGCGAGAAGCCTGATCTGGAAACGGCACAAGAATATATCAAGAAAAATAACTTCTTCTGGAATGCAGGCATCTTCATTTGGAACGTGAACACCATCGTCAATGCCTTCCGCGTCTATCAGCCTACCATGGCCAAGATCTTCGAGTCAATGCTCCCCATATATGGAACTGAGAAAGAACAAGAGGAGATTGACCGTATGTTCCCAGAATGTGAAAATATCTCCGTTGACTATGCCATCATGGAAAAGGCTGAGGAGATCTTCGTATGTCCAGCAGACTTCGGCTGGAGCGATCTCGGCACATGGGGTTCGTTGCATGAGCAAAGTAAGAAAGATCTCTACGGCAATGTATCCATTGGACAGGAAATCAGCATCTTCGAAAGCCACAACTGTATTGTCCACACCACCCAAGAGAAGAAAGTGGTTATCCAAGGTCTCGATGGCTATATTGTTGCGGAAAACAATGATACCCTACTAATCTGCAAACTCTCTGAAGAACAGCGCATTAAGCAGTTCTCCGGACAGGATAAATAGAAATCTATTCATCATTTGAAATATGGAAAATAAGAAAGTAGCTCTTATTACTGGTATCACAGGTCAGGACGGATCATATCTGGCAGAATTCCTCATTGAAAAAGGCTATGAGGTGCATGGTCTGATGCGCCGTTCATCATCCTTCAATACTGCTCGTATCGAACATCTCTATCTTGATGAGTGGGTGCGCGACATGAAGAAGGCACGTTTGGTAAATCTGCATTGGGCCGATATGACAGACTCATCATCACTGATTCGTGTCATTTCAAAGATTCGTCCTACAGAGATCTACAATCTGGCAGCCCAAAGCCACGTGAAGGTTTCGTTCGACGTTCCAGAATACACTGCCGACACTGATGCTAATGGTGTATTGCGTTTGCTGGAGGCTGTTCGCATCAGCGGTCTGGCAGATACCTGCCGCATCTATCAGGCCTCAACCTCAGAACTGTATGGTAAAGTACAGGAAGTTCCTCAGTCAGAAACCACCCCGTTCTATCCCCGTTCTCCATACGCTGTGGCCAAACTCTATGGTTTCTGGATCATGAAGAACTATCGTGAGTCGTACAACATGTTCTGCTGCAATGGTATCCTCTTCAATCATGAAAGTGAGCGTCGCGGCGAGACCTTCGTAACCCGAAAGATCACCCTTGCTGCAGCCCGTATCGCACAGGGATATCAGGACAAGCTCTATCTCGGTAACCTGAATTCACTCCGCGACTGGGGATACGCCAAGGATTATATCGAGTGTATGTGGCTCATCCTTCAGCAGCCCGAGCCCGATGACTTTGTGATTGCAACTGGTGAGTATCATACCGTTCGTGAGTTTGCTACCCTCGCTTTTAAGGAGGTGGGCATCGAACTCGAATGGCGTGGTGATGGCGTTGACGAGAAGGGCTACGATAAGGCCACGGGTAAATCGCTCGTAGAGGTTGATCCCAAGTATTTCCGTCCTGCAGAGGTGGATCAGTTACTTGGTAACCCCGCCAAGGCTAAGGCCAAACTGGGCTGGAACCCGCAGAAGACGTCATTTGAGGATCTTGTTAAGATCATGGTTCGCCACGATATGAAGTTCGTGAAGAAACTATTCATCAAAGCCCACATGGACGATGCTGAGTAAGGAAAGTAAAATATATGTAGCGGGACATCACGGATTGGTGGGTTCCGCTATTTGGAATAACCTCCTGCAACGAGGCTATACTAATCTCATTGGGCGCAGCCATAAAGAGCTTGACCTCACGGATCAGGTGGCTGTTAAGAAGTTCTTCGACGAAGAACGTCCCGATGCAGTTGTCTTGGCAGCTGCATTCGTAGGTGGCATCATGGCGAATTCGCTCTATCGCGCAGACTTC
>CACZVN010000008.1 GCA_902784615.1 uncultured Prevotellaceae bacterium | reverse complement strand
GAAGAGCGGTGCCAAGGCTTACCTCGTGAACACTGGTTGGAACGGTACCGGCAAGCGTATCTCTATCCCCGATACACGTGGTATCATCGACGCTATCCTGGATGGCGCTATCCTGAAGGCTGAGACCAAGAAGATTCCTTACTTCGACTTCGAGGTTCCCACAGCTCTGCCCAACGTGAACCCCGCTATCCTCGATCCTCGTGACACTTATGCTGACGCAGCAGAGTGGAACAAGAAGGCTGAGGATCTGGCTGCTCGCTTCATCAAGAACTTCAAGAAGTACGAGGGTAACGAGGCTGGTAAGGCTCTCGTCGCTGCAGGTCCGAAGCTGTAAAAAACGCTTTTTGACCTACATCAAAATAAGGGGCGGTTTCTTTGGAAATCGCCCCTGTTTATTGGCTGATCACTATAATCTTAGTACCTTTGCACTACGTAATCGTGAGATTATATTTTTATTCATTAGGTTAGTAGTTTTTAAGGTAAAGATTATGTTATTAGATTTTCAAACAACGGTGATGTTGGTAGCCGTATCAGTGGTGACGGTATTAAGTATCGTGACGCTGATGCATACCGATGTACGTTGAAAGGAGTGCGGGGTGAGTGATTCATACCGCACTCTTTTTCTATACAAAAACACTAAACTAACTTAAAATCGGTCAAATTATATCATATTTTCTTTAATTATAAGGTGAAAATGGCGCAAATTTGCGGAATTGTGCGTAAATTTGCAGCCAAATTGTGAAGAAAATTGAGCTCACTTTCATGAAAAGATATATTTTTGTACTCTGTATCACGCTCTCGAGTGTGCTTCTCTACACCTCGTGCCTGGGTTCAGACAATTACGAGGCGAACACCTACGACGATATGGCTATCACGGGATTCAGTCTATCGACGGTTAACCGATATATCCATACCACCTCCAAGAGCGGCGGAGACTCTGTCTATAAGAAAGTCCTGAAACCGACACCCACATTCACCATCGACCAGAGCCAATACAAGATCTATAATACCGACTCCTTGCCGAAGGACTGTGACCTGAAACATGTGCTGGCCACTATCTCCGGCAGCACCTATAGCGGTAACATCTATCTCAAGAGCATTGCCAGTGACACACTCTTCCTCTATTCCAGTTCCGACTCCATTGACTTCTCCCAGACAAGAGAGATACGTGTGTATAACAACACGCTGGAGAAATTCCGCACGTATGAGGTTACGCTCAACCAGCATCAGGTGGAAACAGGGACGATCCTTTGGGAAAAGATGCCTGCAGAGTCGTATCCCGTGGATACGGAGAAGGAGAGATGGGAGCAGATCGTGGCTGCCAATACCGACCTGAAATCCTTTATCGGTGCCGGCACGAAAGAGGCCTACGCCTTCAGTCAAGACGGCAAGATCATGGTGACGAAAGATGAAGGTGCCACCTGGGCACCTGACAGTCTTGATGACGACATGTCACTGCTACCGAGACAGAGCATTGCCTTTGTCTCCTGTCCCTTTGCCCCCAACGAAGAGACCGACTATCAGTTGCTGGCCGGTATCATCGAGGAAGGAGAATTCATCAGTGTCGTCTGGCGCAAAATCGCAGAATATAGCGAAGGCAGTCAGGCCTGTAAGTGGGTCTATCTGCCTTACAAGAGTTATAACAAGTACTACCTGCCTGCCACGCCCAACCTGAGCCTTGTGTATTTCCACGGCTATGTGCTGGCCATCGGCACCGACACCATCCGATATAGTCAGGACGGCGGTATCACATGGCATACGTCAGACCAGTTCACCCTGCCTCATGGAAGTGAGGATCTCTACTTCAACACAGAGGCTGTTACAGACAGTGAGGGTGCCCTTTGGTTCAAGATCAACGAGACCAACGAGGTATGGCGAGGGATTTTGGTAGAATAATAGGAGGACTACTGCTGGCAGCATTCCTTCTCCCCGCTGCTGATGTCCTGGCGCAGGATGAACCGGAATACAGGACGGAAGTGGGAGCCGGTGCCGGACTGATCACCTATACAGGTGACTTCAACGGCAATATCCTGAAGGGGATGCAACCTTGGGGCACGCTGGTGGCCAGATACCACCTGAATCCCCGAATGGCTCTGGCAGTGAACATCGGAACAGGTAAGATCAAGGGCTCCACCGACGATGTGGAGGAGGCATGGTCTCCGATAGAGCGCTATGAGTTTAACAACCAAATAACCGAGGCCGATTTCCGGTATGAATACAACTTCTGGGCATACGGCACGGGACAGGAATACAGGGGGGCACGACGGTTTGTCCCGTTTATCACCCTCGGATTAGGACTGACGCACCATAGCGGAGACAACAGTGGTATCACGATGAACCTCCCTATCGGTGCTGGTGTCAAATGGAAGATCGCATCAAGAATGAACCTCACGGCCGAATGGGTGATGCGCTTTACGCCCTGCGACAACCTCGACGGCAAGGAAGACATCTATGGGATCAAGAGCAGCGGGCTCTTCAAGAACACCGACTGCTACAGCGTGTTCCAAGTGGGACTGTCCTACGACCTATGGGCGAAATGCAAAACGTGTAATAACGACAGAGACTGAATATATGAAAGAACTTTTGGACATGAGCCGTATTCCTCAGCACATTGCCATCATCATGGACGGCAACGGTCGCTGGGCCAACGAGCGTGGCAAAGAGCGCAGTTTCGGCCATCAGGCCGGCGTGGATGCCGTGCACTGCATCACATCTGAGTGCGTAAGACTGGGTGTCAAATTCCTGACACTATACACCTTCTCCACGGAGAACTGGAACCGTCCTGCCGAGGAAGTGTCAGCCCTGATGGGACTGATCCTGACCTCCTTGGAGGAAGAGATCTTCATGAAGAACAACGTACGCTTCAAGATGATCGGTGACATGGACCGCCTGCCCGTAATTGTTCAGGAGAAGATCAAGGAACTGGAAGACCATACCGCTGGTAATACCGCGATGACGGCCGTCATTGCCCTGAGTTACTCGTCGAGATGGGAACTGGTCAAGGCAACGAAACAGATTGCCCAAGGCGTCAGCGACGGTAAGTATCAGATAGACGATATCACCGAGGAGTTTATCAGTCAGCATCTGGAAACGGCCTTCATGCCTGATCCCGACCTGCTGATCCGCACGGGCGGAGAACTCCGCATCTCCAATTATCTGCTTTGGCAGATTGCCTATTCGGAGTTGTATTTCTGCGACACCTACTGGCCTGATTTCAACGAGGAGGAGCTCTACAAGGCTATCTATAGCTACCAGAGCCGTCAGCGCCGTTTCGGTAAGACTGAAGCACAGGTGGAAGCAGAGGAAGTGAAAAGTGAAGAGTGAAAAGTATTCAAAATGCTATTTAATATAATAAGGTATATAAGAGTGGATGCGAAATGGAAAGTGGCAGTGCTGACAGCACTCTTCACTTCTCATTTTTCACTTTCCACTTCTTACGCTCAGGACAAGATCGTCAATCCCGACATCTCTTACGCCGGTACCCCACGTACCTGTGAGATTGCCGGCATCGCCGTAGAAGGTGTGGAAGGCTATGAGGACTATGTGCTCACGGGTCTTTCCGGTCTGACGGTGGGCCAGCAGGTAGAGATCCCGGGCTCCCAGATCACCGAGGCCGTGAAGCGCTACTGGCGCAACGGTCTGTTCTCGAAGGTAAGCATCACGGCCGACTCCATCGTCGGTTCAAAGATCTACCTCTGCATCCATCTGGGCCTGCGTCCCCGCATCAGCAACATCGTCTATCACGGTATCAAGAAGGCGGAGCGTGATGATATGGAGGCGAAGCTTGGTATGGTGAAAGGCATGAGTCTGACGCGCAATGTCATCGACCGTGCGAAGATCCTGGCCAAGAGATACTTCGACGAGAAGGGTTACAAGAATGCTGAGATCGACATCACCCAGCTCGACGACCCCAACAACCCCGGACAGATCGTCCTCGACGTGAATATCGACAAAAAGGCCAAGATGAAGGTTCGCCATCTGGTCTTTGAAGGCAATGACCAACTGGACGACAGCAAGATCAAGGGTTCGATAATCAGTAAGGGTGCCTTCGGCAAGATCCACGAGGCTGGAAAGTTCAATAACATCTTCAAAGCCAAGAAGTTTACAGACGAACGTTATAAGGAAGCCAAGCAGGCACTGATCGAGAAGTACAACGAACTGGGCTTCCGCGATGCGACCATCATCGAAGACTCTGTCAGCAACTTCGACGAGAAGCACGTGAATGTCTTTGTAAAAGTCGATGAGGGTGAAAAGTATTTCATCCGCAATATCACGTGGGTGGGTAACACCGTGGTGACCACCGACTATCTGAATGCCGTACTGGGCATGAAGACTGGCGACATCTACAACCAGAAGCATATCAGCAAACGCCTGAAGGAAGACGAGGATGCCGCAGGCAACTACTATTACAACAACGGCTACGTGTTCTCCAACATCGACCCCGTGGAGGTGAACATCGTCGGCGACTCCATCGACCTGGAGATGCGCGTCACAGAGGGTCCGCAGGCTCACCTGAACCATATCCGCATCTACGGTAACGACCGTCTCTATGAGGAAGTGGTACGCCGTGAGCTCCACACAAAGCCCGGCGACCTGTTCAATAAGGATGCCCTGCAGCGCTCCCAGCGCGATATCGCCTCGATGGGATTCTTCGACCCGGAGAAAGTGATGCCCGATATCAAGCCCAACTACGAGGACGGTACCGTGGATATCAACTGGCAACTCGAGCAGAAGTCTAATGACCAGTTGGAGTTCTCTCTGGGTTGGGGACAGACGGGTCTCATCGGAAAGATCGGCATTAAGTTCAACAACTTCTCCATCCGTAACCTCTTCGGCAAGAACAAGCTGCACCGTGGCATTCTGCCCTATGGTGACGGTGAGCAGCTCGCCTTCAGCTTCCAGACAAACGGTTCATACTACAGTTCCCTGAGTGCGAGTTACGGCACGAACTGGTTTGGCGGCAAGCGTCCGAACAGTTTTAATATCGGTGCCTACTACTCCCACCAGTCAGACATCTCCAGTTACTACCGCAATAACGCGTTCTACAACAACTACGCCATGTATAGTTATGGCTACGGCTCGTATAACAACTATTACTATAATTATGATTCGATGCTCGATGATGACAAGACGATGACCGTCTTCGGTGCCAGTATCGGATGGGGTAAGCGCCTGCGCTGGCCCGATGACTATTTCCAGTTCTCCGCAACCCTCGGCTATACCCGTTATATGTTGCGCGACTGGAGTTATTTCTACATCCATAACGGTAACTGTAACAACATCAACCTCGGACTGACACTGGCAAGAACCTCTACCGACAACCAGTTGTTCCCCCGCCGTGGTTCAGAGTTCCTCCTGTCGGCAACTATCACACCTCCATGGTCTGCTTTCGACGGCAAGGACTATGCGAATCTGGCCAAGAACGCCAACTCCGCCTCCTACGAAGACGAGTTGCAGGAAATGTACCGCTGGATCGAATACCACAAATGGAAGTTCAAGACCCGCACCTTCACCGCTCTCACCAGCGGTCAGAAGTGTCTGGTGCTCATGACCCGCGTCGAAATGGGACTGCTGGGTGCCTATAACCAAAATAAACGTTCACCGTTTGAGACCTTCTACGTCGGTGGTGACGGTATGAGCGGTTATTCGTATGGCTATTCCGAGGAGACCATCGGCCTGCGCGGCTATGAGAACGGTTCTATCTCCTACTCTGCGGCCTACGAGACGATGATGAAGGGAGGTACGATCTCCTCCTATAACTCCTATGCCTACGACCGCTTCACACTCGAGCTCCGCTACCCGGTGATGCTGGGTAACACGACGATCTACGGTCTCGGTTTCCTTGAAGCAGGTAACGCCTGGGCCGATGCCAGAGATTTCAACCCGTTCAAGATGAAACGCTCTGCCGGTATCGGTGTCCGTCTCTATCTCCCGATGGTGGGCTTGATGGGTATCGACTGGGCCTACGGTTTCGACAATGTCTATACGAGCCAGAGCGGTGCCATGTCGAAAGGCGGTAGCAATTTCCACTTCATTCTCGGACAGGAGTTCTAATTAAACCTTTTAACACTTCAAACGTCAAAGAGTCGTATAACATAAAATATAACAATTATGAAGAAACTGATTATCTGCGCCCTCTGTGCTATCTTTGGATGGACATCGGCTTCAGCCCAGAAGTTCGCCCTGGTGGATATGGAGTATATCCTGAAGAACATCCCCGCCTACGAACGGGCCAATGAACAGTTGAGTCAGGTGTCGAAGCAGTGGCAGGCAGAGGTTGATGCCCTGACTACCGAGGCCCAGACACTTTACAAGAACTACCAGAACGAGGTGGTCTTCCTCTCCAAGGAACAGAAGCAGGCCAAGCAGGACGCCATCGTATCCAAGGAAAAGGAGGCAGCCGACCTGAAGAAGAAATACTTCGGTCCAGAAGGTGAACTATTCAAGAAGCGAACGGCCCTGATGACACCTATCCAGGACGAGATCTATAATGCCGTCAAGGATATCGCCGACCAGCGCGGTTATCAGTTGGTGCTCGACCGCGCCAGTGATACGGGCATTATCTTCGGTTCCCCGAAAATAGATATCAGCTCAGAAGTGTTGAGAAAACTCGGATACTAAATACATTAAACATTAAAGATTAAACATTAAACATTAATAAGAAAATGAAGAAATTAATTCTTTGCGCTATTTGCGCCATCTGCGGTTTCACCACCGCTAACGCCCAGAAGTTCGGACACGTGAACATTCAGGAAATAATGCAGGCTATGCCAGAGTACAGTAAAGCAGAGTCTGAAATTAAGGCTCTTACAGAGCAATATCAAGCTGATTTAAAAGGCATGCAGGACGAATTTAATAAAAAGTTGGAGGACTATCAGAAGAATGCAGAAACTCTTCCTGAAAATATTAAGCAGCGTCGTGAGCAGGAATTAGGTGATATGCAACAAAAAATCCAGCAAAGTTATCAGGATAACCAACAAGCTCTCCAGAAGGCTTCTGCTGAGAAGATGCAGGCCATCAGTGCCAAGGTGCTCGACGCCATCAAGGCTGTGGGTCAAGAAGGAAGTTATATTTATATTCTGCAAGTTACAGCTCTTGATGTTGCACCCTACATCAGCACCACGCTCTCTACCGACGTGACCGCTGCTGTGAAGACCAAGCTTGGCTTAAAGTAATATGAAGCGATTCGTCATCACCCTTATAACGATGTGCGTTTTCCTGGGCTCGTTTGCCCAGGAAAACAGCACATTCCGTTTCGGCTACCTCAGCTACGAGGCGGCCCTTCAGGCAATGCCCGACTACGTCAAGGCACAGAAGGAACTCACAGACCTGAAAGCACAGTATCAGGCCGAGACGCGACGGGTGGAAGACGAGTTCAACCGTAAGTACGAGGAGTTCCTCGACGGGCAGCACGATTTCCCCAAGACCATTCTCCAGAAGCGTCAGACGGAACTCCAGGAACTGATGGAGAAGAACATTGCTTTCAAGGAAAGCGGCCGTGAGGAACTCATCCAGGCAGAAAAAGATCTGTTGGCTCCCCTGAAGATCCGTCTTATCGAACTGCTTGGTAAGATCGGTCGCGAGCGTGGCTATGCCTTTATCTACGATACCGATACGAAGGCCCTGCCCTTCCTGAACCCCGCCATGGGCGAGGATATCAACCAGTTGGTAAAGAATGCTCTCAAGTAGTCCCGGCCCCATTGGCGTCTTCGACAGCGGCTACGGCGGACTCACCATTCTTCACGGCATCCGCCAGCAGCTTCCCCAATACGACTATCTCTATCTGGGCGACAATGCCCGGGCCCCCTACGGACCGCGCTCCTTCGACGTGGTCTATGAGTTCACGCGCCAGGCCGTGCTGAAGCTTTTCGAGATGGGCTGTCATCTTGTTATATTAGGTTGTAACACCGCCAGTGCCAAGGCCCTGCGCACCATCCAGCAGCACGACCTGCCTCAATGGGATCCCGAGCGCCGCGTGCTTGGCATCATCCGTCCCACGGCCGAAGTCATCGGCAGTCTCACCCAGAGTCGTCATGTCGGCGTGCTCGCCACCGAGGGCACCATCAAGAGCGAGAGTTATAACCTCGAGATCCAGAAACTGCACCCCGACATTCAGGTGTCGGGCGTGGCCTGTCCCTTCTGGGTACCCCTCGTCGAGTACAACGAGGCCGACTCGCCCGGTGCCGACTACTTCGTGAAGAAGCGCATCGACCAGATCATGCAGAAGGATCCGCAGATCGATGCCCTCATCCTCGGCTGCACCCACTATCCCCTGCTCATGCCGAAGATTCTCAAATACCTGCCCACAGGCGTACGCATCATCTCCCAAGGCGATTACGTCGCCTCAAGCCTGAAAAACTACCTTGAACGCCATCCGCAGATCGAGCAGCGCTGTTCTCAGGGCGCTTCCGTCCATTACCTCACCACTGAGAACCCCGACAAGTTCAAGGAATCCGCGCAGATCTTCCTCCACGAAGACATCTGCGTGGAAAACATTACTTTAGGATAAATCTTACAATCCCATTTTTAGTTTTACTAGACTTGTTACATCAACCGAAAGACCTGGACTAATATAAGGTATTCCTGATTTGCTTTCGTCGATAATGATATAGCCACCCTCCTGACCGACGGCCTTGATGGCGTCGAGCACCTTAGCAGTGATAGCCTGCATCTTCTCCTGGGAAGCATTCTGGAGAGCCTGTTGGTTATCCTGATAACTCTGCTGAATCCTTGTGTACTGATCCTGCAACTCGGACTGACGGCTTTGTTTTACATTCTCTGGCAACATCGCCTGCTCCTTGTCGAAAGATTCGGCCTTCTTCTGGAGCTCGTCCTGCATCGATTTCAGGTCAGCCTCATACTGCTGCTGGAGGGCATCGATCTCGGTCTTTGCCCTGTTATACTCGGGCATAGCCTGGATAATCTGTTGGGTATCTACGTGACCCCATTTTGCTGTTAACAAGTTCTTTTTAGTTGGTATCCCGTCTGTCTTTGTTGGAATTTTTAGCCTTTTCATTACAAATGACGTCACATCTATCATATATGATTCATTCATAAATGGAATACCTGCATTCATATCATATATTATAGCATATCCATCGTTGTCTCCAATTGTTTGAGTGGCATCAAGCACCTTAGCGCTGAGGGTTTGCATTTTCTCCTGAGAAGCTTTCTGAAGAGCCTGCTGGTTGTCCTGATAAAGCTGCTGAATCTTGGTGTACATATCCTGCAACTCAGCCTGACGGCGCTGCTTGATATTCTCAGGCAGTCTGACCTGTTCCTTTTCGAAGACCTCAGACTTCTTCTGTAGTTCATCCTGCATGGACTTCAATTCCGAATCATACTGATTTTGGAGGGCATCAACCTCTTTCTTAACCTTATTGTACTCGGGCATGGCCTGAATTATCTCCTGAGTGTTAATATAACCCAATTTACCATTAAGTACATTCTTTTTATCCAAATCAACACTTGCAATCGAAATTAACTTCATTTCCTTCTTTACAAGAGATGTTACGTCAATCAAATATGACTTATTTAAATAAGGTGTACCAGCATTTGTTTCAGAAATGCGTATAAATTTACCTCTATCACCGACGATTCTAATGGCATCAAGCACCTTGGCAGTGATAGCCTGCATTTTCTCCTGAGCGGCTTTCTGAAGGGCCTGCTGGTTGTCCTGATAAGTCTGCTGGATCTTGGTGTACATTTCCTGCAGCTCTGTCTGACGGCGCTGCTTGATGTTGTCGGGCAGGGTGGCCTGCTCCTTGTCGAAAGCCTCGGCCTTCTTCTGGAGTTCGTCCTGCATCGACTTCAAGTCGGCCTCATACTGAGCCTGAAGGGCATCTATATCTTTTTGAGCCTTACTATACTCCGGCATCATTTTAATAATGTCCTCCGTATCAACAATGCCAACTCTCCATACATTGTTTCCTATATTACCCTCATAATATAAAGTATTAGTCTTTGAGTTTTCTACAAAAGATGCAGCTCTTTCTTTTAATTGTGCATGAATGTTAAAAGTTTCATTTTCACTTATAGTAATGGTGGACACATAATCTTCATATCCTTCTCTCACAAATCTAATTTGGTGATCTCCTATTAATAACTTTGATATTAATTGAGGAGTTTTACCGACGTTCTTCCCATCGAGAAAAATGTCAGCCATACCAGGCGAACTGTTAATGTCGGCTTCTCCAAATATGGGAATTGGTGCTTGCAAACTAACTATCTGGGGATCTGGTGTAACTTCTATATCTTTAGTCATCAAAGTGCTACGATGCCCCTCCTTCTTTGCTTCCAATTCATATGTACCAGCTCCTAAGTTCCCAGTCCAAGAACCAATACCCTTCTTCTCGCCATTAATCCATATCTCTGCATTATTATCTACACTTATAGATACCTTTGCAAAATTTGGTTTCAAACTAACATTTACAATTTTCTTATTATCAGGATCATCAACAGTTACCGAACCAGCCTCTAATAGATAGTCTGGCGCTTGGACTCTATAACTGTAAGTTCCAAATTTAACCATCTTCGAAGCAACTCCACCTTCTGTCTTGAGAAGTTCTCCATTTAATTCTACAACAGCATCTGGAGGGGTTAAGTTAAATACAACATATTGAGATGTTCGTGCTTGTTTTACAACAGTCTGCACTTCTCCTGTTACAAGAATCATTTCATAAGTCCTTCCTGATTCTATCGAACATGGGAAATAAAAATCACGCAATACGCCTAATTCAGGATGCTTAATTGTTAACTTCTTGGCTCCACGAGGAATATATACCCATACCTCACCTGGAGTTTGCTTAGTTTTTACTATACCCAATGCTCCACCATCAAAGGTGAACCCCGTCTGAGTAGTAACAACTTTAATTAGAGCAGCTGTTTCTCCATTCTGATCCTGCACCATTGTACCAGCAGTGTTAGCTGTCAGATCTGTATCCAACAATTTGAAACTACTAACTGAAATATTTTGAGCTGAACAAATTATTCCAGTAAATAAAGCTAAGATTATTAAAAACTTCTTCATTAATACGTCTCCTTTTTCCTTAAATAGACTTCATGTTTTTTAAATGAACCATGGAAGGCATTCTGAGATGAATTAAATTCAACCTGCTTTTTTATATTTTTCTTT
Source organism: uncultured Prevotellaceae bacterium (assembly GCA_902784615.1). Lineage (GTDB taxonomy): Bacteria > Bacteroidota > Bacteroidia > Bacteroidales > Bacteroidaceae > Prevotella. The sequence continues at coordinate 108,743 of CACZVN010000008.1, read as the reverse complement.
CCACCGTAACTAAACCGCAGTTCGTGGGTGCCCGTTTTGAATCTAGATTTTAATGGAGTCATAGATAAGTTTCTAATGGCTACCTGCTCATCTATTACAACATATGCCCCAAATTTGTCGCTAGTAAAAGACACATCTACATACTCCGGCTCAAGATTAATTTCAAAAATATCTGTTGACCCGTTAAAATCGATGTATCTATCATACTCTAATAAATTATCACTAGGTCTGGGCTTAACTTCAATTCTGTGTATGCCTATCTCTATTTGCTTTGTTCCAGAGGCATTCCCCACTGGATTCCCATCAATATATAAATATGCATCGGGTTGATTACATTTAATGTTAATTGAAATGAAATTTTTTAATATAGCCTCTATTTCGCACACTTTGTTTTCCTCTATCTCTATTTCTGACTTAAAGTCTCCATAACCTTGACGCTTTACAACAAGATCATGCTTTCCAATCAATAATTCAGGGATAATAATTGGAGTTTGGCCATATGGTTGTCCATCAATAATAACATCAGCCATAAGGGGATTGCTAGAAATATTTAGCTCACCATAAATCGGAGTTGGTGTTTGGAGACGAATATATTGCATTTCTGATGATGCTTTGATTTCCTGAGTTAGAGAAGTTTTTTGGTGTCCTTGTTTTCTTGCCTCAAATTCAATAATACCAGCACCGATATCTCCAGTCCAAGTACCAACTCCCTTTTTATCTCCACTTACCCAAATTTCTGCATTGTTATCTACATCTATTGTAACATGGGCAAAATTGGGCTTAAGAGAAATATCAACAATCTTCTTTTTCGTAGGATCGTCTATTGTAACAGAACCAGCTTCAAGGAAATAGTTTGGCGCCTGTACACGATAATTATATGTCCCGATATTCTTCATTTTCGATGCAACCCCATTAATTGTCTCCAGCAGTTCTCCGTCGAGTTCCACGACAGCATTGGAAGGTGTCAGTTGAAATACAATGTACTGAGAATTACGTGTAGGCTTCACTATTGTTTGCACCTTTCCGGAAACTAAAACCATTTCATAGGTTCTTGCAGATTCAATGGGGATATTAAAGTAATAATCCCTCAACATTCCCAACTGAGAATGGGATATTGTTATTTTCTTAAGCCCCCTCGGCACATAGACCCAAATCTCTGATGGCTTCTGAACTGTTTTCACAATGCCCAAAGCACCACCATCAAAGGTAAAACCTGTCTGAGTAGTCACTACTTTGATAAGTGCAGCAGTTTCTCCATTCTGATCCTGCTCCATCGTTCCAGAAGTATTGGCAGTCAAATCTGTGTCTAACAGTATAAAACTACTGACAGAAATGGTTTGAGCCATCATTGATAAGCAACATAACAACCCAACAATTGTGATATTTATTTTTCTCATAACATCATCCATTATATATAGATTTCAAAAGTATTATTATTCGACTGATAAGGCTAAACGTAAACCTATTATTCGAACACGGTATTTGGGGCTTCCCGAATCTCTTCGTGTGACATCATGATAAGAAGCTGGGAGATTATATGACCCCCCTCGATATACTTTATTTCCACTGTTGTTTATTAGATTTTCTGAAGAATAGGAACTAAACCAATCTTGACACCATTCCCAAACATTACCACTCATATCGTAAATACCAAGTTCATTAGGTTTCCTGTTTTTTACATAATGAATACTGCCATTACTATTTTTATCATACCATGCTACATCACCGATATCGTTACTTCCGCTGAAAATATAGTCTCGACTCATATTCCCACCTTTAGCAGCGAACTCCCATTCTGATTCTGAAGGAAGGCGGAAGTTTTTGCCTGTTAAACCATTTAGCTTGTTAATAAAAGTCTGACATTCTTCCCAACTTACATTCTGCACAGGCATATCATCTCCCTTTATATCTGATGGATTCGTTCCTGTCACATAACTCCAAAGCGCTTGAGTCACTTCTGTTTCACCAATATAATAAGATGGCAATTTGACACGATTATTATATTCTTTAGGCCCCATTAAAAACTCTCCTCCTTCTACATAGACCATTTTAAAAGACTGGCTTCCAAACCTGTATTCCAAATTTTTCAAATTGTCATTTTTACTTTGTTCTTTAGAAATAACTGAAACATCTTTCTCTAAATCAGTAGAAAAAGATAATGTCATTGAAGAGCAAGCGTCAATTCTTAGCTGAAATGCTTCGGTCTTGAGCATACTTTCAGGTTTAACCAGGCGCATTCCTTTCTTATATTCTTCAATTGCGCTTTTATAATTTGATAAAGATTCATATATAAGACCACTGTAAAGATAGTCGTACTCATTAAAAGTAACATTGTCTGTTTCATTAAAATATCTATTAAGATAATAATAAGCTTTATCATTCTTTTTCAATTCACAACTTGAATACATTGCAAGTCTGTTGAATACAGGATTTCGTGGTTCAAATTTTAGGCCAGTTTCTGAAGCACGGAGAGCATCAGCGAAATGACCAGTGAAATAACTGCATCTTACAAATTCATTTAAGGATTTAACATCAAGATCGTTGACATTAGCCTCCATGAACATCTTATATGCTTCATTCTCATTTCCTGCCAACATAAATTCATGGGCTTTTGCCGCAACTTTATTGCTTCTAGCCTTTCTTTTCTTAATATCTTTACTTTTGACAACACCTTTATCTGTATCAACATTCTCTTCATACTCCTTTAAAGAAATATTTACTTCTGCGATTTCCCCCTCTTTAATGACTATTATTTTCTTTTCTGTAATATAGCCTTCCTTCTCCAAAAGAATAGTATGTTCCCCTATCAGAATATTGGAAACTATTTCAGGGGTTTTCCCTTTCTTTTCACCATCAATATATATATCTGCCATAGCAGGAGTCGTGTTTATATTCGCTTCTCCATAAATAGGTGTTGGTGCCTGAAGTTGGATAGTCTGAGGTGTGGAGGTGACAACTATATCGCGTGTAACGACACTGTTACGATGCCCTTCTTTCTTTGTTTCTATCTCATAAGTACCTGCTCCAAGATTGCCTGTCCATGTGCCAACACCTTTCTGTTCGCCATTTACCCAAATCTCTGCGCCATTATCAACTTTCAGTGTCACCTGAGAGAAGTTTGGCTTTAAGCTGACGTTGACAATATGCTTGTTCCTTGGATCGTTGACAGTGACATTGCCAGCTTCAGGTAGATAGTTTGGCGCGTTTACATGATAATTGTAAGTGCCGAATTTCATAAACTTTGTAGCTATACCGTCAGCAGTTTCTAATTGTTCGCCATCAAGCTCCACTACAGCATTTGGCGGAGTCAGTTGGAACACAACATATTGTGAAGTTCGAGCCTGTTTTATCGTGGTTTGCACCTCTCCTGTAACAAGAACCAACTCGTAAGTCTTAGCAGCGTCAACAGAGATATTGAAATAGTAATCTCTCAACATACCTAACTGAGGATGGGATATCGTAATCTTCTTCAGACCTCTTGGCACATATACCCATATTTCTGCTGGCTTCTGTATTGTTTTTACAACACCCAAGGCTCCCCCATCAAACGTAAACCCCGTCTGAGTAGTCACTACTTTAATAAGTGCTGCTGTCTCTCCATTTTGATCCAGCTCCATTGTACCAGCAGTATTAGCTGTAAGGTCTGTATCAAGTAGTTTGAAACTGCTTACAGTAATGGACTGGGAGTTTGCAGAGAGAGCAACAATGAGACCCAATATAATCAGATATACTTTTTTCATACGATATTTATTTATATGCAGTAGCTGTGATTCGTATATAAACTCCACCCAGTGCGTTAGTACCAGAATTTTGTTCTCCGAGAAGAACAATAGAAGCTCCCAGTTTTGCAGCGTTCTTTTTTATTCTCTTGAGACATCGTTTGTAATTGTTATCCACTATACTCTGGAGGGAACTTGAAATATAATATTTTTCAGTAACATCGCCAACTTCTTTCATTCCACGGACATCTTTACTGTTGCTTGTTAATATTATTTTTTCCCAAGATGTGGTTGTTTTTTTCGTAGGTTCCAACTCAATTTTATATATCTTGTCTTTTATCGCCTCCGTATTAATTCTATCAACATAATCCTTATACCCTTTTGCTACAACAGTTATATCGTGATTACCTGATTCGAGTCGAGTTAAATCTAGTATTCTTCCATATTTTTCACCATCAATATATACTATAGCATCTCGAACATTACAATCTATTCTCACTATATATGATTGTCTATTATCTAGGACAACATCCAAAGGGAAATTCGTATTCTCAAAAATAGTGACAGAAGTTAAGAAATCATTAAAACCGTCATGTTTAATAAGAACTTTATGATCCCCTTTTAAAATTGCAGGAAGATATAATGGTGTTTGTCCCATAAATGTTCCATCTATATAAACATCTGCCATGGTGGGGGTACTCGTAATATTTGCTTCTCCGTAAATGGGGGCAGGAGTCGTCAGTTTTATATTTAATAAAGGTTGAGCAGAAGAAACATCAACATTCTGCTTTGTACTTCTGTGCCCCTCTTTCTTTGCCTCTAACAAATAACTTCCAGAAGCAAGTTTACCACTCCATGAACCAGATCCTTTCTTTTCTTCATTTATATAGATGTCTGCATCATTATCAACAGTGATGGTTACTTCAGAGTAATTTGCTGATAATAAAGGATTCACCTTCGTTGTTTCATTATCCTTTATTACCACGCTTTGGGAGAATGGATGATACAGTGTTTTTACAATCTTTACGTTATGTTCCCCACTTGAAAGATTCTTTGATTTCATCGGGATTGTGCCTTCAAGTTTGTTGTCAATAAACACTTGAGCTCCATTAAATTCTTCATTTGCGGGTATTTCAATCCATCCAAATGCAGGTTTTAAAGTCACTTCAATTACCTTTTTCTTATTAGGATCATCTACATCTACCTTGCCTGCTGCAGTATGATAATTCTGAGCCTGGATGCGATAATTATAGGTACCAAGCTTTACAAATTTCTGGGCGAAACCATCAGATATGGGTAGGATTTCATTGTCTAATTCAACCACAGCATCGGCTGGTGTTACTTTAAATACGAGATATTGGCTATTTGAGGTTTGTTTCACAATAGTCTGGAACTCACCTGTTACTAATATCATCTCATAGGTTTTTGCCGCTTCTATTCCAATGGGGAAATAGTAATCCCGTAAAACTCCAAGTTGTGAATGCTTAATAGATATCTTCTTAGATCCTCGTGGTATATATACCCACACTTCTCCTGGAGTTTGCTTTGTTTTCACAATGCCCAATGCCCCGCCGTCAAAGGTAAACCCCGTCTGAGTAGTCACCACTTTGATAAGTGCAGCTGTCTCACCATTCTGATCAATTTCCATAGTGCCTGCAGTGTTGGCTGTCAAATCGGTATCAAGCAGCTTAAAACTACTTACAGTAATAGACTGAGCTAGTAATTGTGCAAAAATGCAGAACGCTATTATTGTGGTACCAATTCTTTTCATTTAATCAAGTTTAATAACAGATGAATCCCAGTCAGGATTTAATTCATAGCAGAATCTTTGAATTTCATTAGCCAATACTATATAATCAGATTCATGACTTGGATTCACATATATTCCCCAAATAGTCATTTCAATATTTTGAGTGTCATAGTTCTTGTTAGGATATCTTCTTATATAATTAAGTAAAAGCATACAATCTACTTTAATTTGACGCTCATAATAGGAATTATGATTGTCGTCAATGGTAGATTGATAATCTTGTTTTTTCAACGCTTCGTACGTCTCTTGTATTCTGAAGTAAATACCAACAATTATTCGAAAATCGTCATCTGCTCTTTTTTCTGCAGAAGTAAGTTTGTAGATAAGATATGTCACCACAATAGTACCTACTGCAGATATTGGGGCAAAAACGCCAGATAGATAACTGCCAAAATCAGCATTAAAATTAATGCCATTTCCTTTAAAATAGACCATGAGCATAAAAACGACATATGATCCAATAATGATAATAATTGCTACTATAGATATAATACTATTTTTTCTCATTACTTCGTAAATTGAAAAGGACTTTAATATCAATAGCCTTTTTTTGATATGAACTCACGTAATTCTTTTGCACTACAAGCAAAAGTCTTTTGGCAGGTATTATCATCTAATCTTGATGTGTCAGACTTTCCTCCTGTGAGTGGCAGATTTATATAACCATCAAGCTCGACCGTCCTCAACACTAATCTTTCTCTTTCTTCTTCAAAAACTATATCCCTCATATTAACCTATTTAATTAACTCAACTTCCGGCCTTGTGTTCTTAAAATCAGGCATACACATACCTATAGAGGCTCCGATGTATGTTGGATCGCAGATAACATATTGTTTGCCCTGATACATATAACAATCTGCATTTAGCTTTTGGGAGAAGTTTACTGCATTACATTCATGCAGGGGATAATGAACCAGATGTACATCGTTACCTAAGAGATTTGTTACCAAGAAATAGTAGAAAATGGCTCTGTCCTCACAATCGCATTGGGGATAATATAGCGTTTCCTCAATGAAGAAGGGCTTTTCATAACCGAATTGATCTTCATCTACTGCATAATCGAATGACTGCACAAACTGAAGCAGGAAATTGGCGGCTTCAAACTCAGACATATTAGAGATATACTTCTTCATCTGAGTAAGTATCTGATTTCTTGCCTTATCATCACCTTCTGAAATGGCATAACAAGGTACAGGCATCTGAGGGAACTGGGCCATAACTTTTATCAAATTCTCATTGACCTCACCAGATATAGTACGGCCCGAGAATGTATGAGAGAATCGTCTCGGCTTGTTCGGAATATCTAATGGTTTTAACATTACCAGATTCACGAACGCCCCTGCATCATCAGGTAACTGAGGTGTAGATATCCTAGCATTAGGATCTGGTGTGCCCTCACCCCATAAATAATAACGTGTATCATGAATCAATATGTAATCGTGGTTATATACCGTCTGATGAAAAGGAATTAGATAAAACAGGCTTCTGCCAATTAAGGTAAGTCGGATGTCATATCCAAATTGTGCCATCATATACCAGCATATAATATTTCTTGTATTTGCATCGGCATTAGCTTTAATTTTTCTTACATAGCTCTGTATAAGCAGTAAGAGGCACCAGTCGTTAAAATTAGCTCCAGTGGCAATCGTGGCCATTTGAGGTAATACCTCCTTGCATATCAAAGAATTATCGAGCGCCTCATAATATGCTAAAAGGCTTTCTTTGTCTGTACCTCGAAGATCACCTTGAATCTTCGCATTAGGAAGTTTCATGCTCATCCCACACCAATCAAATGTCACCATATTAGAGGGATTCACAATAACTGGTTTGGGATCGTTGGACTTATCTGGATTTTTCGGAGTTACAGGCTTCACTTCTTCCGGAACGACTTCTTTGGGCTTAGGCTGTGGCTCTTCTTTCTTCTTTTCTGGCTGTATTTTTGGCTTTGGCAATGGGTAGGGTTTTTCTCCCTTGAATGCAGTATAATCTTCCCAGATGCCATTCAGAAATTTAGAGTAATCCTCCATTATGGACTTTCTAAATCCTTTATACCCAGAAAGAACTTTTTCTCGATATGATTTAAAATCGTCCTTATTATCCTGGGCACTTATAGTCAGGACAGAAATAATAATCAAAACGGATAATAATAGGCCTCTTCTCATACTCAGAAATTAGATAATCCGTAAATTCCAAAATCGGGATCCTTCTCCGGTTGCCATGTTCTTACCTTGATAATCGGGCTATCAGGGTTGTTCACATCGACCATTAGGAAAAGATATCCCGTATCACCGTATGTACTTGAATAGTAGTCCTGCTTTATCTGGATGCCATAAGTCTCACCGCCTTTTCCTGCCTTGACTACGTCATTATTGGCAAAACGGATGTTGATATACTCATTGCCAGCAAAGCAGTGTTCAAGATTCCGAAGGTATTCATTTTTAGTCTGCCTGTTGTACTTGATAATCTTTGAGTCCAGATACTGGGACCTCTCAATTGTATTCTTTGGACGGTTTGTAACACGTCCTGTTATGATGACAGCATTATCGTCAAACACATTACGAACAAAATCAATATCCTTCAAGGCGTAGGCAGTCTTATATTCTTCCAAGAAGTTTGCTAAGATCAAGCGGGCATCCATATTCCAGACGCCTTTCATCATGATATCGTTATAAGCTTCCTTGCCAAGTCCAAAAAGAACCTCATCTATCTTTTGATGATTATTGAAGGTAAATACTACATTCTCCACAAATTTCCGATTGTTATTACGGAAGCCGAAGGACATAGTAAGACCTCGACAAATCACTTTATCACCAAGAGAATTAAACTGGATGTCAGAATTGCCAATCAAAGTTGCACGACCATAATGAATCAGTTTTTGGAACTGTACCCATCCTTTTGAAGTGAAATGCTTTTGAAGAGACTCATAGTTCTTCTGTGATATTGCCTTCGTAATATCATTCAATATTACTAGATGCTTGCCATAATCATCTTTCTTGATTTCAGTATTTGTTGAAGATTGATAATTCTTTATTACGGCACTGGGCTGAGGCGTACTCTGAGATGCTGGCCCAACATTGATATACGAATTTTTAAATGAAACTCCACCAGTAAGAGCCATCACATTTTCAATCTCTCTGTCAATATGGCTTTCTCCTGCGAACTCATATTCACATTTTACCCTCAGATTGTCAGCTATCTGTCCTGGACGCAAGTCAATGACTCCTTGACCATCTTTGGCACTATAAATATTGCTCCAGTCCATACCATCGAAATAGGTATAATCGAAGCTATTTACAGGTCTGCCTTTGTATTTGATAGATAAAACAACTTCATTACCCAACATAGATGAAGGGGTTATTGATATCTCAGAGAAGATATCATTCATTTTTTCGGGAATCCAGGTGGAGAGTAGTCTTTCTTTACCATCAGGGCATTTGTATTTTACTTCATTAGAATACTGAAGGCTCTTCAATAGACATAATGACCAATAGTAATATCGCAGAGCATCATCTATCTTACCCTTTTGCTCTGCACGCTCCGCGCACTCCACCATATCAAATACCTTTGCCTTGCGACCTTCAAAGATTCGGTTTATTTCTTCAACCTTAACATATCGCAGAACATGGGCATCAGGCTCATTCTCAATCACAATACGCTGGGTATTAGTTAGAGTTGCCTGTGAATATGTCTTGATAATGGAAGTATAAGCAGTAGTAGCATCAAGATTCCCGTTCCTGTTCATTTCCTCTTCAACACTGGTAAATGAACTTCTGACATTCACGGAAATCTTGCTGATCAAATCCTGCAAAGCTGCATCATCAGCCTGCTTTAAGGTACTACCCCATCCTTCGCCTGACAGATAGTTCTTATCTGCCTTAATCTCTGAAACACTTTGTGGAAAAGCGGAAATACAGATGGTCAAAAGAAAGATATGGAGAAATACCCTTTTCATTTTACATGTCTTTAGTTAAAATAGCGTCAGGGGCTTGTGAAGCTTCCATAGGAGGCTCAGAAGGATCAACCCTTTCGTTAATGTATTTTGAAATGATATCAGCATATTTCTGAGCTGCTATTGATTCCTTGGCTGCATTTTCAAAAGCCCTCATTCTGGCATTCAGGGCTCCATCCTCATCAAATATAAAGAACGACTGCATTTCATAGGAACCATCTTTATTTTGCCTTATAACACTGAAGCTTTCCTTGATTTCGCCCCTAATTTCTTTCTCTACTGCTCTTTCGTAGGCTGCATAGAAATGATCAAATTCTACAGTCAGGTTATCAGCGTCTGCGCCCATATCACTTACAACACGACCTTTGATTAGTGATCCGGCCTGAGAAGAATATATAACACAGGCATTATTCATAGCGATCTGACGGCCAATGTTCTTTGATTTGAAAGCACTGGCTATTCCAACAATTTCATAGACGCCATCACCACCCTTATTCAGCTTGTCATAGTGATTTAGTAATGCTACATCCAGACTTCTGGAACTACCGAAGATTTCCCATCCCCCCTTCTTAAATTCCTTCATCTTTGTCTTATACTCCTTCTGAAGAGCTTTGTTCAAAACGTCATTCTGGGCTAATGACACAATGGAGACAACTAATGCCATTGCTAAAAGTAAAATAGACTTTTTCATATTCGAATTGGTTTGATTGTTTCTGTTACTGCTGGCAAAGATACGATTATTTTTTATAAATAAAAAATTTTAGCATAAAAAAATGAGGCAATAATGAAAAAAGAGAAACAAATACAAAACCCCCGTCAAAGAAATAACTTTGGCGGGGATTTGTTTAGAGAGTGATGGGGCCGAATCCCATGCAGCTCGTGGTCGTGATGGCCGTTAGGAAGGCTGTGAGCGCGGCTACTATGACCTTCACCGTAATCTCAATCATTCGTTTCTTCATCGTTCACCTCCTTTCGATTAGTCACCACCGTTGCCGCCGTTACTGGGAGCAGGGCTGACGATCGAGTCGATCTTCTCCGAAGCGGCCTTCGTCCAACGGAAGTTGGAGTCGCTGTTCAGCTCCTTCTTGGTGAACTCGCCCGTGGCCTGTGCGAGCAGCTTCGCGCTCTTCACGGCATACTGGGCCTGCTTCGTGAAGTCAGGGGCTCCAGTACCATCGGGTCCGTTCTTGGGGATGCCGCCCAGACCACAGTTGATCTTGTAGTCCTCTTCCAGCGTCAGGCCGTTGGCCTCGATGCTGCACTTGAAGATGGCGAGGTCGTCGATCTTCACGGTGTTACCGTTGAGACACTGCTCACGGGTACAGCGCACGAAGTCCTTCAGGATGCCAGCGATCGTGCCCACGGAGAACGGGGTGTTATGTTCGGCCATGTGCTTGGCCATCTCGTCGATGCCGAGGGTCTGCTTGTACTCTACACGGGCGTAATACTTACCCAGGGTGGGTGAATCTTCACGGGTGTTCTGATAAATGTTAAGTTCTAGCATAGTGTTTAATTTTTGTCTTGGTGTTAATACTTTTAATGTAAATTCTCTCTGTAATCATCTGCGCTTCTGAATTACAATGCAAAGATACATAATTAATTATAATGTTTATACGTTACGATACATTATAAACTTTTTTCATTCGTTATTGCCGATTATTTTTCGTACCTTTGCAGAAGATTAGTTCACTTGCGAGCTAATGACTCAAAATGGAAAAAACAATCAAGTCCTACGGCCGTACCGAGCTGGCCACTCACTACTTCCCCCAGATGACGCCCGAAGCCGCCTGGCACAAACTCCGTTCCTGGCTGCTCATCAATCCGCGACTTACCCATTTCTACAACTCCCGCCGCCGATCGTTCACGCCGGCGGAAGTCTCGCTGATCTTCTCAGAACTTGGCGAGCCCTGAGAACAGGGGTAAACTTTGAAAATTTCGTGGCTCTTTTCGCGCGAAAAGGGCCACTCTTTATTTGGAATAGAGCCTCGAAATTTTGAATAAGGGTTACTTATTTTCATTTCAGATGGTACAGTTATGTCAGATGGCAGTTAGGTTTTGAGCCCAACGCCTGCAGCAAAATTGAATTTATTATATATATAATATATATATTATATATATAATAATATATAAATATGCATTTTTTAACATGGCGACATACTTGCGCGTATAATTAACTGCCATCTGACATAACTGTACCACTACAAAAAAACACCTGATAGTTTGAATTACTTCAGGGACTACCAGGAATGAACGGTGCAAAGATAGAAATAAAATTTGAGATATGCAAGTATTTAAGCATATTTTTTCTATAATCCCCCAAATTCTCTCATACACACATGATCTTTCCACATTCCGTACCTACATGATCAAGACCATAGAGGAAACTATTAGCATCGATACCCATCCAATGAAAGAGTGTCATCATTCTTGCATAATTCTTGATGGTATAGGTCGTATCAACGCATATAGGACGACCAAAGCAGATTGGCTCATGATGGGCAATACGGTTGCGGATGTTATTGATATAATCTAACTCAAGAAAAATCCGGGAATTATCTACACGAAAGGCCTTTTGGGATTTTGGTTTATTGGGGAATATGCCAAGTAGATGTCTTCCGCATAAACCATAATGCAAATTGTTGAACATGTACTTCCATACTCCAAACTCCATTTCAGATAATAATTTCGAATGAGAATAATTTCCATCTCGAACAAGGCCATCATAGGCCTTCCTAATGATCTTATAAGTCTTATCTACACGTGGATTACCATAAAATGCACCTCCAGGGAGCACCAGATCTCGAAGCCAATCATTCCCGAAATGCAACTTCATTTCCTTATCGATCTTATTTCGAAGGGCAACCTCAAAACAACTAATCATTGTGAACATCTCCTGAGACAGTTTCAGATTATACCTATAAAGCGTCATAGCTCGTTTACTGTCATTATTGCATGCCAATATGTATTTGCGCATGCGATCGGGTGAGATGATAGTTTCAAATTCTGTATATTTCATATAGTTTTGATTTGGGTTATCAAAATTTATTTCCACTGCAAAGGTATAGTCTTTTTTTGAAAGTTCCAAATAATTTGGAGGAAAACTTGCGCGATTGGTAAAAATGGGTTATCTTTGCAGACAAATTTAATGGAATAAACAGAGCTAGCGTTTTCGGTAGGTCCCAAAATAACCACAACAAAAGAATCTCCAAGACGAAAGCTGCCTGCTTGCACCGCAGAGGTGTAGGCAATGGCGGTATTCGACAGTTTGGAGGAAACGGATGTGGTTATCCGTGGGACCTTGTTGTTTTATCGTGGTTGCTTCTCCTCTGCTTTTTGGAGATTTATAATGACGAAAACGATATGAGAAAGAGTGTTATTCTATTGGTGAGTGCAGCCTGGATGGTGCTGGGTTGTACGGATGGTGGCCAGTATGCACAGGTGCTCGACAGGGCAGAGAGGCAGAATCAGAATTGGGATTCGATCACTGGGATTGACTCGATTCTGATGGCCGTGAAGTATGTGGATCGTCATGGCTCTAATAATAATAAGGTACGCGCGTATTATCTCTTAGGTTGTGCCTACCGTGATGCGGGCGAGGCGCCGAATGCGCTTGAGGCTTTCCATGAGGCAGCAGACAGAGCTGATACGACGAGTGTGGATTGCGACTATGGATTGTTGGTGAAGATTCACGCGCAGTCGTCGGAATTGTTCAGATATCAGCAGTTGTCTTACGAGATGCTGGAGGAGTTGGAGGCTCAGCGTCGCTGTGCCATCAAGGCTGGTAATACCAAGGCCGACATCAATGCCATTGAAAGAAGTGCTGAAGCATACCAATTGCTTAACATGCCTGACTCCATTATCTCTTTCCGGATGCGAGCCTCAACGATGTATGAGCAATGCGGGTTTACAGAGGAGGCTGCACAGACATTGAGTCCTTGCATCGAACCGCTGGTGGATCGTGGGGATACGGCTGAGGCCAGACGGTGCATCGAGCGCTATGAGACTTCAAAAGAATTCTTCAAGGATGGGGATATCCTGCCTCGCAAACTCGTGTATTATTATAACAAGGGGAAGTATTATCTGGCGACAAACCAGACGGATTCTGCAGAGGTTTGTTTTAGGAAGCTCATCAAGCCAGGACTTAGCCCCCAGAAGCTGGAGGCAGGATACAGGGGGATGTTCCTGCTTTATCGCCAGAAGAATAAACTGGATTCAGTGGCGAAGTATGCGGATCTGTTGTTCTTGGAGGCCATCCCTGTAGTGGAGGCCGTGAATAAAGAGAACATACAGCAGATGCAGAGGTTATACAATTACTCCCGTTTTCAGGCTAAGGAGAGGCTGGCGACTGAGAAGTCTGAGCAGCAGAAAAGCATGATTATTATCCTGGTCAGTGTGTCGGTCATTCTCCAGATGACCATCATCGGCATCTATAAGCATCTGCAGTGGAAAAGAAAGAGGCAACAACTGGAATACGAAAAACTGCTATACGAATATGAGAAGGAAAAGGCAGAGCTTGCCAAAGTCCAGGCAGAGTTGAAACTGGCAAAAAACTCACAGAGAACCGTCCCCAGTGAGTTCCGGGAAATGGAAAACCAGATCCGCCTCCATCAGCACCGCATCGAGGAACTGGAGCGTAATCTGAGAGTGGTGATCGGAGAAGCCTTGCACCCTGCGAGTCCACACTTCCCACTCACCGGAAGTGAGGAAGAGGGCAAACAGTGGTTTGACTATCTTGTTAGCAAAGGCTTTATCGCCAACGACACAGAACTGGCATGCTGGCTTTATGTCATGGGATTCTCCAGCCAGCAACCATTGCAGCTGAAGCCCATCGCCTGGCTGAAGACCGTTGAAACAGCACAGATGATGATCCGCAAAGTGCACGCTAATCTTCTGAACACAAAACAGCTGACCGTTGCGAAGATGTACGAACTGGCCTCACAATGCTTTACCAAACAGGGTGAGCCTCTCAGATTATCGAAGCCCAAGAAGGAATACTCACAGGATGCAGACGATATAGAGGAATTTCTTCCGACCGTTTCCGACCTTTAACGGAAACCCTTTGCAGGCTGGCTTTCCACGTTGATCTCCCGACCGTTTCCGACCCCGAAACGGTCGGAAGATAACAACTGTTTTTCTAAAAACCTATCGATTGATTTCTTACCTTTGCCAGCGATTTTTAGACAACAATCATTATCTATGTTAGTAAGTGAAATCTGTATTGAGAAACTGAAAGAGTTCGAGGGCTTGCGGTTGGAAGCCTATCTGGACGTAGCTGGTGTGCCGACCATCGGATACGGGCACACGAAGGGAGTAAGAATGGGTGATCGCATCACCGAGTATTGTGCGAAAGAGTATCTGCTACAGGACATCAGAGAGGCAGAACAGGCAGTCAACGACCTGAATGTCGCCAAGACCGAGGGGCAGTTCGACGCGCTGGTATCATTTGCCTATAATCTGGGCATTGGCAGGTTGTATTCTTCAACACTCTTGAAAGTGGTTCGCGCAGGTGGCAGCAAGCACGCCATCACGCGAGAGTTCAAGCGCTGGGTGTATGCTGGTGGCAAGAAACTCAGCGGATTGGAGAAGCGCCGAGAGTGGGAAGCGAAGAGATTTTTTGAATAGGAGATAACATATTAGAGTTATTTTCAGATGATGAGTAAGAGAATTTGCAGAGTAGTAAGCCAGACGGAGGCAGTTTCCGTCCCGACGAAGAGCGGTGACACCATCCAAAAGTGCTACCTTCGCCTGAAGGAGATCGGGAGCGACTATGCCGACGAGTTCAACTGTGCCGTATTGGGCAACCTCGCCCAGACACGCTATCAGAAGGGAGAGGTGGTCGCTGTGGCTCTGCGTTTCCGCGTGAACGAGCGCGAGGGCAACCTCTATCAGGACATCACGGCAACCGACATCGTCAGAGTGAAAGGGTAAGATTATGGGTAAGGATGTAACACTGAGTGCGCTGATGACCGTCGGCAAGACGGAGAGCGGTATCGATCTGGTGCAGGTGATGCCCGATAATCCTTGTGGCGGACAGGTACAGCCTTTTCACGGCAGGGGTTATGGACAGATGCTTGGCAACGGCTGTTTCGACTTCGTGCGCAGACCTCGGAAACGGAAGAAGCCTGAACTGAAACTGCCTCACGGCACCGTTTCGTTCGGCGACGACGGCTACGACCGGTTCATCTTCGTACTGCCCAGCGATCAGCGTCAGGAATTCCCAAAACTCCTCAGGAGTGAGTCATCAAAGGCAGCCAAATTCATGGATAAGAGATTAGACCGATGATGGAAGGAGTGATAGCTGTCAATACCAAGCATACGGGTGATCCCGGAAAGGATCATCGCGGCTATGCAGAGCCCATGACTTCGGAGCAGGTAGATTGCCTGCTCTCCGAAGGCTGGCTCAAGGCGATGGTGACCGAGATCAGGAGCGGCAACGAGAAACTGAAAGACCAGTTACCGTTTGTATGTCCCCACTATGCCCGATTCCGTAACAACCACCGGGCACAGTCCGACATCATCCCCGAAACGTTTACCTTTATGACCTGCGTGGATGTCGATGACAAGTCGCTGGTGGAGGAAGCCATCAAACGGACTCAAGAACTGATTGCCGACCCGCTGTCAGACTGGCAGGAACTGATACTCCGCATGGATTACTCAGCCCGCAAGAAACTGCACATCTGGTTGCACCTGCCTGTAGGTAAGACCATCAGTGAGACGCAGGAGGCTTTTTGCAAAGAGATTAGTATCCCCTATGACGAGAGTTGCACAACGCCTGAGAGGTTTATCTACCTGACGGGCATCGAAGAAGAGATCTACCGCTCTGAACTCTGGCTGAAGCCACTGAGCGAGGCGGAACTGGAAGAGCGGAGAGAAGCGTTTCTGAACAGGGGGCTCGATGTGGATGGGCGGAAAATGAGGCAGGGCCACACACAGGGGACAGTCCCCGCTGTAAACGCTACGCTATCACAGGGGGGACAGTCCCCATGTGCGGCAAGCGAGCGGACGAGGTTCATCTTTCAGGAGTGTTTGAAGGAGTGCGATCTGGAACCTGATGTTCTCGTGGTAGAAGGGGCCCGTCACGATGCGGTGAAGAGTATCCTCAGCGTAGGTGCTTCACAGTTGATGACCAAAGAGGAGTTCCTGGGTGTGCTCAGCGAGATGATGCCGAAGAACTGGCAGGATAAGAATATTCAGGATCTGGTGAATGACTTCTACACGAAGTATTACGACCCGAGCCAGAAACTCTCACAGTTTCAGAGGCGCGTGTTTGCCAGAAGCAGGAAGGTGGGTACGCAGGTACAGAAAACAGACTCTCTTGGTGCAAGCCCATATGGTGGATCGACCCCACCGGAGATGCCATCGAAACTGCCGAAGCTGATCCAGCTCTTAACATCCAAGACTCCTGCCGTCTATAAAGCGACTGTCGCGCATGCAGTATTCCCGCCGCTGGCCACTCATCTGAAAGAGGTGAGCTTCACATATACCGACAACGTGGATCACGAGGCGACACTGATGAACTGTCTGATGGCTGAGACAAGCGCAGGAAAGAGTTGCATCGACGAGCCTATCGAGCACATCATGGCTGACATCCAGCGACGCGATGACGAAAACGCCCGAAGAGAGGAAGAATGGAAGAAGGACTGTAACCGGAAAGGTGCCAACAAGGACAAGATGCTTCGTCCAGAAGGTCTGGTAATCCAGATCATTGACTCGGATATGACGAAGCCCGCCCTTGTCACACGTCTGAAAGAGGCTGAAGGTCACTTTGTTTATGTAAAGGTCAATGAGTTGGATCTCTTTGAGCAGTTGAAAGGCGTGACGGGCAAGCAACATTTCCAGGTGATGTGTCTTGCCTTCGACCCGAAATCAACCTATGGTCAGACTCGTATTGGTACTCAAAGTGTGACGGCAAGACCCCGCTGCCGCTTCAATTGGAACGCAAGTACAACAATTCTGAAAGGACGCAGGTTCTTCCAGAAGGTACTTACCGACGGACCAATCTCCCGTATCAACTTCTGCACAATCCCTGCGGATGAAATCGGAGCCGACCAACCTGTCTTTGGTAAGTATGATGCTGCATTCGACGAAGCGCTGAAACCTTATATCGACAATCTGTGCGCGGCTCATGGTTATATTGACTGTCCACAAGCTTTTAAGCTCGCCAAGAAGTTGATGCAAGAGTGCGCCGAATTTGCCAGGCTTTCCCAGTCGCTGACGTATTGGAGCCTGTCACACCGTGCCTGTATTATCGCCTGGCTGAAGGCTTGTGTGCTCTATGTGGCCAACGGTCAGAAATGGGAAAAATCGATAGAGGCGTTTATCTTATGGTCACTCAGGTATGATATGTGGTGCAAGATGCAGTTCTTCGGAGCCGATATCGAAAAGGCCAACAACTGTGAGGAAGCGCGTATCGGTACTCATCCTGGTCCTCGCAACCTGCTGGAACTGCTGCCTGACGTGTTTACTGTCGAAGATGCCAAGCGCGTGCGCAGGCAACAGGGCATGACGACCGACAGAACACGCAACATGATCAGTACCTGGAAAAAGCGGGACTATGTGGTACAGATGGCAGATGGCAGTTTTAAAAAGTGCCAACAAAAAGAGAACGGGAACTAAGCCCGCTCTCTTCTTTAATCCAGATAGCCCTTGTAGTAATTCTCGAGATATTCCTTCAGGGCGACGTGCCAGTCGCGCATGGCACTGACGCCTCGGAGGTTGAGCTTGCGCGTCCAGAGGCGCTCGGAGGCGGGACGGTCGGCGAAGTACTCCTTGGCGAAATAGTCGGAACTGACGATGTTGATCTTCACCTCCTGCTCCAGTCCGAGGATCTTCAGCATCTCCTGACAGACCTCCAAGCGGCTGGTCTGACCGCCGCAGACGCAGTTGTATAGTCCCCAGTACTCCTTCTGGATGAGGTTCTTCACCGTGCGGGCGAAGTCCTGCGTGTAGGTGGGCGTACCGTCCTTGTCGTTGACAATGAAGAGTTCCTTCTTGCCGTCTTTGAGTTGCTTCATGATCTTCTGAATGAACTTCTTGTCCTTCGAGGGGCCTGAGCCCATCATCCAACCGGCACGGCATACGAGATAGCGGAAGGCATTCTCCACTACAAAACGCTCACCCATGTACTTTGAGCGGGCATAGACACCCAGGGGATTGGGCTGATCCCAGTCGTCGTAAAGCGGTTTCTTACCGTCGAAGATACCGGCGGTGCTGATATACAGCAGGGGGATATTCAGGGAATTGGCGATATAGACGGCATTCTCCACACAGAGGGTGTTGGTGAGATAGGTCTCATCGGCATTCTGCTCGCACCACTCCAGATCGGTATAGGCACCGAGGTGGAAGAGATAGTCGGGCTGGAACTCCTCTACATCCTTGCGATAGGCATCGAAATCGCGAAAATCAAGGAACGACAGCCAGTCGGCATTCACATCCTTATCCGTACACTTGATGATGTAATCATCCTTGAACTGCTCGTGGAAGGCTTCTCCGAGCATGCCGCCGCAACCGGCGATATAAATCTTTTTCTTTTCCATATCTTTGTTTTGTTTTCTATTCATGTTAGGCTACGCCAGCAGACGCTTGGCAAAGTAGCGGACGGGGTACCATACAGCGAGGAAGCCTACAACGAGGACGGTGACGAAGATCAGCACGATGTCCTCAGGATGGACGCTGACGGGATAAGCGTTGATGATGAACGAACCGCTGCTGGAGCCCAAAGCCACGAGACCGAACTGCTGTTGCAGTCCACAGAGCAACAGTCCGAGCAGGATGCCGATCACGGCACCTATGGCTGAGATCATACGACCCTCGAAGAGGAAGATGCGCACGATCTGCTTGTCGCTTGCACCGAGGTTACGGAGCGTCACCACGTCGTCCTTCTTGTCGATGATGAGCATCGACAGCGAACCGATGATGTTGAAGCAGGCCACCATGAGGATAAACGTCAGGAAGATGTAGGCAATGAACTTCTCGATCTTCATGATCTTAAAGGTGTCGTCCTGCTGTTCGAAGCGGTCCTTGACAGCGAACTTGTCGCCACACAACTTCTTGATCTCCGACTTCACCGACTCGAAGTTGCTGCCGGGCTTCAGCCTCAGCTCCAATGAGGAGAGCATGCCCTGCTGCGCGAAGATACGGCGGGCAAAGGCGATGCTGGTGACGATATAGTTCTTGTCGTACTTACCCTGTTTCACGTTGAAGATGACACCGGGCGAGTAGAGTTCCTCTTCCTCAAAGGCATCGGTGGGATTGGTCATGTCGAACTGTCCCTCGCGACGGGGTGCATAGATCTTCAGCGGGTGAACGTAGGTCAGGCCCGTAGCCAACTGTTCCGCCAGCCGGACACCCAGGATGCCATAGTCCATATCGGCGGCATGCAGGCTGAACTCCCCGTCGCCGATCAGGATCTCATTGATATGGGTCAGTTGGTCGAAATTGTCATCGACGCCCTTGATGACCACCATCGCCTGATGGCCGTTATAGATAGCCAGAGCCTGATCCTCGACGCACTCCGTCGCCACCTCTATCTGTGGCAGTTGACGGATCTGTGTGAGCACGGGATCGTCGGCGGCCACCGTCTTACCCTTCAGGGGCGTGACCTTCAGTTGCGGGTCGAA
The DNA here is from genome assembly GCA_902784615.1 of uncultured Prevotellaceae bacterium. Classification (GTDB taxonomy): domain Bacteria; phylum Bacteroidota; class Bacteroidia; order Bacteroidales; family Bacteroidaceae; genus Prevotella. The sequence goes on along the minus strand of CACZVN010000008.1, from coordinate 88,646 downwards.
GGAGGTGAAGAAGTGGGCCACCAGATCGTGGAAGCCGTTGAACACACTCAATGTCACCACCAAAGCCATCGTGGCAACGGCCACCCCGATGACGGAGATGCCGCTGATGACATTGATGGCGTGCGTGGATTTCTTCGAGAAGAGGTAACGCCGGGCGATGTAGAACGGGAAATTCACTTCTTCAAAAGTTCGTCGATGTGTTCGATGTAGTCCAGACTGTCGTCGATGAAGAAACGCAGTTCGGGAATGATGCGCAACTGGTTACGCACGCGCGTACCTAATTCATATCTTATAGCCTTGTTACTGGCATTGATATTCGCCAGGATCTCCTCTCCCTTTTCAGAGGGGAAGATGCTCAGATAGGCGGTGCAGATGCTCAGGTCGGGCGATACCTTGGCGCGGGTGACACTGACCATCGTACCGTGCATGGCGCGGGTCTGCTGCTGGAAGATCAGCGAGAGCTCCTTCTGGAGCAGTCGGGCTATTTTGTTCTGTCTTGTCTCTTGCATAATCTATTTTAAAATTAGAAATTAGAAATGAGGAATTAGAAATTATGATTACTCACTTTCTCAGCTTTTCCGGATGAGGGTGAGGCCGTCGCGAAGGGGAAGGATCACCTGCTCTACCCGGGGGTCGGCAGCGATATAGTCGTTGAAGTCCGAGATGCCCTGTGTCTGGTGGTCGTGGTCATAGGCGTGATCGACGACGTGCCCGTCCCACAGCGTGTTGTCGGCCAGGATGAATCCTCCGGGTCTGAGGATACCCATCACCATCTCGAAGGTCTCGCGGTACGTCCGTTTGTCACCGTCGATAAAGGCCATGTCGAACGTGATGCCGAGTTTCGGGGCCTCCACGAGTGCGTCGCCGATGAGGAACGTGATTTTGTCGGCCACCGCCGAACCTTCTATCCACGGGCGGGTGAAGTCCTCCATCTCATCATTGATCTCAAAGGTATAGAGCCGTCCGCCGTCGGACAGTCCCTCCGCCATGGAGATGGCACTGTAACCGCTGAACGTGCCGACTTCGAGGATCGTCTGGGGACGGATCATCTCGACGAGCATCTTCAGCAGCCGGCCCTGCAGATGCCCACTGGCCATACGGCCGTGGATCGTTCGGATATTCGTCGCCCGCCAGAGTCGGTAGAGGTAGTCGGGCTCAGGTTCCGAGTGCTGCAGGATGTACTGCTCCAGTTCACGCTTCACTTTTCACTTCCTATGAGCGCCTCAACGGCCAGACGATAGCTGTCGAGTCCGAAACCGCAGATCACACCCTTACAGGCACAGGAGATCATCGACTTGTGACGGAACTCCTCACGCTGGTGGACATTGGAGATGTGCACTTCGATGACCGGGCACTTCAGGGAGCGGATGCAGTCCTGCAAGGCCACACTGGTATGGGTATAGGCACCGGCATTGAGTATGATACCGTCGTAACCGCCGAAGAAGCCCGTCTCCTGCATCTTATTGATCAGTTCACCCTCGACATTGCTTTGATAGTAGTCGATCTGGGCGTCAGGATAACGCTTCTGCAACTCCGGCAGATAGCTCTCAAACGATGCCGAGCCATAGATGCCCGGCTCCCGCTGCCCCAACAGGTTGAGGTTCGGCCCGTTGATAATCTGTATCTTCATACCTTATTAATTATTAACGGCTGCAAAGTTACGACATTTTTTTGATATTCAAAAAAAAAGTGCTAACTTTGCCACATTATTCACGAAAACGATGACAAAGGATCTGGTAAAGGGCTACGTGCGCTACCTGAAACTACAGCGCAACATGTCGGGCAATACGCTCGACGCCTATCAACGCGACCTCCGGAAACTGCTCGACTATCTGGAGCGGGAAGAGAAAAACGTGCTGGAGGTGACCCTGGAGGACTTGGAGCACTTCTCGGCAGGACTACACGACATCGGCATCCATCCCCGTTCGCAATGTCGCATCCTGAGCGGCGTGCGCTCTTTCTTCCGCTTCCTGCAACTCGACGGCTACCGCGAGGACGACCCAACGGAACTGTTGGAGTCACCGCAGATCGGTGAACATCTGCCCGAGGTGCTGTCGCCCCAGGAGATCGACCGTCTGGAGGCCAGCATCGATCTCTCGAAATGGGAGGGGCACCGGAACCGTGCCATCATCGAGGTGCTGTTCTCCTGTGGACTGCGCGTCAGCGAACTGGTGAACCTGAAACTGTCGGACCTCTATCTCGACGAAGAGTATGTACGCGTGTTCGGCAAGGGGTCGAAGGAGCGGCTGGTACCCATCTCCAGACGGGCCATCCAGGAACTGCAGTTCTGGTTCGACGACCGCTGCCACATGACAATCAAGCCTGGTGAAGAGGACTATGTTTTCCTGAACCGCTATGGCAAGCACCTGACGCGCACGATGATCCTCATCATGATCAAGCGGCAGGCCGACATGGCGGGTATCCAGAAGACCATCTCGCCCCACACGCTGCGCCACTCGTTCGCCACGGCCCTGCTGGAGGGCGGTGCCGACCTGCGCATCATCCAGGCACTGCTCGGTCATGAGAGCATCGGTACGACGGAGATCTATACCCATATCGACACGTCGATGCTGAGAAAGGAGATTTTGGAGCACCACCCCAGGAATATGAAGAAATAAAAAAATTCACTATTCACTCTTCACTTTTCACTTCTTTTTTGTAACTTTGCACCCAAAATTCAAGATTATGTCATATTTCTTTTCATCAGAATCAGTATCAGAAGGCCATCCCGATAAAGTGGCTGACCAGATTTCAGACGCTATCCTCGACCAGTTCCTGGCCTACGACGAGAAGGCACGCGTGGCTTGTGAGACTTTTGTGACAACCGGTCAGGTGGTTATTATGGGCGAGGTGCGCAGTAATGTATATATCGACTTGCAGACTATTGCACGAAACACCGTCAAGCGTATTGGCTACACGAAGGCCGAGTATCAGTTTGACGGCAACTCCTGCGGTATCCTAAGTGCCATCCACGAGCAGAGTGCCGATATCAACCGTGGTGTGGATAACGGTAACGAAGACGAGCAGGGTGCCGGCGACCAGGGCATGATGTTCGGCTACGCCACCAACGAGACGGAGAACTATATGCCCGTAAGCCTTGACCTGGCACATCTGATCATGCGCACACTGGCCGACATCCGTAAGGAGGGTAAGGAGATGACCTACCTGCGTCCGGATGCCAAGAGTCAGGTGACTATCCAGTATAGCGACGAGGGTATTCCCGAGCGCATCGACACCATCGTCGTCTCCACCCAGCACGACGAGTTCGATCCCGATGACGAGAAGATGCTCGCCAAGATCAAGGACGACGTGATCAATATCCTTATCCCGAGGGTGAAGCAGCAGATCCACTCGCAGAAAGTGCTCGACCTTTTCGGACTGGACATCAAATACTACGTGAACCCCACGGGTAAGTTCGTCATTGGCGGTCCTCACGGTGACACTGGTCTGACAGGCCGTAAGATCATCGTCGATACCTATGGCGGCAAGGGTGCCCACGGTGGTGGTGCCTTCTCTGGCAAGGACTCCTCGAAGGTCGATCGCAGTGCCGCCTACGCTGCCCGCCATATCGCCAAGAACATGGTAGCGGCAGGTGTGGCCGACGAGATGCTGGTACAGGTCAGTTACGCCATCGGTGTGGCTAAGCCCATGAACATCTACGTGAACACCTACGGCCGTAGCAAGGTTCAGATGAGCGACAGTGAGATCGCCAAGAAGATCGAAACCCTGTTCGACCTTCGTCCAAAGGCCATTGAGCGTACGTTGAAACTGCGCCAGCCCATCTACAGTGAGACGGCCGCCTACGGTCACATGGGCCGTCAGCCGGAGACCATTAAGAAGACTTTCACCAGCCACTATCATCCGACAAAGGTCATGGAAGTGGAACTCTTCACGTGGGAGAAGCTCGACCGCGTGGAGGATATCCGCAAGGCGTTTGGTCTGGCATAAGGCATGACCGTACAGGACAGCATCATATTCAACCTACCTGCCGCGTTCAGCAACCTTGATTCAGCGGCAAGGATAATGGCAAGACCGCAGACACCCTATCAGGTGCTGCGGTTGTTGCCTAAGGATGCTACCCCTGCCCAACAGGACTCTGCCATACAGGCCTGGCTGAAAGACGTTGAGATTCGCTACAGCGAACAGCCCGATACGCTCCACCTGCCAGGTGAAGGTATTCCCCGTGACATGACAACGGCGGAGATTCCCCTGTACTACCGTGAGAATTTCTTTTCCAACGATACATTGTACCATGAGGAACTACAGGCCGGCGGCTCAGGTGTGGCAGGCGATCCTGTTCCTGAAACGCTCAGTAACGACAATGTCATCACGGGTCTGCTTATCATCTGTTTCCTGTTCATCGCCTTTACCCTATCAAGGATTTCCGGCTTTATCGTCAAACAGTTGAAAGACTTCTTCTATGTCCAGAGGGCTGATCGTGATGTCACCGAGACCGGCAATGAGATGAAGTTCCAGTTTGTTTTCGTAGGACTGACTTGTCTGGTTTATGGCCTGCTGTATTACCTGTACGCCACAGCATATATCGCAGACACCTTCACCCTGTCGTCGCAATACAGCATCCTAGGTATCTTCGTTGGGGTCTTTATGCTGTATTTCCTGTTACGTTTTTCCCTCTATCATGGTATCAATATTCTCTTCTTCGACAAAAGAAGAAATACAAAATTCTTGACATCGTTCCTCTTCATCACTGCGATGGAGGGAGCCATACTCTTCCCTATCCTCCTATTGTTGGCATATCTGCATTTTTCACCTGTTTATGCCGCGATTTATGTCACCGCAGTGGTCATTTTGGTTAAAATACTGACATTTTACAAGTCTTATGTCATCTTTTTTAGGCAAAATAGAGTTTTTCTACAAATTATTTTGTACTTTTGTGCCCTCGAAATGGTACCGTTGCTTACACTTTGGGGTGGCTTATCGGTTATCGTGGATATTTTTAAAATAAAAATTTAGGACACAATGATTAAGAAGATCCTGGTTTCACAACCCAGACCTAACAGTGAGAAATCGCCATATTACGATATTGCGAACAGATTTGGAGTAGAATTGGTGTTCCGTCCCTTCATCAAAGTAGAGAGTATTACCGCCAAGGAATTCCGTGCTCAGAAAGTCAGTATCCTCGACTATACCGCCATCGTGTTCACCTCAAGGCACGCCATCGACCATTTCTTCAACATGGCCAAGGAACTGAGGGTTACTATTCCTGAAGACATGAAATACTTCTGTGTGACGGAGACCATCGCACTCTATATCCAGAAGTACGTGCAGTACCGTAAGCGCAAGGTATTCTTCGGTGAGACGGGTCGCATTGATGACTTGGTGCCCACTATGGTCAAACACAAGACGGAGAAGTATCTGGTACCGATGAGCGACGTGCATAACGACAGTCTTACACTCCTGCTCGACTCCAAGAAACTGCAGCATCGCGAATGCGTGATGTATAAGACGGTCAGCAATGACTTCACGACAGAGGAGGTCAAAACCTTCGACTACGACATGCTGATCTTCTTCAGTCCCTCGGGTATTGAGTCTCTCTGCAAGAACTTCCCCAACTTCAAACAGGGAGAGATTGCCATTGCCACCTTCGGACCGACCACGGCCAAGGCTGCCAAGGATGCCGGCCTGCGACTCGACATCGAGGCTCCCTCGGAGAAATACCCCTCGATGACCGGTGCCCTCCAGCACTACCTGATAGAGAACCAAGAATAAATCCTCAATAAGATGGCGGCTCCTACATTCAGGAAACAGGAGCGCATCGTCAGCACCCGCCTGATTGAGATGCTCTTCGGTAAAGGTAACAGCCAGTCGCTGTCAGCCTATCCGCTAAGGGCCGTCTTCCTACAGACAGCACGTCGGCCATCCTGCGCACCAGTACAGATCCTGATCAGCGTGCCGAAGAAACGGTTCAAGCATGCTGTTGACAGGAACAGGGTGAAACGACAGGTACGGGAGGCCTACCGCCATCACAAGCAATTGCTCGAAGGAACTGTCGCAGAAGACAGGCAATTATTGATTGCCTTTATCTGGCTCTCAGACAGGCACTGTCAGACCAACGAGGTAGAGAAGAGGGTTGTCGGTATCTTAGAACGAATAGCGACAAAATCATGAAATGGCTGTCTGACATCATAAAATGGCTTCTGGTATTGCCCATCCGCTTCTACCAGTTATGCATCTCCCCACTGCTGGGCCCCTCCTGCCGCTTCACACCGACCTGCAGTGAGTATGCCAAACAAGCCATTATGAAGCACGGCCCCATCAAAGGTCTCGGACTGGCCATCTGGCGGATATTAAGATGTAACCCTTGGGGTGGCTCGGGCTATGACCCGGTACCCTGAAAAGGTAAAAAGGTAAAAAGGTAAAAAAGATATATGAAAAAGAACTTTGTAGAAGAACTGAAATGGCGCGGGATGCTGGCACAGATGATGCCCGGCACTGAAGAACTGCTCCAGAAAGAGATGGTAACCGCCTACTTAGGTACAGACCCGACGGCAGACTCCCTGCACATCGGCCACCTGTGCGGTATCATGATGCTACGCCATCTGCAGCGTTGTGGTCACAAGCCCATCATCCTCGTGGGTGGTGCTACAGGTATGATCGGCGACCCCTCCGGTAAGAGTCAGGAACGCAACCTGCTGAACGCCGAGACCCTTTACCACAATCAGGAATGCATCAAGAAGCAGGTAGCCAAGTTCCTTGACTTCGAGTCAAAGGAACCCAATGCCGCAGAGATGGTCAACAACTACGACTGGATGAAAGATTTCACCTTCCTCGACTTCGCCCGTGAGGTGGGTAAGCATATCACCGTCAACTACATGATGGCTAAGGACAGCGTACAGCAGCGCCTGAACGGTACGGCCCGTGACGGTCTCAGTTTCACCGAGTTCACCTATCAGTTGTTGCAAGGTTATGACTTCCTCTACCTCTATCAGCATAAGAACTGTAAACTCCAGTTAGGCGGCAACGACCAGTGGGGTAACATCACGACGGGCACAGAGCTTATCCGCCGCACTCTCGGCCACGAGAACGAGGCCTTCGCCCTGACCTGTCCGCTGATCACAAAAGCCGACGGTAAAAAGTTCGGTAAGACCGAGAGCGGTAACGTATGGCTCGACCCCAAGCGTACCTCACCCTATCGTTTCTACCAGTTCTGGCTGAACGTCAGCGACGACGATGCAGAGAAGTACATCAAGATCTTCACCTCCTTGGAGAAAGATGTCATTGACGCCCTCGTTGAGGAGCACAGGCAGGATCCTGGTCGTCGTATCCTCCAGAAGCGCTTGGCAGAAGAGGTGACAGTATTGGTACATGGACAGGCAGAACTGGATGCTGCCATCGAGGCCAGCAATATCCTTTTCGGTAAAGCCACAAAGGAAGCTCTGGAGAAACTCGACGAACAGACTTTCCTCGACGTGTTCGACGGTGTGGAGAAACATGAGATCTCCAAGGATCAGCTCGGACAGCCTGCCATTGAACTGCTGACAACTGCTGCGCCCGTATTCCCTTCTAAGGGAGATATGCGTAAGATGGTGCAGGGCGGTGGTGTCTCCCTGAACAAGGAGAAACTGACCGATCAGAACCGTCCCATCACAGCAGAAGACCTTATCGACGGCAAGTATCTGCTGGCTCAAAAGGGCAAGAAAAACTATTATTTGCTGATTGTAAAATAAGATAAGGTAGCAAAAATTTGGTCGATTACCAGAATTTTGCTACCTTTGCACCCGCATTGGACGATGGTGTAATGGTAACACTACAGGTTTTGGTTCTGTCATTCCCGGTTCGAATCCGAGTCGTCCAACACCAAAAGAAAAAGGGGACCCGTTTGGATCCCCTTTGATTTTTATTTACAAATAGATTACTTGATTGCATCAGCAAGTTCAGCACCAGCCTTGAACTTAGCCACCTTCTTGGCAGCAATCTTGATCTTCTGCTTGGTTGCGGGATTGATACCCTCACGAGCCGGGCGCTCGTTTACACTGAATGTACCGAAACCTACGAGGGCAATCTTGTCACCTGCTACGAGAGCGTCCTTAATAGCTGCAACTGTTGCATCAAGAGCCTTCTTAGCGTCAACCTTTGAGAGACCAGCACCTGCTGCAATCTTCTCTACCAATTCTGATTTGTTCATAATGTTTGTAATTTTAATGAATTATTAATAGTAATAACTGGGTTTTATTGATTTCGTTGGCAAATATAATGCAAAGTATTTAGAAAAACAACAAAAAAACGAAAAAAATGAGTTTATTCATGAAAATTTCTTGTATTCGCCCCTATTTCAGCATGGAAAAGAGATATTTTTCGTAATTTTGCACCCAAAAGATATAAACAACAAGCGTATAAGACAAAGATGATGTTCCGTATTCCCACCGTCACGAAAAACCTGCTGATCATCAATCTGCTTGCGTTCATTGCCACCTACGTACTTCAGATGCGTGGCATTGATCTGGCAGACATCGGCGGACTCCATTTCTTCATGGCGAGCCATTTCCATTTCTATCAGCTGGTCACCTATCTGTTCCTTCATGCCAGTTTCATGCACATCCTGAGCAACATGTTCGGCTTATGGATGTTCGGTTGTGTGATTGAGAACGTGTGGGGCCCGAAGAAATTCCTTTTTTATTACATTACCTGCGGTATCGGTGCTGGTCTGCTACAAGAGATTGCCCAGTTCGGCTCGTTCTATATGACCATCGCCGAACAAGTACCGGAGACAACGCTCGGCACCGTCATGGAATACGGCACGCATTATGCTAATGTTCTCAACAGTTGGACAACCATCGGAGCCTCTGGTGCCGTCTATGCCATTATACTCGCTTTCGGTATGACCTTCCCCAACGAGCGGCTCTTTATCATCCCGTTCCCCTTCCCCATCAAGGCGAAGTGGTTTGTGCTGGGCTATGTGGCCATTGAGTTCTTCTCTGCTCTCGCCTCCTCCGGTGACGGTGTGGCCCATACGGCCCACCTGGGCGGCATGCTCTTCGGCTACCTGATGATCCGCTATTGGAACCGCCATCCCAGTTCCGGCTATGACCGCAGCCGGGGACAGCAGTTCTTCGAGAATCTCAGGCGCAACTTCGAACAGCGCCAGCAGCACAGTCAACGGCACCATCATGCCGACATGCACGTAGAGCACGGCGGCAACAAGGAAGCTGACAGGGAGTATAATGCCCGTAAGCGCCAGAACCAAGAGGAGATCGACGCCATTCTCGACAAGATCCGCAAGAGCGGCTACGACAGTCTGACCAAGGAAGAGAAGAAAAAACTCTTCGATGCCAGTAACCAGCGATGATCAAGCAACTGAAGAAACTCACCATCAATATCGTGGCCGGAGCCAACATCGCCACCGTCCTACTGATGTTGGCAGCTGGCTATGCCGACCATATCAACCCAGCAGTACACCCGATGCTCTCTAACCTGGGTATGCTCTTCCCGTTCTTCCTCATAGCCAATTTGCTGTTCATCTTCTTCTGGCTGACCTTTAAGTGGAAGAAACTATGGATCCCCCTTCTCGGCTATGCACTGGTGTATCCGCCATTGACCGTCTATCTGCCCATGAACGGGTCGCAGGACGTGCCGGAAGGCACCATCAAAGTGGTCTCATATAATGTCTGTCAGTACGGCGGCAACTGGAAGTACGAACAGGGCTTTGACACCATCGCCAACTATCTGCAGCGCGAGGATCCCGACATCGTCTGCCTACAGGAAGACGTTGACGAATGGCGCCGTTATGTCTTTCTGAAGTATCAGAAGACGTTCCCCTATAACGACACGGTCTATTTCTGGAGAACGCGCTACGGTGTGAATGGTGTGGGTATCCACTCCAAGTTCCCCATCCTGAGACGGGAGCGCATCGAATACCCCTCGAGGGCACACGGATCAATAGCCTATTACCTGCTGGTGAATGGCGACACCATCCTCGTGATCAACAACCATCTGGAGGGCACCCATCTGTCAAAGGAAGACCGCAAGCAATACAAGAAGATGGTTTCAGGCAAACTGCAGCGCGACACCGCCAAGAGTGAGTCGATGCTGTTGCTCAACAAGTTGGGACAGGCTGCCGCCTTGCGGGCTGCCGGGGCCAATGCCGTACACCAGTACATTGAGGAGCACCGCCAGTACCCCATCATCGTCTGTGGCGACTTCAACGACAACCCCATCTCCTACTCTCGCCGCACCATCGCCAAGGGCCTGAAAGACTGTTTCGTGGAGACTGGAAGAGGACTCGGTTTGTCATATAATGAGAAAGGATTTAACTTCCGTATCGACCATATCCTGTGCTCGGATCATTTCGAGCCATACAACTGCCAAGTTGACGATAAAATGGACGCAAGTGACCATTATCCGATCTCTTGTAGGCTAAAATTAGTGCATAAACCTTAAAAAATGAGCGAAAATCGCCCATAAATTTTCCCTTTTCTAAAAAAATGTCTATATTTGCACGCTAAAATTGTACGCGAACAGAAATATAATAACAAAAATAACATCTAAAATCAAAATGCAAAACAAAGGAATTGTAAAATTTATCGCAGTGCTTCTGATTCTCGTGTGCTGCTTCTACCTTTCCTTCTCCTTCGTGACGCGCCACTACGAGAGTAAGGCTGCTGCCATGGGTGAGGAGGCTGGTGCGGAGTACCTCGACTCAATCAACAATGAGAAGGTGTATATGGGCATCTACTCACTGAAGCAGTGCCGTGAGATGGAAATCGGCCTTGGTCTTGACCTGAAAGGTGGTATGAACGTGATTCTTGAGGTATCTGTGCCTGATGTCGTCGATGTGCTCGCCGACCACAAGACAGATGCTGCTTACAAGAAGGCTATGGAACTTGCCAAGAAGGAAGAGGAAACCAGTCAGGCTGACTTCGTATCTCTGTTCGTGAAGTATTGGAAACAAGAGGGTAACGGCCGTCCCCTCGCCGCCATCTTTGCTACCCAGCAGATGAAGGGCAAGGTGAGCACGTCATCGAGCGACTCCGAGGTGGAGAGCGCCATCCGTGCCGAGGTGCAGAGTGCCGTTGACAACTCTTTCAACGTCGTTCGTAACCGTATCGACAAGTTCGGTGTCGTACAGCCGAACATCCAGAAGCTCGAAGGCCAAAGCGGCCGTATCATGGTTGAGATGCCTGGTATCAAGGAGCCGGAGCGTGTGCGTAAGCTGCTCCAGGGTTCTGCCAACCTCGAGTTCTGGGAGACCTATAACAGCAACGAGATCACCCCGCTGCTGGCTCAGCTGAACCAGCGCTATGCTGCTCAGGGCGGTGAGCCTGTAGAGGCCGACACTGCTGCTGTGGCTGAGACCGTCGAGGCTGTTGCCGACACGGTGAAGGCTGCTGCCGGCGACCTCGCCGCCAAACTGGCAAAGAAGGACACTAAGGACGACAAAGCCATTGAGGCTGCCAAGAAGCAGAACCCCCTGTTCTCTATCTTCCAGCCCACACAGGGTAACACGCTGGCCGTTGTCGGTTATGCCAACGCCCGTGATACCGCTGAGATCAACAAAATCATCTACTCCGACCTCGCCAACCAGATCTTCCCTGCTGAGCTGAAGCTCCGCTGGGGTGCCAAGCCCGAGGACTTCGGAGGTCAGAACACCAAGGGCGACATCTTCGAGCTCTATGCCCTGAAGATCACGGAGCCCTCTGGTCGTGCGCCGCTGGAGGGTGATGTCATCACCAGTTCCAAGGACGACTTCGAGCCTAACACTGGCCGTCCCTGCGTATCGATGCAGATGAACTCTGACGGTGCCCGCCGCTGGAGCCAGATCACCAAGCAGAACATCGGCAAGGCCGTAGCCATCGTGCTCGATGACGCAGTCTATACTGCTCCCCGCATCCTTTCTCAGATCGACGGTGGTAACTCCCAGATTACTGGTAACTTCACCATCGAGGACACCAAGGACCTCGCCAACACACTGAACTCCGGTAAGATGCCGGCTCCTACCCGCATCGTACAGGAAGAGGTTGTTGGTCCGTCACTGGGTGCTCAGTCCATCCAGCAGGGTATCATCTCCTTCATCGTGGCCTTCGTCGCCGGTATCGTGCTGACGCTGGGTACCGCTGTGGATGCCAACGTGCTGATCTACGAGCGTATCAAGGAAGAGCTGAAGAAGGGCCTCAGCGTGAAGGAAGCCCTCAACAAGGGTTACTCTAACGCCTTCAGCGCCATCTTCGACTCGAACCTGACGTCATTGATCACAGGTATTATCCTGCTCTACTTCGGTACAGGTCCTGTGAAGGGCTTCGCCACCACTTGGATCATCGGTATCTGCGTATCGTTCTTCACTGCCGTCTATATGACCCGTCTGGTCTATGACTACATGCTGAGCAAGGATAAGTGGACCAACCTGACCTTCGTGACCGGCTACTCGAAGAACCTCATGCAGAATGCCAAGTACAATTTCATGGGCATGTATAAGAAGACCTTCGTGATCTGGGGTGCCGCAGCCATCCTGTTCTGCATCTCGTTCGCCGTTCGCGGCCTGAGCCAGAGCATCGACTTCACGGGTGGTCGTAACTACGTGGTGACCCTCGACAAGGAGACGCCTGTAGAGGAGGTTCGTCTGGCACTGACAGGTGCCTTCATCAACACCATGGGTGAGAACGCCCAGAAGGAGGCTAACACCAGCGTCATCGCCCTCGGTACCGATGGTAAGACCGTGCGTATCTCTACCAACTGGGATATCGAGTCTAACAATCCTGAGGTTGACGACCAGGCAGAGACTATTCTCTTCAACACCCTGAAGAAGGCTGGACTGGTAAGTCAGGACAACGTCGAGCACTTCAAGAATCCGGATGTCCGCGAAGGCGGTTCCATCATCTCTTCAGCAAAGGTCGGACCTTCTGTAGCTAAGGATATCACCTACGGTGCTATCATCTCTGTGATCATCGCCCTGGTGGCTATCTTCCTCTACATCCTGTTCCGCTTCCGCAACGTGGCCTTCTCCGTAGGTTCTACGGTAGCCCTGGCACTCGACGCCCTCATCGTGATCGGCTTCTACTCCGTGCTCTGGGGATGGGTGCCCATGTCGCTGGAGATCGACCAGACATTCATCGGTGCTATCCTGACGGTGATCGGTTACTCCATCAACGATAAGGTGGTGGTGTTCGACCGTATCCGTGAGAATATCGGTCTGTTCGGCAAGCGCGACCGTCAGCAGTTGTTCAACGACTCGCTGAACCAGACGCTGGCCCGTACCATCAACACCTCTGTGACGACCCTGATCGTGCTGTTGGCTATCTTCATCCTCGGTGGTGATAGCATCCGCTCGTTCTCGTTCGCCATGATCCTCGGTGTGATCTTCGGTACGCTGTCTTCACTCTTCATCGCCGCCCCTGTTGCCTACCTGACACTGGGTCGCACCATCAAGGAAGAAGACGAACCCGCCGCTCCCGCCAAGAAGTAAGGTCGATACCTTATTATAATATAAAAGAGGCTGCACCCGTATGAGTGCAGCCTCTTTTGTATATCATATTTAATATTAAAGCACCATACCCATGGTGAGTTCAAAGCCCTCAAAATGGGTATGATCCTCGATCTTCATCAGATCATAGTAATAACCTGCACCTATGGTGAACTGGTTGATGCGGAATCTACAACCGGCGTTCAAACCGATCTGGAAACGCTTGGCGTCACCGTCAGAGAACCAATCATAGCTTTCGGGTTTTTCATCATACTTTGTCTTAGCCAGGAGATTGAAACGCCCATAGGCACCTGCGTAGGGCAGAATACTGAAGCTATCAGAAATATCGATTGAATAGACGACATTGAGGGGAATCTTCAAAGCCAACATATTGGTCTTGTAATTATCCTTATACTTAAAACCCCACTGAATTGCACCTCCAAACTCTAAAAATAGAGGTATGCCAAACATGGGCGTGGCATAGTTGTAGCCTAATGAAATAGCATCGTAAGTCGTTGATACAGAATGACCATCATGGCTCACGATCAGTTGATTCAAATCAAATAGACTGGGATTATACTGCAGATAGACAGTGCCAAATGGCTCCTGGGCTGATGCAGACATACTCACGACGGCAAATGTTGCCAAAATAATAGATCTGATTTTTCTCATAATTGTAAATAATTGGTTGATAATGTTGATTTCTGTTGCAAAGATACAAAAAAAATGATTATTCCACCATATAATGACAACTTTTATTTCATCTGTCCCGTCTTCGCGCGCGTAAGAAAGCATCCAATTTTCGAGAGAATTCATCCAAGCGGAGGCTCCGCAGGAAAATTTGGAGGCTCCATTCGCGCGAATAGAGCCTCCAAATTCTCCTATAGGACTATTTCTTTTCCGATAAATGGTACCCCGACCGAGAATCGAACTCGGAACTAAGCTTTAGGAGAGCCTTGTTATATCCATTTAACTATCAGGGCAGGTCATAAAGATGGTGCAAAGGTACGATAATTAATTGAAAATTGAAAATTGAAAATTGAAAATTTGGCGATTTTGCGAATTTTTTGCTATCTTTGCGCAGAAATTATGAACCAACAAACCAATAACACATGAAGAAAAGATTGTTTTTACTCCCCCTGTTGTTGCTGGCCTGTCTGACGGCCAACGCCCAGAACCCCTATCTGCCCCTGTGGGAACACCTGCCCGACGGTGAGCCCCGCGTGTTTGAAGACCCTGATAACCCAGGCAAGCTACGCGCCTATATCATCGGCTCGCATGACACGAACTACACGGCCTACTGCGGTAGCGATATCCGCATGTGGTCGGCACCCGTCGAGGATCTCTCGCAGTGGCGCGACGAAGGCCCCATCTTCACGCATTACGTCGATGGCCAGTGGGACACGATGTTTGCCCCAGATCTGGTGGAAGTGAAAGACAGGGCGACGGGCAAGAAGACCTACTACCTCTACCCACACTCCCGCGGGTGGCGCCGCGTAGCCATGGTATGTAAGGGTGACCGTCCGAACGGCCCCTTCACGCCCATCAACCTGACGGAAGACGGTCGTCAGTGCGTGCCCGGCTCGCTCATCGACTTCGACCCCTCCGTGTTTATCGAGACTATCACCGACAAGAAGGATAAGGACTACGACAAGGGCTTCCGTGCCTATGTGTTCTACGGTTTCCAGCACTCCACAGCCTGTGAACTCGACCAGAACACGATGTACTCCCAGCGCGAGGGTACGGAACTGATCGATCCCTTCATCCCCGCCAGCAGTGCCGACGGTCGTCTGCTCGACAGAGAGGGCAGCGAGTACAAGGCCCTTTATGAGGGACAGAACCCGCTCGACTTCAATTTCTTCGAAGCCTCCTCAATCCGTCAGGTAGGTAATAAATATGTGATGGTGTTCAGCGGCTATAGCGGCAAGGAATACGGTCTCGGTAATACGAACTCCGCCCTACGCTATGCCTTCGGAGATTCTCCTTTAGGTCCCTGGCGTTCAGGCGGTGTACTGGTGGATTCGCGTGGTGTGGTGACGGGTGAGAACGGTTCGCAATTGATCACCACCAATGCCGGACATAATACTCACGGCTCGCTGCAGGAAATCAACGACCAGTGGTACGTGTTCTACCACCGTCCACCACGCGGCTTCGGCTTCGCCCGTCAGCCGATGGTGGCACCAGTGAAGATCACATGGGACAAGAAACCTGTGGCCAAGGGCGGTGTGGTGAAGATCACTGGCTACGACCCTTATGCCAAGGATAATGAGTGGACGGCTACTGCCGCTGACGGTAACACCTATACGGGTGCCGAGGTGACGAGTGAGGGATTCCAGATCTTCGGATTGCCACCTTATCAGTATTACTCCGCTGGTATCGCCTGTTTCTGGACGGGCGGCACCAACAGCAACGAATGGATGCAGGACAACCACGACATCTGGAACAACTCGATGGATCTGGCCGGTATCACCAACGGCGGTATCGTCGGCTTCAAGTATTTCGGCTTCGGCGGTCTGGCTGCCGGCACGAAGGGCCTGAAGGCCTTCGAGGGCACTAAGGCTGGCGACGGCACGACGCTCTGTCTGAACCTGACAGCGAGTGGACAAGGCGCCTTTAAGATCCATGTGAAGATTGACGACCCCTGGAAAGGCGATGAAATCGCTGTTTTTGACATTCCTGCCGATGCCCCAAGGGCAGCCATGATCTACCAACAGCCCGTGCCTGCCGTTGAGGGTCTTACGGGTAAGCATGCCATCTACCTCGTGGCAGAAGGACCTGACATCAAGGAACCAGAGCGTCCAAGATGGGGTGTGCCGCGCGGTCCGCAGCGACCTCGTGGTCTCTTCGACCTCCACGGCATCGGTTTCTCGAAGGGTGACGCCATCTTTGAGGCACCCGCAGTACCCACGGTACAGATCCTGGCCGACGACCAGCCTCTCGTGATGCCCACCACCCCCATCCGATTCACCAATCTGAACGGCTATACGGACCAGACCCGCTATCAGGTATATGGCAAACTTAGCGACAACTCGAAGCTTACGGCTATCTCTGAGAACCCGGAGGTGAAGTTCGAGATCAGTCCCATTGTGGAGGGTCGAGCCACCATCAAGGCTACCTACAATGGACTCACAAAAATTTTCTTGATTAACTAAACAACCACCATTATGAAGAGATTACTCACCATCGTGACCCTGGCACTCCTGACCCTGACGGCTGGAGCGCAGAACATCCCCGCCCTTGACCAGCTCAAGGCCAACCCAAGGAAAGCCTACGGCAATGACTTCCCCTATCAGCAGGAGGCCACCGTACTGACAAAGGCACCCAAAGGCTACAAGCCTTTCTACATCAGCCACTACGCCCGTCATGGCTCGCGCTACTACTGGACGGAGTTTCTCTATAAAGCCCTCGACGCCACACTGGCCGCTGCCCATGAGAAGCACCAGCTGACACCTGTGGGCAAGGCTTTCCACGACCGTTACATGGCCGTGAAGGATGAACTCCTGACAGGTACTAGCGAACTGACACAGTTGGGCTGGGAGCAGCATCAGGGCATCGCCCGCACGATGTATAACCGCTTCCCCGAGGTCTTCAAGAAAGGCGGAAACGTATCCGCCGTTTCCTCGTTGTCTGGCCGTTGCGTGATTAGTATGGCGGCCTTCTGTCAGGAACTCGTGCAATGCAACCCGGAGCTGGAGATCCGTGAGCAGTCCTCGCGTTTCACCCTCGACGGTGTGGTGCCTGGCGACAAACAGAACCCCATCAAGCATGACTATCCCAAAGGCGTGAAGCCCAAGTATGAGAAGAACAAGGATCAGTTTAAGTTCGACAACTCAATCAATGAGAAGGTCGTCTCGCGTGTCTTTACCAATACAGAAGGACTGCCTGGTGCAGAGCGCATTGCCAGCAACCTCATCAACCTCTATTGCTCGTTGCCCAGCATCGGCCATGAGGGTCTGATGGACGGTATTCTCACAGACGAGGAACTCGTAGATCGTTGGGAAGGTGAAAATCTCGGCAGCTACTCGTGGGTGTTCGGCCCGCAGTATGAGATGATCCCCATTCTGGAGGACTTTATCAAGAAAGCCGATGCTGTGATCAATGGTAAGAGCGACCATCTCGCCGACCTGCGCTTCGGCCATGACACCTGCATTGGTCCACTGACCGTGCTGATGGGAATCAACGGTGCCGACAAGGATTCTGAGGATCCCTATGAGGTAAAGAACATTTACCAGAACTGGGAGACCTGTAAGGCCTGCAACATCCAACTGGTATTCTACCGCAGCAAGAAAGACGGTGACATCCTCCTGAAATGTCTGCTGAATGGCTGTGAGGCCAGTCTGCCCGTCCCCACGACACAGTATCCATATTATAAGTGGTCTGATTTCCGCGAGTTCTACACGAACCGCATCAAATCTGTTCCAAAGCCTTAGCCACACGGTTAAGGGCTTCCACCAAACGACTACGCTGAGTGGCTATGTTCAGACGGACATAGCCCTCGCCTGTCTTTGGGCCATACATCGTACCAGGATTGATCCAGACGTTTGCATCACGAAGCAGACGGTCGCAGAGTTCCTGACTTGTGATGCCCATGGCTGAGATATCCACCCAAGGGAGATAGGTTCCTTCAAGTCGGCAGACCTTCCACTGGGGAATATTATTCCCGATGAAATCACGCAAAACGGTATAATTTCCCCAGAGATACTGGCAGAGTTCGTCAATCCAGTCTTCGCTCTCGTTGTAGGCAGCCTCAAGAGCCACGATACCAAAAGGATTCACGTCGCACACCTCATTGATATTGATGGCACGGTCGATACGGCGGCGCCATGAGGAATGCGAACAGATGATGTTGGCAATCTGTAGCCCGGCGGTGTTAAAGTTCTTCGAGGGTGAATTCATCACCACACAGTCGTCAGTGATCGTTCCAAAAGGCACGAACTGCTGACCTGGCATGATGAGTTCGCAGTGGATCTCATCGCTCGCCACCTTCACGTCATGCTGATGACAGATATCGTACATACGCTGCAGTTCGTTCTTTGTCCAGACGCGGCCAGAGGGATTATGAGGGTTGCAGAGCAGGAAGAGAGTCGTCTTCTCGTCGGCACATTTCGCCTCGAAGTCTTGCCAGTCGATTTCGAAGGTGTCGCCCACAGCCTTCAGAGGTGATTCGAGCACCTCGCAACCATTGTTCCTGATGCTGGAGAAGAAGCAGTTATAGGCAGGCGACAGGATGAGCACCTTCTCGCCAGGCATCGTCAGTGCCTTGATGACACACGACATGGCGGGCACGACAGCCGTGGTATAGAGTATCCACTGGCGCTGAATCTCCCATTGATGACGACGACGGAACCAGGAGATAACGGCCTCATAATAGCTCTCAGGCACTATGTTATAGCCAAACACGCCATGTGCCACCCTTTGCTCCAAAGCATTCTGGATGGCTGGTGCTACACGGAAGTCCATATCGGCTACCCACAGAGGTATGACATCGTCTGACGGACTTTCATCCCACTTCACGCAGTTCGTTCCCCTGCGTTCAACCAACTCGTCAAAATCGTATTTCATTTCCTTATCTCTATGATACAGTTGTTTGGCTGGCGCACGTTCTCATCGATGGTAATACTACCGATGGAATCGGCAATAATGTGTCCGGAAGTCGGATTCTTGATGTTCTCGATATGTCCCTTGATATCGGCCTCAACGGTGGAATACTCGAACATACGGTCGCAAGCAGCATCGATGGTGCAGTTCTCCAGCACGAGATTCTCCGTATAGCAGAGCAGTTGTTCGCCAGCCAGATGACAATTCACCAGCCGCACATTCTTCGAATGCCAGGCCAGATATTCGCCATCTAGCACGGAGTCATAGATGGAAACATTCTCACACTCCCAGAACGAGTCTTTCGTCAGGATATTGGCATGGTGTATCTCCACATTCTGACAGTACTGGAACACGTATTTCGAGTCACTCTCCAGTCCATCGACATAGATATTCTTCGAGAACATAAAGGGATAGGTACCACCATGCAACTTCACGTTCTTGATCCTGATGCCATCCACCTTCCAGAACGTCTCGTCAGCATCGGTGATCTCCACGTTCTCCAGTTCGAGATTTCTCATCTCGCGGAAGAACTTCGGACCGTCGATGCGTGAATTCTTCATCACCAGGTCGTTGGTGTACCAGATGGCCGAGCGCGAACCTAGTGCAAAATAGCAGTTCTCGATATAGGCGCCATCGACGTGCCACCACGGGTACTTGCCATAGAATTTGCTGTTATAGCACTCCATATTCTGGCACTGCTTGATGCCAGATTCTCCATCAGTAATGGTAATGTTCTCCAGTCTGAGGTCATGGGTGGCGAACAGGGGCCGCTCACCGCCGAAAGTCTTGTCTTTAATGAGTTCCTTTGTCATATAGTAGCTTTTGTGGGGACAAAGATACAAATAAAAATCCGTAATCAGCACACACTGACTACGGATTTTATTGCTCTTTTAAGAGTTTTTATTACTTCTCGGGCATCATCACGATAGAAGCGTGATTACCAGCCATAACGATTTCACGCAGGAAGTTGGAAATCTTCTGCGGAGTCAGGGCCTTCACGGTCTCCGCATAGCCAGTCTGGAGGTCAACACCCTCTGCCGTCCACTCTGTCAGCACATCCATCCAATGACCATTCTCACGGTTAGCATCCTCAGCCTGCTTCAGCATGATCTCCTTGACAGGGTTCAAGTCTGTCTCGTCGATGTTCTCCATGCACTCCTTCAGATACTTCATCATCAGATCCTCAGCAATCGTCTGCTTGTCAGGATTGGTAGGAGCCTGCGCAGTCAGGAAGAAAACTGGTTTTGCGCCGAAATTATCAATGGTACCACCACAACCTACATTATAGGCGGCACTCTCCTCCTCACGGATCGTACGCAGATAGATACGGGTCAGCACACGGGAGGCGGCATCAAGCAGCACCTTGTTCTCAAGGGTATAGGCCAGATTATCGTTCATCCAGATCTCTGTAGTCTGAGCCTGCGGTGTCTCCATCTGTCTCTCGAAGCGGTTCACTTTCTCACCCTTGAAGAAAGTACGGATATCCTTTGTCTGGACAGCCTTACCAGCAGGCAGGGAAGCGATATACTGCTCGATGAGAGGACGGACGGCCTGTTCGTCGAAGTTACCGATGATGGTGTAAATAAACTGTCCGCCGTCGGCATATAGCTGCTTCAGCATCTGGAGCGTACGGTCGTAGTCGAACTTCTGGATATCTTCTACCTCAGGCAGTCTGTAGAGAGGATTGCCACTGTTCTTGGTGCTCTCAAGAGAGTCGTTATAGACCAGTTGGTGGTTCAGGCTCTTATTCTGCAGGATCAGCTGCATCTGGTTGACGAACGAAGCCATCGACTTCTCGTCTTTCTTGATATTGGTCTGGGTGAGGTAGAGCAACTGGAAGAGCGTCTCCATATCCTTAGGTACAGAACGCCCGCTGATATACTGACGATCCTCCTTCACACTAAGTCTGACACTGGCCTGCTTGCCTGCGAGAGCCTTGTCGAGTTCTGACTTTAAGAAATTGCCAAGTCCGCTATACATCTGTGCAGGTTCGATAAGTTGGAGATTCATGATATCTTCCTTGCCGAAGAGCGACATGCCACCCTTAGCCTCACCCTGGAACAACACCTCGTCATCCTTGAAATCGGTCTTCTTCAGGATTACCTTGGCACCGTTGGAGAGCGTCAGTTCCTTGTAGCCAAGCGTATTGTTCTCTGTCTCTTTGACAATCTTACCCTTGGCGGGCAACTCAGCGATCAGAGGTTCTTCCTTCACATTATCGACCCAGGCTGTGAGTGTCTCAGCACGCACAGCCTCTGTTGCCGTCTTCATGGCTTCAGGTGTCATATAGGTCTTACCCTCTTTCTCCTGTTCCATCTGGAAAGCCACGAGGTTCTTGTCATCCACACTGACAACCTGCTGTGCAAACTGGTTGACAACCTCAAAAGGCAGTTGCTGAGCCAGCATGTTCATCGTCTGATAGTAATCCTCTATCGATGGAATGGGGTCATTCTCAAGGAAGTTCTCGATATAACTATTGGCGAACTCATTATTCTTCATCTTGTCGCGGTTGGTGTATCGCTTCTCCAGGGCGCTCAGGTAGTCAGCCTTGGCACGGGCGAACTCAGTGGCAGTGAAGCCGAAGTCATGAATACGCTTGGACTCGCGCATCACGGCCTGCAGGGTCTCAGTCTCCTGACCTTCCTTAGCCACACAAATGAACAACAAAGCATCCTTGGTACGAGCCATCTGCAGATAGTTGCCATCCTGAACCTGTGTCTGAACGAAAGGACAGTCAGGCTGCTGCTGAATCTCAGAGAAACGGCTATTGATCATCGCACATGTGAGGTCGCTCAGATAATCCGTCACGAGGGAGGCCATCGTCTTCTTCAGTTCTGCGGGGATAGGATCGCGCTTCATCGAGAGCAACAGGATAGGATACTGCTGTTCCTTGTCTTTCTCTGCCACATAGATAGCCTGCTCGTTGTCGGGCACGGGCTCATCAACTACCTTGGCAGCATCGGCTGGTACGACAATGTCGTTGAAAAGTTTCTTAATAAGGTTTTCCGTGTAATCGACATCGATGTCACCCACAATGACGAGCGCCTGGTTGTCAGGACGATACCATTTCTTATAATAAGCTACCAGTTCCTCGGGTTTGAAGTTATCCACAATCTCCATCTTACCGATAGGCATACGATAACCGTACTTCGAGCCCTGAAACAGCGTCGGCAGCGCGCGCTCAATCATACGCTGGTCAGGACTGTTACGCATACGATACTCATTGTGGATCACGTCGCGCTCCTTCTCGATCTCAGCCGGATCGGCCGTGATGCCGCTCGACCAGTCGCGCAGCACGAGGACACAGGAATCAAGGGCTGACTGGCGCTCCGTGCTCACATCAGCGATATAATAGACCGTACGGTCAATAGAGGTATAAGCATTCAGGCTGCGTCCGAACTGTACACCGATGGTCTGCAGATACTCAAGCATCTTTCCATCGGGGAAATGCTCCGAACCATTAAAGGCCATGTGCTCCAGAAAGTGGGCCAGACCCTGCTGCGAGTCATCCTCCTGGATGGAACCCACGCGCTGGGCGATGTAGAAGTTGGCTTTCTTCTCCGGATTGTTGTTGTGACGGAGGTAATAGGTCAGTCCGTTGTCGAGCTTGCCGATACGGACACCGGCATCTACAGGCACGTCTGGCATCTGCTGTGCTGATGCCAGTCCTGTGGTGAGCAGTGCAACTGCCACAAAGATTTTTCTCAGTTTCATATTGTTACGATTTTGTTTGGTTTGGGTTTCTGTCTGCAAAGATACATACTTTTTTTGTAACAACCCGTCAAATTTACGTTATCTTTAGGTTAAAAAGAAGGCTGCCACTCACCAGCAAGTGAAAATGGCAGCCTATATATATATTGAGAGAATTATGAAATCACATTATTTAGTGGCGAGCAAACGGCTATCGATCGGTTCCATCACAATCATACTGCTCAGAAGATACATATTATCTTTTTTCTCGTTCATCTTATAGGTTTTCACCGATGTCAGACTGGGAGCCTGAGATCGATAGAGGGTCACCTCTGAGGGAAGGTCGTAGGCCTGCATCTCCTTGTTCCAATAACTCACCTCCACGTTATAGCCGTTCTTATAATACTTATAGGTGAGACGGCTGTTCTTGGTCCACTGCTTGTTGGCCTCGTCCCAACTAAGCATCTCCTTGTTCGTGAGGCGTCCCTCTGCGTCGTACTCATAGCAGTACTCCATCTTCTGGGTCATCTGCTGCTGGTCGTTTCTCTCATAAACCTCGATCTTGTTGACTACGCCATCTTCCATGTCGCCGTTATACATATAGTTCACGTCATTGCTGTTGATAGCGTTGAAGTACATGGTCAGTACTGTTGCTGCGGTGATAATTGGTTCCATATCTCTGAATTTTTAAAGTTGTTACTAATGTTGTTCTGTCCTTTTGACGTTGCAAAGGTACGGAAAGTTGCAGGATGGTTGTGTTATCGTTAGGTTATCTTTAGGTTAAATCTGTTTTTCCGCGTTAATAAACCATAAAAGCGCGTACTTTCCATACAAGTCATTGTCCTTTTCTATATTATATAAATATAAAGATGTACCTTTGCATTCGAAAGAACGAATAGAAAGCTAGATTTATAAAAAAGTGAAAAAATATTTGTTGTTATTTGTCTGTATGATGGTACTCGTACGGAATGTTGGGGCTCAGGAGTATTTCTCCTCTGCTTCTGACTTTGCCCGCCTGTATGTGGGGGCTATTGAGCCACAGTACCAAAAAACATGGTGGCATGACATCCCATATTATAAAGGTAATGCAGATATGTATCAAGGCCGTATCTGCTATTATGGTGTGGTATATGATGATGTGAAACTCCGTTTTGACCAATTGATGCAGAGAGTTGTTGTTCTTTCTCCCATCGGAGGCGTTTTTTGTCTGCCTGAGCAGGAGTACATTGACTGGTTTGAGATGGATGGTCACAGATATGTGCATGATCCAGAGGACAGTTCACGATACGCGTCTCTGATATGTGATGGAAGCATTAATGGCATTCGTCTTTATCATAGTGTATGGAAGGTTCAGAATGGTGACAACACTTTTGGAGGAAGGAAATATCTGAAGACTCTTAATACCGAAGAACGATATACGCTTGTGACACCTGACGGAGAAATGCATCATGTAAAGCGAATATCCGATGTGGCAAAACTCTTTCCTGAACAGAAAAAGCAGATCAAGCAATATGCCAAGAAGAATCGTCTTTCCTTCTCAAAGAACAGGCGTGAGAATAGCCTTGTGAAAGTCACAGAAAATATTACAGGCGCTCCGATGCCAGAAATTAAAGGCAAGGGACAAGAGGTGAGCGAATCAAGGGGGCAGGATTCTACCCCCATCCTGGATGAGGCGGCCTGGCCCCTTGATTCACTTGTTACCGGCATCCCTGTTCTTGACAGTGATTCTGTTTCAATAACAGCGGGGTCGGCAAATACAAAGACCTATATCGTACCGGGTGTGAAGAAGGCAAAGGCAAGTATTGCCGATGATCAGGAACTTGCCGAGATCGTCGTTGTTGGTGGTCGTCAGTCGGCTGTGAATAACATGATGATTGGTGCCGAGAAGTTCAAGCCCCAAATACTGAAGAATATCCCGTCAGCCTTTGGTGAATCGGATATTATGAAGATTGTGCTTACCCTGCCAGGTGTCACCACCGTTGGAGAAGCCTCAAGCGGATATAATGTACGAGGAGGCTCCACAGATCAGAACTTGATACTACTAAATGGCGGTACGGTATATAATCCGTCTCACCTGTTCGGTCTGTTCACGTCGTTCAATTCTGATGCGGTTGAGGATGTGGAGTTATTCAAGTCAAGTATTCCCGTAGAATATGGAGGCAGAATAAGCAGTGTATTAAAGGTAACTTCTAAGGAGGCTAATATGCAGAAGTTTACAGGTTCCGCAAGTATTGGTGCGCTTACCAGTAAGGCCAGTATCGAGATACCCATCGTTAAGGACCACATGTCGCTGCTGTTGAATGGTCGTACCACCTATAGCGACTGGATTCTCAAGAAACTGCCAGAGAAGAGCGGCTACAAGAACGGTACGGCCAACTTCTATGATTTTGGTGGCGTACTGACTTGGAGAATCAACAGTATGCATCGCCTCAAGGTGTATGGCTATTGGAGTAACGACAAGTTCTCGTTCAGCTCGAAGGATAAGTATGGCTATCAGAACCGTAACATCTCTGCAGAGTGGCGTTCTATCCTGAATGATAAAATAACTGCCACGTTCTCTGCCGGACTTGACCACTATGACTATTTTAATGAGGATAACACCGTACCTTCCATGGCTGCTCGACTGAGTTTCGGAATTGACCAGCTGTGGGGTAAGTTGCATATTCGCCATCGCCTGTCTGATAAGCAGACCCTTTCATATGGTCTTTCCTTGCTGCATTACGATGTACAGGGAGGTAAGTATGAGCCTATCGGTGAGGAATCGTGCATAACGACAGACCAGCTACAGAGAGAAAAGGCCTTGGAGAGCGCTGCTTACCTCGATTATGAGTTTGCGCTCACAGAGAAGCTGTCAGTTTCTGCCGGCATACGTTATTCCTTATTCAATGCGCTTGGTCCTCGTGACGTGAATATTTACCTTGACGGCGAACTGCCTTCAGAAGAGACGCTGGTGGAGACACGTCGTGAAACTGGTGTTATCAAGACCTATCACGCTCCTGAGATACGCCTGTCGGCTCGCTATGCCTTACAGGAGAACCTTTCCTTGAAGCTAGGCTTTAACACCATGAACCAGTATATCCATAAAGTGTCGAACACTTCCATCATGTCGCCTACTGATATCTGGAAACTCTCCGACCTCAATATCAAACCCCAGAAAGGGTGGCAGTTGGCAGCTGGTATCTATCATGAGACGGCAGGAAAGAAATACGAATTGTCAGCAGAGGTTTACTACAAGCATATCAGCGATTATCTCAATTATCGCAGTTCTGCCGTTCTGCTGATGAACCACCACCTTGAGACTGACGTGATCTCTACCAAGGGGAAAGCCTATGGCATAGAGCTACAGGCCAAAAAACCTTTTGGAAAGTTGAATGGATGGGTAAACTACACTTTCTCTCGTTCTCTGCTCCGTCAGGATGACAAGCGAGTGGCTATGCCTCTGAACAATGGCGACTGGTACCCGGCCGAATACGACAGACCTCATGAGGTAAAGGCTGTGCTCAACTACAAGTTTACTGAGAGATATAGCTTCTCGAGTAACTTCAACTATGCCACAGGTCGTCCTACAACGGTGCCCGCCGGCAAATATTACGATTCGCAGAATCAGAAATACATGCCATATTATACAGATCGCAATACATACCGTATTCCAGACTATATGCGCTTGGATCTCGCTTTTAATATCGAGCCTACTCATAAACTGACAAGCTTCCTCCATACATCGTTCTCTATTGGTGTATATAATGTACTGGCACGTAAGAATGCCTACTCTATCTATTATGTCACCGAAGGCGGACGAGTCCAGGGCTATAAGTTGTCTGTGTTTGGCTCTGCCATTCCTTTTGTTTCACTTAATATACGATTCAACTAAGATATGATGAAATTAAGAAACTCTATATATATGGTGTTATGCTTAATGGTAAGCATATCTACGCTGTCTGGCTGTATTGAAGAATATAATGCAGACGTTCCGTCAGAGGATTCCGACTTGCTCGTTGTCGAAGGCTCGATATGTTCTTCCCAATTGAATAAGTTTATCCTCTCGCGTACGCAGACGCTTAATTCTTCCAATCTACCTCGGTTGGTTACGGGAGCAACAGTCATTGTACGTGGAACTGACGGCTCTGAATATCAGGCACAGGCCGCCGATGGCTATTATTCCTGTCAGATTGGTGACCTCAATCCTGATGTGGGATATTATCTGCATATCGAAACAGATGGCGAGGTCTATGAGTCAGACCCCCAGAAACCTCTTCGTACAGAAAATATTTCAGAAGTGAACGTGTTGCAGGAGACACCTGAAAGTAATCTCGATGTGCTTGTAACACCCGATGCCCCCTTCGATCCTAATAAGTTGAATTACTATTCGTGGACATACGAAGAGACATGGGAAGTGCATCCAGATTACACCACCCAGATATATTTCGATATCAAGACATCTTCCCCAGTCTTTGATCCTTACCAGTTCCCGTCGCGTGGATGGAAAAGTATAACGGGCACATCAATTCTGGTTGGTTCAAGCGCTAGTTACGAAGGCCAGCACATCCGAAAAGCCAAACTCTACGATATAGATCGTGCCGATGAACGTATGTATTATAAGTACAGTGGTCTGATACATCAGCGTGCCATCTCAAAGGCTGAGTACGAATATGAATCTGCCCGGCGCCAGACAAGCACAGAGATGGGGGGATTGTTCACACCGTTACCCTCTGCCCTGCCTACCAATATCCATTGTCTTACGTCAAATAAGCACGTGATAGGATTTGTGGGATGCGCGTTGAATACCAGCGAATACAGGTTCTTCCTCATTCCTAAGGATTACTCTATCGACCACCCTTATAAGAAAGACGCCCGCCTATGGCTCGAAGATTGTGATGAGCAAATCTGCTACCAAATGGTAACGAAAGAGGGCATGTACCTGTGCGAATGGAAAGATGAAAGATATAGGCCTGGTGGCAAGTTGCAAACAGCCTGGGCCTACGACTATCAACTTGATGTCAGATTAAGAGGTGCCACTGATGTGAAACCTGATTATTGGCAAGATTAAATATATTGAAGATGAGTAATAGAATATTGTCACTGATAGCTGCGATGGTGCTAACCTTGAGCGCCTTTGCTGTAGATATAGAAACAGCCCGCACATGGTATCTTGCCGGTGAGGCCATGGAAATCAACGTGACTGACGACGATGCCATCATAGCTTACGCAGAACTATGTGATAGCCATGGATTGGCGGCTGGTGTTGCAGTAGGTCTTAAAGAAGGTCATGGAACTGGTGTTCTCGAACTACCTTCCCACCTTCATAGTGGATACTATGTATTGTCTGTTTATTCCCGTCACAACGCCCAAGTGTCTCATAAGCTTATCGCTGTGGTAAACCCTCTCCGTAAGAGTAAGGACGACGATATCCAGTGGATCAGAAACTCGCATCCTGACTCGTTGAGTTATTCGTCGATAGCCGAAGGCGATGGCTTTTCTATGGCTGATTTGGTAAGCGAAAAAGCTGTTGACATACGTGAGATAGAAGGTCATATCATCAAGGCACGTGTCGAGAACAGCCATGACGGCAAGACTTTCAGTGGTAGTCAAATCCGTCCTTCCCTAAGTATCGTAGGCAAGCAGATACATTATTTTGAGGGACAAATGGTTAACGACTCCATGGCCGTATTCTACACCTACGGCATCCATGGCAAACGACCGTTAGTACTCTCTGCCATGTCATCCACAGGCGTGAGCCTGCCTATCGAGATGACAAATCCGTATGCCACCTTACTCCCTAAGAAGCTCCCACATCTCGTATTCCATTACAAGCGCAGTGAGGTGGAATCCCGCTCCATCGACATGCAGCGACACCAGAAGGCTATGGCATCTGACGTTACATTAGACTATGACTATGACGAAACCGTATTTGGCACCAGACCTGATCAGACCTACAATCTTGACGAGTACCGTCAGTTTCGCACTATTAGGGAAGTGCTACTTGAATATGTGACCTGCGTCACAAAAAAGAAGATCAATGACGTGTCACAATTGTTTGTCCGCAAAGAACAAGATCAATACAATACTTCTTTGCCAACATTGGTGCTGATTGACGGAATGCCAGTCTTCGACGTAGAACGACTGATGAAATATGATGCCCGCCGTATCCACTATATCAACATCTACACTGATCAATTCACATTTGGTAATACCGTATATAATGGCATATTGACGTTTATAACACGCTCTGGACGACTCACGAACTATCCTATCGAGCAAAATATGCAGTATCTAGAGTATGACTTCCCTAAATGAGATTGCAGGCAACATGCATAGCAACAGATATAAATATGTTTCGATGATAAGTGCCGTGGCGGTGTTGCTACTGCTGACCATCTATATGTGGATGACCTACCGCTCAGCGACGAAGGACATCACGGAGCGGGCTGGCAACCAACTGTCGTGGGCCATGTTCTACGAGAGTTACAGTCGTGCGGAAATTGTGACAGAGGGCGACACGCTCAGTCTGCCCCAATCGCGGGGTAACCTGTCGCTGGCCTCCTCCGTAGAAGGCATGAACGACGCGTTGAACCGGAAATACCACTCGGAGATCTCACTTGACAACGTGGCGACGCTTGTCGATTCTCTGTTGAGTGTGGCACATATCAACCGTAACGTCACTGTTTTGGAGATCGATGCCAAGGGAAAGGTGCTTAGGCAGAACAACGACGAAAACAGTTCCTGGTCTTTGCTCACCAAACCTGTCAGCATCCGCCGTGACCAGTCGAAGGCTATTCAACTTGCCCTCAACAACCCTTACCCCGAACTGGCACAAAGGCTGAGCCCGCTGTTCCTGATCAGTGCCATCATCCTTGGATTCTTTGCCATCATCATCGTCCAACTGTTGCGGTTCATCACTGAACAGGAGCAGATGGCCGAACTGCGCAACGACTTCTCATATGCTATGGTACACGACATGAAATCACCCCTGTCGAGCATTATCATGGGTGCACACTTCCTGCACAGCGGCAAGGTTGATGACAAACCGCAGATTAAGGAGAAGTACTACTCGATCATCGAGGACGAGGCGGAGCATCTGTTGGCCCTTGTCAATAAGCTATTGACCATCTCGAAACTTGAGAACAAGAAACTGATTCTGAACAAGTGGGACATCTTTATTGAGCCCATTATCAACGACCTCGTTGAAAAAGCGAAGGCCAAAGCCACGAAACCCATTGAGATTACCACCGACCTGAAGGTGAAAAACGTGCTAGCCGACGAGCAGTATCTGACGGAGGCCGTTGCCAACCTTATCGACAATGCCGTCAAATACTCAAAGGACGAGATTGAAATGAGCATCAAGACCTTCGATACGGACAAGTACGTGCTCCTGAAAGTACGCGACAACGGCATCGGCATCTCAAAGGAAGAACAGCAAATCATCTTCGACAAGTTCGGGCGTGCCGCCATCCACGAGAAAAACCGCAAGGGTGGCGTCTCCGGCTTCGGACTCGGACTAAACTATGTCGATCAGGTGATGCAGGCCCATGGCGGTAAGGTCACCGTGTCAAGTGAGAAAGATAAGTTTTCTGAATTTACCCTATATATCCCTAAGAATAATTAAAGATATGATTAAATTACTGTTAGTTGAAGACGACGAGTCGCTGGCCTACATTGAAAAGACAGGTCTGGAAGATATTATCGGTGGTTACGAAGTGAGCACAGCCTCAAACGGAAAAGAAGGCGTGAAAATGTGGGAAGAAACCCACCCCGACGTGATTATCTCTGATATTGACATGCCCGTCATGAACGGTTTCGAGATGGTGGAGCGCATCCGCGAAACCGACGGTGACGTGATCATCATCTTCACCTCAGCCCTCACCTCACCCAACGATGTGAAAGCGGGCTATCGCCTGGGCATCAACAACTACGTGAAAAAGCCTTTTGTACCCGAGGAACTTGACGCCCATATCCAAGCCTTGATGAAGATGCGTGGAGGGGCTAAGACACAGAAAGAGACAAGCCACTACAAACTCGGTAAATACACCCTCGATGCCGACCACGCCACCCTGCGTGATGACGATACCAACGCCTCGCAGACCATCACCCAGCGCGAAGCACAGATATTGGCAATCTTAGCCGACAACAAAAACAACGTAGTACGCCGCGAAGCCATTCTCAGCCGCTTTTGGAATACGGAGGACGACTACTTCGCCTCACGCTCACTTGACGTCTTCGTCAATAAACTCAGAAAACTGCTGGCTGACGAGCCACGCATTACCCTCAAGACCGTCCGCGGCATCGGCCTCCAACTGCTCATCAACGATTAGTCAATAGGCTTGAAGAGATCCGTCACTTTGATGAGGTAAAACAGTGAGGGCAGGATTAGTACGAAGCCACCAAGATAGTACCACGACGAGAGATCTTTACCCATTAACAGGAAGGCAACTATCCAAAAGAACGCATCGCCACATGCCAAGGGGATGACGCTCCGCGTACACTCATAAATCCACCCCTCGATCATAAACATGACCATCGAGAGACATATCAATAGCGGATTTTCGGCAAACAGCCAAAACACACCTCCCATCACCAACGTGGAGATACCTATCACCAGCATGGGACGGTGCTTCCACTCCAACAGGGCTCGCAGTACGCCGCCAAAAAGCACCAGGTCGCCAGTAACTTCCAATAAGGCGTAAAGGGGTATGGAACACCATGGGTGTCCGTACAACCAGAGATGCAGAAGCAAGTTCTCCTTATCCGGCTCACCCATCAGCGTGCTGGCTGTCTCTGCTATCGGGTTATGGATGGTCAGGTAGATCATCGCCATACCACTCATTACCATCATCGTCAACACAATCAGTTTCCACAGTTGCCCTTGGGGAATGAGCCCCCTACTGTAACTGGCAAAACCTCGCTTAAGAAACACCAGCTGGAGCACCACACAAATCAACACAAAACTCGCTCCCATCACGTAATACATGACGTGTTCGGGGTTCGTTGTGCCAGGATGATTCTCACGATACCCGTCAATAAAACCAGTGACGAATCCCACCAGGGCTCCGCCAAGCAACAGACCGGCAATCGTGATGCCAAGTGCCAATAATAGGTATAATAGCGCTTTCTTCATCTCCTTCGCACCGCTTTTCGTGTGCAAAGATACGATGTTTTTCCCAAATTAGCCCAAAACGTATGTTATCTTTAGGTTAAAACTCTCTCCACGCTTAATGTTCCTTGTAGATAACCTTGTTGGCTCCACTGGTAATCTTCATGGCCTCAGGGTGTTCCTTGATGAATGAGTCTATATGGCGCACGCGCTTCTCCTCGAAGATCTCCTCCACAGCAATCAGGATACCTGTCTCTTCCACATCGCCGAAACCGTAGTTGATAGCCGTCCCAAACAGTTTCATCGTCGGCGAGAGGTTCATATAGGCATTCACTAGTGGCGGAATATTATAGCCAAGCTTTCGGATCTCCGTATTCATAATGCGGTAGTCCTCCTTAAAGTTTTTCCCAGAGAAGAACTTCTCAAGTTCTGCAGGATCGGACTCCAATTTCAGCGGTTTCATCGGGATAATCAACTGTTCCTTGTCATCAAAATACTTCTTCAGAAAATAGAGAATCATGTCACGGCCCTTACGGATATACGACGGATACATTGTCATCTTACCAAAGAAAAAGCGGACGTTGGGTTTAATGACCGTCAGGGCTCCCAAGCCGTCCCACAGGTTATCAAGCGCAAAAAGGCTCTTGGCACCCATGCGCGAACTCTGATAGGGCAGCGACACAAACGAGCGACCCAACTCAATGGTATATGGCATGTACTCCTTCAGGAACTTCTCCGAGAAATGGAACATGTGACTGGTGGCGAGGATTGGCTGTCCTTGATCGTCCAAGTCCCACTCCGTACCCTCCAGATATCGGTAACCGCCGATGATCTCCTCTGCTTCGGGATTCCAAACAATCAACTGCTTATAACAATTCTCACAGATGTCGAATTCATCGATATCCATGTCTTTGCCCGTACCACCGCCAGCCTCACGGAAGACCACTTCACGCAGACGACCGATCTCCTTCATCACATTCGGTGCATTATGGGCTGTGATGACATAGATCTCGTTATGACTCTTGTTGGTCATACGGAGCTGACGGTCAGGTGTCAGTTCACTCTTGAGGATGTCTTTGCTGATAGGCTGGATGATCTCTTGTTCCATTGCTTCTTGGTTAGGGAATAATAGTGATTGGTTTTATAGAGAATAGACTCTTTCTCTGACAAATTGTGCCCATTCCATCGGGTTTTTGCTCTTATCGAAGGTCTGCCAGGGAATGGGTTTGCCGATCTTCACCTGAAAGGTCTTGTGCACATTCTTGTACATTTCATCGGCCAAAAACAGCATCGCCATGTTGAATGGGAGATACTTGTCGCTGATATTGGCCAGACGGTAGAAAAAACTACTGTTTCGCCCACTGAAGTGGATAGGCACCACGTCACGCTGATACTCCACACTCTTGGAAATAAACGTCTTCTTCCATGGAATGTCGGCAATGACTCCATGATGGCGACGTGAACAGATGCCCGCAGGGAACATCAACATATGGTTGTCGCTCTGGAAACCAGCCTCAACCATCGCAGGGAAATTACGGCTCTGACTGCCAGTCTTATTGATGGGGATGCAGAGCGGAGCCAATCCTGGGAGGTTCATCAGCAGGTCATTGACCAGATAGCGGAAGCGGCCGTCATAGAACCGTCCGATAATAGCACCGAGAGCCACACCGTCCTGTCCTCCCAGAGGATGGTTGCTGACAAAGGTATAAAGCCGTCCGTCATCGGGAGCTGGCAGGTTCTCCCTACCCTCCACCTCTAGGGTCATATCGAGGTACTTGACACATTCCTCCAACCAGTCAACACCTGTTTTGTCACGACTTTCCCACAGGAACGCATTCACCTGATCCTGATGCGCAATGCGCTTCAGCCAGTTCACCAACGGACGCGGCACGAACTTTGTCTTCGCACCCATTTTCCCTTTCAGGATCTTGTCAATGTCAATCGTTTTCTCCGTGACAGTTGCCATTTCTCTACACAAAACACTTACGAGCTGCAAAAATAGCACATTTCTTTCAAATCTGAGCAAAAAAACGAAAGAAATTGTTTCTTTTTAAATGTATTTTATACACGCAGAGGGTTTAAATCAATAAATAAAGTTAAAAACTTAAAAAAGTGGGGTAAAGTGGCGGGATGTGGGGGAATTTTATATAATTTTGTAACCGAATTCATTAAAATATGTACATATGCGTTTTTTAGGTAATATTGAAGCCAAGACTGATGTGAAGGGAAGGGCCTTCCTGCCAGCCGTTTTCCGCAAGGTGCTACAGGCATCAGGCGAGGAAAATCTGGTGCTGCGCAGGGATGTCTTCCAGAAATGTCTGGTGCTTTACCCGGAAAGCGTATGGAACACACGACTGGATATGCTGAAGGCCCAACTTCGTCCATGGAAGCCTGCCCACCAGCAGATGTTCCGACAGTTCGTGTCGGAAGCAGAGGTGGTCAACCTCGACGGCAACGGCCGTTTTCTGATCTCCAAACGCCTGCAAAAGATAGCCGAGATTGATCAGGACATCCAGTTTATTGGTATGGACGACACCATAGAGATCTGGTCGCCGAAGAATCTGTCTCAAACCCTTATGACTGACGAGGAGTTCGGCACGGAATTTGAAAATATCATGAACACCAGTGATGCCTTATGATCACAACCGCTGAGACATATCACACTCCAGTACTCCTTCAGGAGAGCATCGACGGGCTTGACATCAAGCCCGACGGTGTTTATGTTGATGTCACTTTCGGCGGTGGAGGGCATAGTCGGGAGATCCTGCGACGACTTGGCAAGAGTGGTCACCTGTACAGTTTCGACCAAGACGAAGATGCCGAGAGAAATATCCTCCATGACGACCGGTTCACATTCGTCAGAAGCAACTTCAGGTATCTTCGCAACTGGATGCGCTACTATGATGTAGAGCAGATTGACGGACTATTGGCAGACCTTGGAGTCTCCAGCCATCATTTCGATGATGAGACACGCGGTTTCTCTTTCCGTTTCGACGCGCCTCTCGACATGCGGATGAACAAACGGGCTGGCATGACGGCAGCGGAGATTCTCGGTACCTACGACGAAGATCAACTAGCAGATATCTTCTATCTCTACGGTGAACTGAAAAACGCACGGAAGATCGCTGCCGCTATCGTAAAGGCGCGGAGTGAGAAGGCTATCTTGACGACAGGAGATCTGTTACAGGTCACGGAGCAGTTCTTCCCCCGTGAGCGGGAGAAGAAAGAGACCGCCAAACTGTTCCAGGCACTCCGTATTGAAGTAAACCACGAGATGGATGCCCTGAAAGAGATGTTGAACGGAGCCAGTGGCTTACTCCGCGAAGGCGGACGACTCTCCGTCATCACCTACCACTCGCTGGAGGACCGCATTGTCAAGAACTTCATGAAGGCCGGCAATGCCGAGGGTAAGGTAAAGCAGGATTTCTTCGGACGTATCGAGGCCCCCTTCCGACAGGTCGGCAGCAAGGTGATCATACCCGATGATGATGAGCAACAGCGCAATCCCCGTAGTCGGAGTGCCAAACTGAGAATAGGAGTGAAGAGTGAAAAAGTGAAGAGTGATGAGTAAGAAGGACGACATAGAACTGGAGATCGAACAGACGGCGACAGAAGAGGCTGCCGAGATGAAGGAGCAGGCCAAAAAAACCATCCAATTGATCAAGGAGAAGGCAAGCGAGGAAGATCCGAAGCTGACTCCCTCCCTGACCCTGCGTACCATCCTCGGCGGTGACTTCCTGACGGCAGAGATGGTGCGCCGACAGATCTGGCTCTTCGTGCTGATGGTGGTATTCTGCATTGCCTATGTAGCCATCCGCTACCAGTGCCAACAGGATCTGATCGCCATCGACAAACTGGAGAAGGAATTGCTCGATGCAAAGTACAAGGCTCTCTCCTGTTCCAGTACTCTGACGGAGAAATGTCGCGAGAGCCATGTACTTGATGCCCTGAAACAGAACAAGGACAGTCTGCTGCATATCGCAGACCAGCCTCCCTATATTATATATGTACCCGAGTAAAAAGACGGAATGAGTAAGTTCAAGAATGATAAGGTCATGCCCCGCTACTTCGCCATCGCAGTAGTCCTGACATTAATTGGTTTTGCCGTGGTTGGCAAGGCCATGTATATCATGACTGTCAAAAAAGACTATTGGACGCAGGTGGCCGACCGTCTGAAGCGCGACAGTGTAAGCGTAAAGCCTGCTCGCGGTAATATTCTCAGTTGCGACGGCCAGTTGATGGCAAGCAGTATCCCTGAATACAAGATATATATGGACTTCCAGGCCGGAGCCGACGATTCTATCGGCCGTCACAGACGCGACTCCGTCTGGGCTGAGAAGATCGACAGCGTCTGTTACGACCTCAACCAGATATTCCCTTCCAAGTCGGCAGCGGAGTTCAAAGCCCACCTGCTGGAAGGCAGACAAAAAGTTCAGAAGAACGGTTCCATTGGTGCTCGCCACTGGGCGATCTGGCCACGACGCATAGACTACAACACGTTCTGCGAGGTACATAAGCTACCGATATTCAAGGAGCCTGTCTATAAGGGTGGTTTCCACTGGGAGGAATTCAACTCGCGTCGTCGTCCGTTCGGCTCCCTGGCCCAGCGCACCGTCGGCGACATGTTTGGTGCCAAGGATAGTGCAAAATACGGTCTGGAACTGTCATTCGACTCCTTGCTGCGCGGCACTAACGGACTGATGCACCGTCGCAAGGTGCTGAACAAGTACATGGACATCCCCGTACAGAATCCCATTGACGGCTATGACATCGTGACCACCATCGACGTGAGCATGCAAGACTTGGCGGAACGTGCCGTTGTCGAGGAACTGAAGGAGATTGGCGGTGAGATGGGTGTGGCCATCCTCATGGAGGTGAAGACCGGTGACGTGAAGGCCATCGTGAACATGCAGCGCGGTGCCGACGGTGAGTATCACGAGATGGTGAACAATGCCATCAGTTACCGTTGTGAGCCTGGTTCCGTATTCAAGGTGGCTTCCTTCCTTGTGGCTCTTGACGACGGAGTAATCCCCAGAGATACCAGTTTCGTGATCCATACAGGCAGCGGTGTCATGAACATGCATGGCCGTGACATGAAAGACCACAACTGGCGCCGTGGCGGTTATCAGGACATCAACGTCGCCCGCGCCCTTGAGGTCAGTTCGAACATCGGCGTGAGCTACGTCATCGATAAGTTCTACGGCAGCAATCCCACGAAATACGTACAAGGGCTCTACCGCGTGGGTATCCACGAAGACCTGAAGATCCCCTTGGTAGGTTATCATCCGCCCTATATCCGTATGCCGGACACGAAGACCACCGACCGAGCCAAATACTGGAGTAAAACCACCCTGCCCTGGATGAGCATCGGCTATGAGACGCAGATCGCCCCCATCAATACCATAGCCTTCTACAATGCCATCGCCAACAACGGCAAGATGATGCAGCCCCGCTTTGTGAAGCAGTTGATGAAGGACGGACAGGTCGTCAGGGAGTTTGAGCCCGTTGTGCTCAAGGAGAATATCGCCAAACCCGCAACCATCAAGATGATGCAGACCATTCTGGAACATGTGGTCAGTCAGGGTCTGGGGCGCAAGGCCGGTTCCAAGTCATTCAAGGTGGCAGGCAAGACTGGTACGGCCCAGGTGGCCGACCAGTACGGCAGTTACCACTCGGGAACCACCCGTTACTGGTTGTCGTTTGCTGGCTACTTCCCCGCCGATGACCCCCGTTATACCTGTATCGTCTGTCTGAAGAAGTCGGGTCTGCCTGCCTCGGGCGGTGGTATGTCTGGTGTGGTGTTCCACCATATCTCTGAGGGAGTGATGGCACAAAACCTGAAACGCAGCGTGGATGATGCCCGTGACACTGCATCAGTCATCATTCCCGACGTAAAGGGCGGTGACATGGTGGCAGCCCACTATGTGCTGAACCAGTTGGATGTGAAGACCGACAACAACTGGGGCGGCTCCTACACAGAAGGAAATCCCATCTGGGGGCGGGCAATAAGAGAAAACAAGAAGGTGGTGCTCACACTGACGAAGAGCAATAGGGGAATCGTGCCCGATGTCACTGGCATGGGAGCCCGCGATGCTGTCTATCTGCTGGAAAGCATTGGTGTGAAAGCGAAAATCAGAGGCAGGGGCAAGGTGAAGGCACAGAGCATCTATGCCGGTACGGCTGCCAGACAAGGTATGGTATGCGAATTACTCATGGAATAACTAAAGACTGAAGGATATGAAACTGAATGAATTACTGAAGAATGTCGAAGTACTGAACATCATCGGTGATGAAGAGGTAGAGATCAAGGGTGTCAACATCGACTCCCGCCGCATAGAGGCTGACCACCTCTTCGTGGCCGTCCCTGGCACACAGACTGATGGGCATCGGTTTATCAACAAGGCTATCGAACAGGGTGCCACCGCCATTCTCTGTGAGAGTCTGCCCACCAAACGTACGCCTGGCGTAACCTATATCGCCGTGGAATCCACGGAGGACTGGGTTGGCGAGGTGGCCACACAGTTCTACGGTGATCCGTCAAGGCAGTTGAAACTCGTCGGTGTGACGGGTAC
This sequence comes from uncultured Prevotellaceae bacterium, assembly GCA_902784615.1. GTDB lineage: Bacteria > Bacteroidota > Bacteroidia > Bacteroidales > Bacteroidaceae > Prevotella. The sequence continues at coordinate 50,284 of CACZVN010000008.1, read as the reverse complement.
TAACGGCAAAACCACCATCGCCACCTTATTATATAATATGTTCCGCAAATTCGGACATAAGTGTGGTCTGCTCTCCACCGTCTGCAACTACATCGAGGACGAGGTGATCCCCGCCGACCATACGACACCCGACCCCATTGAACTGAACAAACTGCTTGCCCAGATGGTGGAGGCCGGCTGCGAATATGCCTTCATGGAGTGCAGTAGCCATGCCATCGCCCAGAAACGTATCGGCGGACTACGGTTTACGGGTGGCATCTTCACGAACCTCACCCGCGACCATCTGGACTACCACGGTACATTTGAGAACTACCGTGACGCGAAGAAGGCCTTCTTCGACGGACTCGACAAGGATGCTTTTGCCATCATCAATGCCGACGACAAGAACGGCAGTGTGATGGTACAGAACTGCAAAGCGCAGGTCAAAACCTACTCCACCCGTACGATGGCCGACTTCAAGGCTAAGATCATTGAATGCCACTTCGAGGGCATGTACCTGAATATCAATGGTAAGGAGGTCGGCGTACAGTTTATCGGTAAGTTCAACGTCAGCAACTTACTCGCCGTCTATGGCGCCGCTGTCATGTTGGGCAAGAATCCCGATGATATCCTCGTCATCCTGAGCACCCTGAAAAGCGTCAACGGTCGTCTGGATCCCGTTCACTCCCCAGAGGGCTATACCGCTATCGTCGATTACGCCCACACGCCTGATGCCTTGGAGAACGTGCTCAACGCCATCCACGAAGTGCTTGACGGCAATGGCAAGGTTATCACTGTCTGCGGCGCTGGCGGCAACCGTGACAAGGGCAAGCGTCCGCTGATGGCCCAGGAGGCCGTCAAGCAGAGCGACCGGGTGATTATCACCAGCGACAATCCCCGTTTCGAGGAGCCCGAAGACATCATCAACGATATGCTCGCTGGTCTTGACCAGAAGCAGATGAAGAAAGTTATCAGCATCGTTGATCGCCGCGAGGCCATCCGCACCGCCTGTATGATGGCGGAGAAGGGTGACGTCATCCTTATTGCCGGCAAGGGACATGAGGACTATCAGGAGATCCAAGGTGTGAAGCACCACTTCGACGACAAGGAAGTCGTCCGTGAGATATTTAATGTTTAATTTTTAATGTTTCATCCCCATGCTATACTACCTCTTCCGATTTCTCGACCAATACGATATCCCAGGGTCACACATGTGGTCCTATATCTCATTCCGCGCCCTGCTGACGCTGATTCTCTCATTGCTCATCTCTGCCTGGTTTGGTGAGCGGTTCATCAAATGGATGAAGCGTAAGAAGATCTTTGAGACAGAGCGTGATCCGAGCATCGACCCGTTTGGCGTGGAGAAAAAAGGTGTGCCCACCATGGGCGGGGTCATCATCATCGTAAGTATCCTTGTACCTGTGATTCTGCTGGGACGTATCCGTAACACCTATCTTCTTCTGATGATCATCACAACCGTCTGGCTCGGCTTCCTAGGTTTCCTCGACGACTATATCAAGATCTTCAAACGCAACAAGGAAGGTCTGAAGGGCAAATACAAAATCGTAGGACAGATCAGTATCGGCTTTATTGTCGGACTCACGCTCTGGCTCAGTCCGGATGTCGTAGTACGCGAGAACGTCAATGTGCAACAGGAGCAGGAAATCGTCGTGAAGCATAAGAAGGAGGCGGTAAAGTCGTTGCAGACCACCATCCCATTCATCAAGAACCACAACCTGAACTACTCGAAGGTCATGGGATTCTGCGGCAAATATGCGGTAGCAGCAGGATGGGTGCTGTTTGTACTGATGACTATCCTCGTTGTGACGGCCGTGTCGAACGGTGCCAACCTCAACGACGGTATGGATGGCATGTGTGCTGGTAACTCCGCCATCATTGGCGTCGCCTTGGGAATCCTGGCCTATGTGTCGTCCCACATCGGCTATGCCTCGTATTTCGACATCATGTATATCCCCCACTCTGAGGAACTTGTGATCTTCCTTTGTGCATTCGTGGGAGCCATGATCGGTTTCCTCTGGTACAACGCCTTCCCGGCTCAGGTGTTTATGGGCGACACCGGCTCTCTAACCATTGGCGGTATCATCGGTGTCTGTGCCGTCATCATCCACAAGGAACTGTTGTTGCCTATCCTCTGCGGCATCTTCTTCGTGGAAAGCCTGAGCGTGATCATACAGACCCAGTGGTTCAAGATACAAAAACGGAAAGGCAAGCGTGTCCGCGTGTTCCGGGCGACGCCGATCCACGACACTTTCCGTAAACTCGACTCCCAGTTGGACGCCACCAGCACCTATATCCTGAAGAGCTGGCCCCACCGTCCGTTCCATGAGTCAAAGATTACCATCCGCTTCTGGATTACCACCATTATCCTGGCGGCACTGACGATTATCACCTTGAAGATGCGATAGAATATGAAAAGAATCGTAATATTAGGAGCAGGAGAGAGCGGCGCTGGAGCCGCCGTCCTCGCTAAGAAAGAAGGCTTCGACGTGTTCGTGTCCGACATGTCGAAGATTGCCGACAAGTACAAGATGATGCTTGACGACCGCCATATCGAGTGGGAAGAGGGGCACCATACGGAAGAAAAAATCCTGAATGCCGACGAGATCATTAAGAGTCCCGGCATCCCCGACACGGCTCCGATGATTGTCAAGATCAAGGAGAAAGGCATCCATATCATCAGTGAGATCGAATTCGCTGGCCGATACACCAACTCGAAGATGATCTGCATCACGGGATCGAATGGTAAGACCACTACGACCTCCCTGATCTACCATATCTTCAAGGAGGCCGGCTATGATGCCGGACTGGCGGGAAACATCGGTAACTCACTCGCCCTGCAGGTGGCTGAGGACCCGCATGAATACTATATCATCGAACTCAGTTCCTTCCAGTTGGACAATATGTATGACTTCCGCGCCAACATCGCCATCCTGCTGAACATCACGCCCGACCACCTCGATCGCTACGGTTTCGAGATGCAGAACTACGTGGATGCGAAGATGCGTATTATCCAGAACCAGACACCTCAGGATGCCTTCATCTACTGGGCCGATGATCCCATCATCCAGCGCGAGTTAAAGAAGTACGACATCCAGGCCGTACAATATCCTTTCTCCGAACTGAAAGAGAAAGGGGTGATCGGCTATATTGAGGAAGGCCAGTATAAGATTGAGAAGCCCGAGCCGTTTAACATGGAACAAGAGAGCCTCAGTCTGACGGGCAAGCATAACATCTACAACTCCCTCGCCGCAGGTATCGCCTCCGACGTGGCAGGTATCAAGAAAGAAGAGATCCGCAAGAGCCTTAGCGACTTCCCCGGTGTGGAGCACCGTCTGGAGAAGGTCTGTGTGGTACGCGGTGTACAATATATCAACGACTCGAAGGCCACCAACGTCGATGCCTGCTGGTATGCCCTGGAGGCCATGAAGACCAAGGTGATTCTCATCATTGGCGGTAAGGACAAGGGCAACGATTACGAGCCCATCAAACCGCTCGTCAGGGAGAAATGTTCCGGTATCGTCTATCTCGGTGCCGACAACCAGAAGTTACACGATAACTTCGACTCCATGGGCATTCCCGTCCGCGACACCCACTCCATGAAGGAGTGCATGGCGGCCTGCTATGAGATGGCCAAGCCCGGGGAGACCGTATTGCTCTCGCCCTGCTGTGCCTCGTTCGACCTTTTCAAGAACATGGAGGATCGCGGCGAACAGTTCAAGGAATTAGCAAGAAGTCTATAATATATGAACAAGAAGATAGGCAACATCTTCAAGGGAGACAAGGTCATCTGGATGGTATTTTTCTTCCTCTGCATGATCAGTATCGTCGAAGTCTTTTCGGCTTCGAGCAACCTGACCTATAAGAGCCAGAACTACGTGGGTCCTATCGCCTTCCACACCGTTACCATCATCGTCGGTGTGGCAGTGGCAGTGATTACGCTCAACATCCCGTGTAGGTACTTTAAGTTGATGACGCTCTTCCTGCTGATCATTTCCGGCATCACCCTGCTCTGGGTACTGGTGGGCGGAGAGTCTATCAATGGTGCCAACCGTGTCATCTCCCTGCCTGGCGGCATCACTTTCCAGCCCTCGGAGATTGCCAAAGGCACGATGGTGCTATACACGGCTCAGATCCTCAGTGCCATGCAACGCGAAGATGGTGCCGATAAGAAAGCATTCAAATATATTTTGTGGATCGTTATTCCCACCGCAGCCCTGATAGGCATCGAGAACCTCTCGACGGCCGCCTTGCTCTTTGGTGTTATCTTCCTCATGATGTTCATCGGACGCGTCCCGATGGTCCAGTTAGGGAAGCTTCTAGGAGCCTGTGCTATCCTTGTCGCCATATTCCTGACACTGGTTCTTACCTTGGGAAGCATCGGAGCAAACCAGGAAGACAGCAAGCAGACCACCGAGGTTGTCAGTGGTGAAACCGACACAAAGGTCATCAAGGGCGGTGGCGTTTTCCACCGTTTCGTCACCTGGCGCAACCGTATCGTCAAACATCTCGACAAGAAAGATATTGCCCCCGACGAGTATGACCTGGACAAAGACGCACAGGTGGCCCACGCCAATATCGCCATCGTATCAAGCAACATCATCGGCAAGGGTCCCGGACAGTCCGTCGAGCGCGACTTCCTCTCACAAGCTTTCTCCGATTTCATCTTTGCCATCGTCATTGAAGAACTGGGTATCATCGGAGCCACCTTTGTGGTATTCCTCTATATCGTACTGCTCTACCGGGCCGCACGCATTGCCAGTCGGTGTGAGAACAATTTCCCCGCATTCCTCGTCATGGGCCTGGCCCTGCTTCTGGTCGTACAAGCCGCCTTCAACATGCTGGTAGCCGTGGGTATCGCACCCGTGACAGGTCAGCCGCTGCCCCTTATCAGTAAGGGCGGTACATCGACCATCATCAACTGCGCCTATGTCGGTGTGATCTTAAGTGTGAGCCGTTCTGCGAAAAAAAGGGAACCAAAAATGGCGGTAAAAGAAATATAATTTGTAATTTTGCACGCAAATAGGAGATTAGGTATGAGTAAAGCACTAAGAGTCATCATCAGCGGAGGCGGAACGGGTGGACATATTTTCCCGGCCATCTCGATTGCCAATGCCATCAAGGCATTGCAGCCCGATGCCAGTATCCTGTTTATCGGAGCCTTGGGGCGCATGGAGATGCAACGGGTGCCTGCTGCCGGTTATGAGATCAAAGGACTGCCCATCAGAGGATTCTTCCGTCCTTTGTGGAAGCCTGCCAATATCGGTGTGGCTATCGACTACCTGAAGAGCAAATGGCTCGCCAAGAAACTATTGCGCGAATTCAAACCCGATGTGGCCGTAGGCGTAGGCGGTTATGCCAGTGCTGCCGCCCTGGGTGCCGCCAACAGTCTGGGCATCCCCACACTCATCCAGGAACAGAACAGCTATGCTGGTCTGACGAACAAGAACCTGGCCGCCAAGGCCGAGAAAATATGCGTGGCATACGAAGGGATGGAGCGTTTCTTCCCCGCCGAGAAGATCATCTTGACGGGCAATCCCGTCAGACAGGCCCTGCTTGACACGACGATCTCCCGCGAGGAGGCCATCAAGAGCCTGGGTCTCGACCCGTCAAAGAAGACCATCCTCCTTGTCGGTGGTAGCCTAGGAGCTCGCACCATCAACGAGAGCATGCTCCAGCATCTGGACCTCATCAAGTCATCCGACGTGCAGTTCATCTGGCAGACAGGAAAGTACTATAGTGCAGAGATCGCAGAGCGCCTGAAGGGACAGGAGATCCCGAACCTGAAGGTCACCGACTTTATCACTGACATGGGTGTAGCCTATAAGGCTGCCGACCTCGTCATCAGCCGTGCCGGAGCCAGCAGCATCTCTGAGTTCTGTCTCATCGGCAAGCCTGTCATCCTCGTGCCGAGTCCGAACGTGGCGGAAGACCACCAGACGAAGAATGCGCTGGCACTCTCTACCCGTGATGCCGCCATCTACGTGAAGGATGCCGAGGCACCATCCACATTGCTACAATTAGCCATTGACACCGTGCAAGACGCTGCCAAACTGAAGTCGCTCAGCGAGAACGTACTGAAACTCGCCCTCCCCGACTCGGCAGATATCATTGCCAAAGAAGTTATCAAATTAGCAAAATGAACATCAAAGATATCAAAGCAGTCTATTTCGTAGGAGCCGGTGGCATCGGTATGAGCGCCATCGCCCGCTATTTCCTGAAGAAAGGACTCGTCGTGGCCGGCTACGACAAGACGCCCAGCGACCTGACCCGTCAGCTGGAGAAGGAAGGGATGCTCATCCATTACGAAGAGAACCTCGACGAGATTCCCCATATCTGCAAGCAGAAGGAGACGTGTCTCGTCATCTATACACCAGCCATTCCTGAGGAGCACAAGGAACTACAGTATTTCCACGCCAACGGTTTCGAGATCCAGAAACGCGCCCAGGTACTCGGTACATTGACCCAGGCCCATAAGGGACTCTGTGTGGCGGGTACTCACGGCAAGACCACAACCTCAACGATGTGTGCCCATATCATGCACCAGAGCCACCTCGATTGTAACGCTTTCCTCGGTGGCATCTCGAAGAACTACGGCACCAACTATATCCTCTCCGACTCCGACTACGTGGTTATCGAGGCCGACGAGTTCGACCGCTCGTTCCACTGGCTCCGTCCGTGGATGAGTGTCATCACCTCTACCGACCCCGACCATCTGGATATCTACGGCACGAAAGATGCCTATCTGGAGAGTTTCCGCCATTATACGGAACTCATCCAGCCCGGCGGTGCCCTGATCATTCACCGTGATCTGGAGATGAAGGAGCACCTACAAGACGGTGTACGCCGCTATGACTACAGTCTCAATGAGGGTGACTTCCATGCCGAGAACATCCGCATCGGAAACGGAGAGATCACTTTCGACTTTATCTCCCCCATCGAGAGCATCTGCGATGTCCAGTTGGGGCAGCCCATCCCCATCAACATCGAGAATGGCATTGCCGCCATGGCCATGGCTCAGCTCAACGGCTGTACGGCGGAAGAACTGAAATTCGGCATGAAGACCTACGGCGGTGTCGATCGCCGCTTCGACTTCAAGATCAAGACCGACCGTCTGGTGTTCCTCAGCGACTATGCCCACCACCCCAAGGAGATCTACCAGAGTGCCAAGAGTATCCGTGAGCTGTATAAGGATAAGCATATCACTGCTATCTTCCAGCCGCACCTCTATACCCGTACCCGCGACTTCTACAAGGACTTTGCGGAGGCCCTAAGCCAACTCGACGAGGTGGTGCTCACAGAGATCTACCCAGCCCGTGAACTGCCCATCGAAGGCGTCACGTCGCAACTGATCTACGACAACCTGAAACCTGGCGTGAAGAAGGAACTTATCCGCAAGGACGAGGTCCTCGACTTCGTCAGGAGCCGCCAGTTCGAGGTGCTCATCGTCCTCGGTGCCGGTGACCTCGATAACCAGGTACCCCAGATCACGAAGATACTCAACAGTAAATTGTAAAATCGTATAATCGTCAAATATTTAAATGTCCGTCAACTGGAAGAAAACCCTATTTGTAATATGCGACATCGTCATTGCCGCCTATCTGCTACTGGCCGTCACAGCGTTCAACAAACCTGACGCTAAGGCTGTCGCATGCAGCGAGGTGAAGATCGACGTGGAGCAGACTGCCGTTGAGGGGTTCATAACAGCTGAGGAAATCAAACGGATCCTGACACAGAACAAGTGCTATCCGCTCTCCAGGCCCATGGCGGATATCAATGTCCGAACCATTGAAGAGTGCCTGAAAAAGAGTCCCTTTGTCGATCAGGCAGAATGTTACAAGAGCCAGAACGGCCATGTCTGCATCTATGTCAAGCAACGGATACCCGTTGCACGGGTGATGGCCGACAACGGTGAGAACTACTATGTGGATACCCACGGGAGTCTGATGCCCGAGACCCGTTATGTCACTGACCAAGTGATTGCCACCGGGGCCATCACCCGCAAGTACGCCCAGAGCACCCTGACACAGGTGGCCAACCAGATCCTGAAGGATAAGTTCTGGAAGAACCAGGTGGTACAGATGAACATTCTGGCTGACGGGACGGTAGAGATTGTGCCACGCGTAGGGGAACATGTAATCTACCTAGGGGCACCTGTCAATATCGACAAGAAACTGGACCGGCTACGGAAGTTCTACCTTTATGGACTGAACAAGGCCGGCTGGAACAAGTACAGTTATATCAATGTTGAATTCGACAATCAGATTATCTGCAAGAGGAACAAAAGAAAAAAATAATACACATAAAAGATGGCAGCAAAGGATTTTATTGTAGCAATTGAACTCGGGTCATCTAAAATGACCGGTATCGCGGGACAAAAGAATCTCGACGGCAGTATTCAGATACTGGCCGTTGTGAAGGAAGATTCTTCCTCATTCATCCGCAAGGGAGTGGTCTATAACATCGACAAGACCGCTCAATGCCTCACCAGCATCATCAAGAAGCTGGAGACTCAACTCAAGACTGAGATTACTCAGGTATATGTAGGTGTAGGAGGACAATCTATCCGCAGTGTCAAGAACGTGATAGCCAAAGACCTGCCCAGCGAGACCATTGTCACCCAGGACATGGTCATCGAATTGATGGATGCCAACAGGAACATGAAGTATCAGGATCAGGAGATCCTGGATGCAGCCGTTCAGGAATACAAGGTAGGCAGTCAACTTCAGCTCGACCCCGTAGGCATTCAGGCTACGCACTTAGAAGGCAACTTCCTGAATATCCTGGAGCGCAATTCTTTCTACAAGAACCTGAACAAGTGCTTCGAGGTTGCCGGCATCAGCGTGGCAGAGATGTATCTGGCTCCGCTGGCCCTGGCCGACAGCGTACTGACGGAGGCCGAGAAGCGTTCCGGCTGTGCGCTGGTGGATCTCGGTGCCGACACGACCACCGTGTCCGTCTTCTCGAAAAACCTCCTGCGCCACCTTGCCGTCATTCCACTTGGCAGCAATAACATCACCAAGGACATCGCCACACTCCAGATGGAGGAGGCCGACGCAGAGCAGATGAAGCTTAAGTACGCCTCAGCCTTCACCGACAATAACGAGATCGACAACGACCTGAAATACTCCATCGATACGGATCGTCAGGTCGAAAGCCGTAAGTTCATTGAGATTGTCGAAGGCCGTCTGGAAGAGATTATTGAGAACGTCTGGTATCAGATTCCGTCTGAATACTACGATAAACTGTTGGGTGGCATCATCCTTACCGGTGGCGGCTCAAACATGAAGAATATCGAGAAGGCATTTGCCAACCATACGCACGTGGATAAGATTCGTGTGGCCAAGTTCGTCACCCAGACCGTCCTCTCCAACAATGACTTGATCAAGACACACAACGGTACGATGAACACCGTACTTGGTCTCCTGATCAAGGGCGACATCAACTGTGCCGGCGACAGCATTCAGGATGGCGACCTGTTCAGCACACCCAAGCAGCCTACTACTGTCGCTACCGACCCGCGTCCGGCGCGTCAGCCTGGAGAAGTACCTCCAGGCGTCATCCAGACAGTCACCGAGAAAAAGCAGGCTGAGGAGATACGCCGTCGCCAACAGGAGGAGGAAGACCGCGAGAAACGTGAGAGAGAACTCCGCGAGAAAGAGGAAGAGGAGCGCATCCGCAAGGAGAACAGTTTCTGGAACAAAGCCTGGAAAGGCATCAAGAAGTTTGGATCAACCATTGTGGAAGAAGAGTAAGATGAAGTGAAAAATGAAAAGTTAAGAGTTTATAGATTATGATTGACGACAACAATAACATCCAGATCCTTGACTTCGGGGCACCGGAGAAGGAACACAGCATCATCAAAGTGATTGGTGTAGGTGGTGGCGGCGGCAATGCCGTGAACCACATGTATCGCGAAGGCATCCATGATGTCACCTTCGTGCTCTGCAACACGGATAACCAGGCGCTCAATGACTCGCCTGTGCCCGTACATCTCCAGTTGGGTAAGGAAGGACTCGGTGCAGGTAACAAGCCCGAGAAGGCCCGTCAGGCCGCCGAGGAGAGCATTGAGGACATCCGTAATATGCTCAGCGACGGCACCCGTATGGCTTTCATCACCGCTGGTATGGGTGGTGGTACAGGTACTGGTGCAGCACCTGTCATCGCCCGCGTCTCGAAAGAGCTGGGCATCCTGACCGTCGGTATCGTCACCATTCCCTTCCGCTTTGAGGGCGACCGTAAGATCGACCAGGCCCTCGACGGTGTGGAGGAGATGCAGAAGCATGTCGATGCCCTGCTCGTCATCAACAACGAGCGTCTGCGCGAGATCTATCCCGAACTGTCGGTGCTCGATGCCTTCGGCAAGGCCGATGACACCCTGAGCGTGGCCGCCAAATCGATCGCGGAGATCATCACCGTTCACGGCCTGATCAACCTCGACTTCAACGACGTGAAGACCGTCCTGAAGGACGGTGGTGTGGCCATCATGTCCACGGGTTATGGTGAAGGCGAGGGCCGCGTGAAAAAGGCCATCGACGATGCCCTGAACTCCCCGCTGCTCAACGATAACGATATCTTCAACTCGAAGAAGATCCTGCTCAGCATCTCGTTCGCCGGCTCGAAGGACGGTCAGCAGTCGCTGATGATGGAGGAGATGAACGACGTGAACGACTTCATGGCGAAGTTCGGCAACGACTTCGAAATCAAGTGGGGTCTCGCCACCGACCTCGAACTGGGAAAGAAAGTAAAGGTCACCATCCTTGCCACCGGTTTCGGCATCGAGAGTGTCGATGGTATGGATGCTCATATCAAAAAGCACTCGCAGGAAGATATCAATCGTATCGCTGCTGAACAGGAGAAAGCTGCAGAACGTCAGGACCGCCGCAACCGATACTATGGCGGAGAGGGCACTACACGCCGTTACAAGCGTCGTCCGAACATCTACCTCTTCCGTCCTGAGGACCTCGACAACGATGACGTAATCTCCGCCGTGGAATCCACCCCCACCTATAAGCGTACTCGCGAGATCCTCGACAGCATCAACAGCCAGACTTATGCCGAGGAAGCACCTGCTGCAGACGAAACACCCGCCAACGATACAGAGGCAATACAGGGCACGATAAAGTTCTTCTCATAAACTAGCGTATGGCGAAGGAGAGAGAAGGCCATCGTATAGAATATGAGGTACATGAGACGCCAAACCCACGTGGCGGCGAGACAACTTATCACGCTCGCCGCGTTAGTCTCGTAATGAAGGAAAAAGACTTTATTGAGCATATCTGCAACTATACGATTATCTCCGAAGGCCTGTATGCACTGGTGACGAAGACACTCATGGAAGAAATCCCCGAACAACTTCTCGATGGACGTGATGTACATATCCAGGGGCTTGGCACATTCTACCTGAAAGTAAGAAACAAACAAAAATATGTAACAGACCCCGGAGCAATCACCGCTCGCCAGCTTGAAGTTGAAGGCATCGGATTTACTCCTGACAAGGAGTTCAATATGCGAGTTCGAAAGGCAGATGTCTATTTCGAGCGCAGGGAGAGTAAAGGTTCATCTTCAGTAAAAATGACGGATGTCGTCGTCAGGATGACAGACTATTGTAAAAAGCATCATTTCTTCACCGAGAGAGTACTTCAGGCATTGTTCAGATTGTCTAAGTACAAGGCCAACTTGATCTGCAACCAATTGGTAGAGGGCGACTATGCCAAGTTCACTCGCAGAAAAGATGGGAACACCTATCATTACTATCGCGTAGGCATTGAGTAATCATTCTCATAATAAAATATCCCTTCAGTAGGAAGCTAACCCATTCATCATGAGAGACTTTCACTGAAGGGATACTTTCTTCATTGTTCCCCTTACTTCTTCACCACATGGTATACATTGCCAAACTCAGTATGTTTTGGCACCCATCCAAAACGGTTCAACACCTTTCCCATCTCCGATTGCGACATATCGCGCAGCAACGCATTGGCATGCTTCGGATCCCAATGTAGCCACTGAGCAACAACCCCACGGAGCCAGATACGCCCCAACCGCAGGAAATCCGGATCTGCCGATACACGGTGCAGCAAGTCGTCGGCATAGTCCTTCTCACCATCCCAAAGCCCGCGTACCTTATTTAAATAAGTGGTCACGGGGTGGTAATCCTCAGCAAACTCCGACTCCACGAAACGCTTCACCTGACTATCCAGGCAGAAGATACCAGCATCAGCCACCTCATTAGCAATCGAATTCAGTTCCCGCTTGTCGATGGTTTTCCAAGGCTCTTCTGTTTTACGACGGAACTCATAGACGTCCGTCACCACGTTGTGACGCATCTCCCAAGTCGCACGTACATGATCCTTCATCTCATACTGCGGACGGAGGAATGCCATCTGCCGTTCACGGTACTTCGCCTCCTTATCAGACTTCTGCTTCTCACGGTCCGTCTCTCGGAGTTTCTCCATTTCTGTGATCTTCTGTCTCAGCAGCCCGTTCTGTTCTTTCAACTCTGCAAGGTACGTACTATTATTCAGCACCTCGCGAAAAACCTTTAATACTTTAATCATAGTTGTTGTTATGTTGTTTTAAATATGATTTTAATATCGATTTCGGGTGCAAAGATAATATCAAAATCAACTGAAAATCAGTAAAATACAATCCTAAAACGAGGTCTCCCCCGAAAGTTTATAGGGAGCCTCTATTCTTTCCTGAAGCACTACCCCTCATTCCTAAATAAGTACTTTATAAACGTTTGACAATTGTCATACGTTCTATTTACAATTGCAGAATATATGTTTGACAATTGTCGGATTGCAAATACTCAATACCCTAGAAATCCCTTTTGGCATGTGGCTTATCAACCATACCACAAACCAATAATCTTTCCCACCCTCCCAAGTAATCTTTCAGCAGATTGCACTGAATATCAACTTATTACGTCTCGGCTGAAAACAAGTTTGACCTCTATCGCCATCCCTCCAAACGTGACCTTCATACATGGAAAAGACTTCAACAATATTGAGGAGAATACATCAGGAATAAAAAGTCTCTTGAAGGATTATAGTGAGAATGCTCCCATCTATGATCTTAACGGCAGAGTACTAAGCCATCCTCGGAAGGACTTCAATATCTTTGGCGGGAAAAAAGTTATAGTTAAGTAATAACCTCTGACAACTACTGGTATAACTCTTGTAACACCGCTACCGACTTCAGTTCAGGGAAATCCGTGAGATGGAGTCGGTAGTATGTTAGAGCCACCTCCAGAAGACGGTTGCGCTCCTGATGCGACATACGGAAAAGATGCATCGTCGGGTAGTCCATGCGCATCATCAGTTGTACTTTCTCGGCATCTTCCGGCTGGAGAAAGTCGCGATGCATGGGAGGAACAACACAGAAGACACTCTCACGGAGATCAAAGTAATCACCAGGAGCATAATCCTCCAGGTTCGGATAGAAGCCGAGAAAACGGCTGAGACGCATCAGGAACACCAGATGGAAGTTGGCAAAACGATCCTCCTGACTATCCAGCCACTGGATACTGTTGACCACATAGTCGAACAACGGCACGTTCTGCTGTTCAGAACGGAGGGCATGGTAAAGGAATTCCGACACGAAGAGTGAGATCGACAGTTTCTGCGGTTCAAAAGGGATAGAAGCAAAGGGATAAGCCAGTCGGATATCCTTCAGTTTCTGCAACTGTACCTTCGGACGCACATCAGTCTCGATCTCCAACATAGTCAGCGGCTGGAAGAGTTGCTTCTTTATCTTCGACTTGGTCGATTTCGGAATGTTGACGATGAACGACAGCCGTCCATGACTTCTGGTGAACATATCGACAATGATACGGGTCTCACCGTACTTGAGGGAATGCAGTACAATTGCCTGAGTTTTCGTCAACATACGCCACAAAGGTACTAAAAAGAAACGAAAAGTGGGAGGTGAAAAACGAAAAGTTGATGGAAAACAGCAAATTTCTTTAAGAATATTTTGCCAATTGGAAAATTTGCAGTACCTTTGCACCCGCATTTTGCGAAAACGGTCCGTTCGTCTATCGGTTAGGACGAGAGATTTTCATTCTCTAAAGAGGAGTTCGACTCTCCTACGGACTACAAAATTAAATCTGTCATCTGCACAGCCAAGTGCTACCAGACAACTGGGACAAGGTGGCAGAGGGCTCCGAAAAGAGTCCGCCCAGGGCAGTCGTAGAGACGTAAGACCTACAAGCTTTAACATTAAACATTTAAAATTAAACATTAAAAAAAATGGCAAACCACAAATCATCCGTGAAGAGAATCCGCCAGACAGAGAAGCGTGCCCTTCACAACCACTACTACGCAAAGACGATGCGTAACGCTGTGCGCAAGCTCCGCGCTATGACTAACAAGGAAGAGGCTACTGCCCTGTATCCGAAGGTGCAGAAGATGCTGGACAAGCTGGCAAAGACCAACATCATCCACAAGAACAAGGCCGCAAACCTGAAGTCAAGCCTTGCACAGCACATCAACAAGCTGGGATAATCAACATCCGACATAGCTTTGACCGCAGTCCTTCGGGGCTGCGGTTATTTTTTTGTAGTTTTTTAGCAGATAAACTATGTTTATCTGAAATATTTTTAGTACCTTTGCCGAAAATTTGCGAACAACAACAAAAATGACAGAAGAACAACTGAATCAGGAACAGAACCAACGGTCACTGGCCGAAGGGGAAAGTAACTATTCCGCGAGCAATATTCAGGTGCTTGAGGGATTAGAAGCCGTGCGCAAGCGTCCGGCCATGTACATTGGTGACATCAGCGAGAAGGGTCTGCACCATCTGGTCAACGAGACCGTCGATAACTCTATCGACGAGGCGATGGCCGGCTATTGTACGCATATCGAAGTAACGATCAATGAAGATAACAGCATCACCGTATTGGACAACGGTCGCGGTATCCCCGTCGATGAGCATGAGAAGATGCATAAGTCGGCCCTTGAGGTCGTGATGACCGTGCTCCATGCCGGTGGTAAGTTCGACAAGGGCTCCTACAAGGTGTCCGGTGGTCTGCACGGTGTGGGTGTAAGCTGTGTGAACGCCCTTTCAACACACATGATGTCGCAGGTATTCCGCAACGGTCATATCTACCAGCAGGAGTACGAGAAGGGTAAGCCCCTTTACGACGTAAAGATTGTGGGAGACACCGACAAGACGGGTACCCGTCAGCAGTTCTGGCCCGACGGCACCATCTTCACCACTACCGAATACAAATACGACATCATCGCCCGTCGTATGCGTGAGCTGGCCTATCTGAATGCCGGTATCACCATTACGCTGAAAGACATGCGTCCTGATGAGGAGGGCAAGTTGAAGGAAGAGGTGTTCCACGCCAAGGACGGACTGAAGGAGTTCGTGCGCTACGTGGACCGCCACCGTACGCATCTCGTTGATGACGTCATCTACCTGAAGACTGAGAAACAGGGTATCCCCATCGAGGTGGCCGTGATGTATAACACAGACTACTCGGAGAACATCCATTCCTATGTGAACAATATCAATACGATTGAGGGTGGTACCCACCTTGCCGGATTCCGTGCAGCCCTCACGCGTACCTTAAAGAAATATGCCGACAACGACCCGCAGATCTCCAAGCAGATCGAGAAGGCCAAGATCGAGATTGCACCCGAAGACTTCCGCGAGGGCCTTACAGCAGTGATTAGCATCAAGGTAGCCGAGCCACAGTTTGAGGGACAGACCAAGACCAAACTCGGTAACTCGGAGGTCGCCGGTGCCGTTCAGCAGGCCGTTGGTGAGGCTCTGGCCAACTACTTGGAGGAGCATCCGAAGGAGGCCAAGATGATCTGTGACAAGGTGGTGCTTGCCGCTACTGCCCGTATCGCCGCCCGTAAGGCCCGTGAGAGCGTACAGCGCAAGAACCCGATGACGGGTGGTGGACTGCCCGGTAAGCTCGCCGACTGCTCGAACAAGGATCCGAAGGAGTGTGAAATCTTCCTCGTCGAGGGTGACTCCGCCGGTGGCTCTGCCAAACAGGGCCGTGACCGCCACTTCCAGGCCATCCTGCCATTGCGCGGAAAGATTCTGAACGTGGAGAAGGTACAGTGGCACCGTGTGTTCGAGGCCGAGTCAGTGATGAACATCATCCAGTCGATCGGCGTACGTTTCGGTGTCGAGGGCGAGGGCGACCGTGAGGCCAATATCGACAAGCTGCGCTACGACAAGATCATCATCATGACCGATGCCGACGTCGATGGCTCGCACATCGACACGCTGATCATGACCCTCTTCTACCGCTTCATGCCGCAGGTGATCCAGGGCGGACACCTCTACATCGCCACTCCGCCGCTCTACAAGTGTACTTACAAGAAGACCTCCGAGTACTGCTACACCGAGCAGCAGCGTCAGGCCTTCATCGACAAGTACGTGGCAGGTAACGGTGACGACAAGGCCCTGCACACCCAGCGCTACAAAGGTCTTGGTGAGATGAACCCCGAGCAACTCTGGGAAACCACCATGAACCCCGAGAACCGCTTGTTGAAGCAGGTAACCATCGAGAACGCCGCTGAGGCCGACGAGATCTTCTCCATGCTGATGGGTGATGACGTCGAACCGCGCCGCGAGTTCATCGAGAAGAACGCCACATACGCCAACATCGACGCATAATGATAAGGGGAGCCGTATGGTTCCCCTTCTTTGCCTATGATACGAACCGTCCTACTCCTGCTATGGCTGATAGCCGCCCCGTGCCTGGCACAGACCTTTGAGTTACGGGAAGAAAACGGTTTCACGCTGCGCAAGGAGCACGACAGCCTCTACTGGTTGAACGACTGGCGGTTGCCCTACCCCGTCTATCAGTTCCAGACGGGAGATGTCGATAGCGATGGCAGCATAGATGCGATGGTGGGCGTCATCAAAGGGACGCGCTACTATCCGGAAAAGGGACGGCGATTGTTTATCTTCAAGCAGGTCAACGGTAAGGCACGTGCGATGTGGATGGGCTCGAAACTGGGCGGTGCCCTGCAGGACTTCAGGTTCGCCAACGGACGTATCCGCAGTCTGGAGACTGCTACCGACAGCGTCTATGTCGTGGCAGAATACAAATGGGGAGGTTTCGGCATGGACTTCGACCATTATCTGATCAAAGGGACAGACAAAGAAACAGCAACAAAATACTTTAGCCAATGAAAACAAAAACCTTCCTGATGTTGTGCCTCGCTGGTCTGGTGATGGCATGCAGCCAAAAAGCAAGTATGGTCTCAGTGCCCGTGTCGCACATTGACGTGGAGCAGCTGAAAGACAGTATTGACTACAACATGGACGTCTCCGGACTGTCCATCAGTGACGTTCGCGTGCTGCGCAATGCACCAGCCGCCCGTCAGGGATTCCCCTTCAAGGATGCCTATATCCGTGGTGTCTATATCGGTACCACCTGGTACGACTCCCTGATGTGGAAATTCGACGAGAACACTAATTTCCAGGGCATCGAACAGAAGGAAAACGAGTCGTGGCGCGACTTCTACTACCGTGCCAGTCAGGAAAAGGGCCTTATCAAATACACCCAGGAGGAGCAGGACTTTATGAAGCGCCTACAAGAGCGCGAGGACGAGTTGAAGAAACTGAACTTCGACACGCCAGAGGATCTGCGGGTAAACATGGGTAACCTCATCAATCCCGCGCAGTTGAAGGAATTCGACTCCCTGCTCTGCCAGCATCTGGCTGAGGATGGTTTTGCCATCGTGCCCGCCACGCACGACCAACTGTTCCATGTCTATGAGCAGAACGACTATCAGGAGTTCCCCAACTTCGTCACCACCGACCTCTACCTGCAACTCTATCACCTCTATTTCGACTGTCTGCTGAAGGAACTTGAGGAGGAGTCGCTCATCAAACTGATGACTGAGATGTCGCGCAATATGTATGATGCCATGCACCAGCAGGCCGCCAATACTAACAACGAGGAGATCTGGGCCTATGCCAATCATAACGCCGTATTCTTCGCCGTGGCTTATCAGTTACTGACGGGAAAGACCATCGGTACTCCCGAGGAACAGGCAGAGGCCAAACCCGAGGTGGAGAAGGTGATGAAGGCTAAGAACGACATCAGCGACTTCATGGAGGATTATAAGGAGATTGAGTTTGCCTACAGTCTCTTCCGTCCCCGTGGTCATTATTCCCGCAATGAGACGTTGCAGCGCTACTTCCGTGGTATGATGTGGCTGCAGAGCGTACCCTTCGGCATGAATAACCCCGACGAGGTAAAGGAAGCCGTGGTAATGGCCTACGCCTTAGATAACAATCCACAGGCCAAGAAGAACTACGACACCTTCAACAAACTCATCACCTTCCTCATGGGACAGCCCGACAATCTGTCAATCCCACAGGTGATTGCAGAAGTGAAGAAGACTGGGCTGCCGCTCGAGAGTCTGCTTGCCAACCAGCAGAAGATAGACGAACTGAAGAAAACCCTTGAAAAAATCGGTAATGAGCAGACGCGTATCCGTCCGGCATTCGAGAAGACCAGTCATAATAAGATCTGTCTGATGCCACAACGTTACCAGCCCGATGCCGAGGTATTGCTGAAGACCGTCGATTACGACAACAAACCCACTCAGCGTGGCGTACCGAAGGGTCTTGATTTCTTCGCCGCCATGGGTGTCTCTGCCGCCGAACAGATCCTCATGGAGGAGAAACAGGAGTGGAAGGGTTTCAAACCTGCCCTCGACAAGATGAAGAAGCGCATGCAGGAGATCGACTGGCAGGAGACCATCGCCACCCAGTGGATGAACACCCTGAAGGTGCTCAACGACAAGGGCGAGAATCTGCCTTACTTCATGGTCACTCCCGAGTGGGATAAGAAAAATATGAATGCCGTGCTTGCCTCATGGGCAGAACTGAAGCACGATGCCATCCTCTACGCCAAGCAGCCCTTCGGAGCCGAGTGTGGCGGTGGTGGTCTGCCCGAGCCTTTAGTGAAGGGTTACGTGGAGCCTAATATCAACTTCTGGAAGAAAGCCCTCGAACTGCTCGATAACACCGAGAAGCTGCTGAAGGAACAGAGTATGTTGACCCAGAAGGCCAGCGATGCCACTAACCGTCTGCGTGAGGAAGCACAGTTCCTGCTGAACATCAGTGAGAAGGAACTCGCCGGTACGCCCATCACCGATGAGGAGTACGACCAGATAGAATGTATCGGTGCTACCTTCGAGAATATCTCCCTGGATCTCGTTCGTCAGCCAGACCAGTATCTCGATGGTTGGAGCAATGTGGAGGGTGCCGACAAGAAGGTGGCACTCGTCGCCGATGTCTATACCGCCAATGCCGACAACAATCCTGAAAAGTCCATCCTCTTCGAAGCCGTAGGTCTTGCCGACGAGATCTATGTGGTCGTAGAGATCGACGGTTATCTGTATCTGACACGTGGTGCCGTACTGAGCTATCGTGAGTTCACCCAGCCCCTCAGTGCACCGCGCCTCACTGACGAGGAATGGCAGCAGCAGTTGGAGAAGAACCCGCGCAAGGGTGTACCAGAGTGGATGAAACGTATCATCGTGCCACTGAAGAAAATGCCAGAGGCCAATGAGGATTATTTCTATAGTTCTGGCTGTTAGTCTGATGTCCAGTGTGTCGGCCCAGAACGCCGACACACTGAATATCCTTTTCACTGGCGACATCCTCCTAGACCGTGGTGTGCGTCAGGTGATAGAACATCACGGGGTCGATCATCTGTTCTCAGAGGACATCGACTCCGTGTTTCGTTCCGCACAACTCGTCGTTGGTAATCTGGAGTGCCCTGCCACGAAGATCGAGGCACCCGTCTTCAAACGCTTTATCTTCCGTGGCGAACCCGAATGGCTCGACACCCTGCAACGTCATGGTTACACCCATCTGAACCTGGCCAACAACCACTCCATCGACCAAGGGCGTGAAGGACTGCTTGACACCAAACGCAACATCCTCGCAGCCGGGATGGTGCCCATCGGTGCTGGTGAGAATATGAACGAGGCCGTGCAACCCGTATTGTTGGCAGAACATCCACGAAAAGTATGGCTTGTGGCCTCACTACGTCTAGCACTTGAGAACTACGCCTATCTGCCAGATAAGCCCTGTGTGAGTCAGGAACCCATGGACTCGTTGCTGGAACGCGTCAACCGTCTCCGCAGAGCAGATTCCACCGCTGTCATCATCGTATCGCTCCACTGGGGCGGCGAACATACCCTGCAACCCGTACCCAGTCAGCGTCTGGAAGCCCATCAGTTAATACGGGCTGGTGCCGACATCCTGGTATGTCACCACACCCATACCCTCCAGACCATTGAGGAGTTTCAGGGCAAGAAGATCTACTATAGCATTGGCAACTTTATCTTCGACCAACCGAAGCCCATCAACAGTAAAGCCTGTATGGTTCTCCTACGCATCAAAGAGGACAGTCTGGATATAGAAAGTATCCCCGTAGAAATCCGCCAATGCGTACCTTATATTGAATGATAAAATAGGAGAATTACTTGTTTGTTTCAATATAATTGCTTATCTTTGTAGCAAAATTGACCGTTATGAAAATATTAGCTATTAATCCGGGAATGATCTCAACCAAGATAGGGGTCTTCCAAGACGAGAAACTACTAATGCACGCCACACTGAACCACCCGTTCGAAGAACTATGCCGCTATCCGTTCATCATGGACGAATTCGACTACCGCAAGGAAAAGATCCTGGAGGAACTCCAGCGTCAGGGCTACACCATGGACTTCGACGTGGTCGTGGGTCGCGGTGGTCTGGTGAAACCCATCGAAAGCGGCGTCTATGAACTGAACGACAAGGTGATCGAAGACACTAAGCACCCCCGTCTGCACCACGCCTGTAACTTAGGGTCGCTGATAGCGCTGAGCATAGCCCGCGAGATCAAGGGCTGTCGCGCCTTCACCGTCGATCCGGGCGTTGTTGATGAACTCGACGACGTGGCCCGCATCACCGGTCTGCCCGAAATGCCTCACCAGACCATCTGGCACGCCCTGAACCAGCGGGAGATCGCCAAGCGCTACTGCCGTGAACACAACCTCAAGTACGAGGAGCAGGACCTGATCGTCTGTCACATGGGCAGCGGCATCTCCTTCGCCATGCACCACCACGGACGGGCCATCGAGTGCAGCGACGCACTGAGCGGCGACGGTCCTTTCTCGCCTTCACGGGCAGGTATGCTACCCACGGCTGCACTGGTGAAACTATGCTACAGCGGACAATATACCGAAGCAGAGATGCTGCGCAAGATTAACGGTCACAGTGGATTGACGGCCCATCTGGGCACCAATGACGTGAGAGAGGTGGAACGGCGCATCGCCGAGGGCGACCAGAAAGCCAAGTTGGTGCTCGACGCCATGATCTACAGCATAGCGCGCTGGCTGGCCTCACTGGCACCAGCCACCAATGGACACGTAGATGCCGTCATCCTTACTGGTGCCATTGCCCACAGCCAGTATGTCACTGACGGACTGCGCCGTCGGCTCAGCTACCTCGCCCCCATATTCGTCTATCCCGGCGAGGACGAACTGACGGCATTGGCCATGAATGTGCTCAGGGCCATGCGCGGAGAACAGGAAATCAAAGTCTATTCCTAAATAGCGGCGAGGGCGAGGGAGTAATATTTGGACTCCGGACTGTCGGCACGAGAGGGTAGCACACAACAGCACTGTGTGCCTTGGAGCACACCTGCCGTCTTCGCATAGCCGAAAAGCGTAAGCGTCTTATAAAACACATTACCCGCCACGATATCAGGGAAGATCAGGGCATCGGCCTGTCCGTCGATCACGGAATGGATGCCTTTCTCCCGCAGACTCACACTATCCAGCGAGGTCTTCAGATCCAGCGGACCGTCGATGATGCAACGTCCGAACTTTCCCGTCTGGGCCTCGGCGATGATCTCTAAGTAATCGACCGTATAGGGGAACGTCTTGGCACTCACCTTTTCCGCACAGTGGATCAGGGAGATCCGAGGCTCCTCAATGCCGAGAGCATGACAGACATAGTTCACATAGTGGATCTGCTGACGGCGCTGGGCCTCCGTAGGTACGGGGATGACGGCAGCATCCGTAAAGAAAAGCAACTTTTCGTACTTGGGGATCTCTGCCATAGCAATATGGGTGAGCACATGACCAGGGCGCAGGATACCCGTCTCCCTGTCGAGGATAGCACGCAGGATGACATCGGTATTGATAAGTCCCTTCATCAGGATGTCGGCCTCACCGCTCTTGCACATGGCAACGGCCCTGCGGGCACATTCCTCCTTATCATCACCATCCACATAGACGGGTTCGATAAATCCCATCTCCTTACCTTTCTCTACAGCATAACGGGTACTGGCATCATTGGCACAGACAACAGCCACGCGTTTCTTGTCTCCCCGCTGCTGGAGGAAGACAATCATGTCGTTCAGGGTTCTGATCGATTGCATAGGTTTTTTTTTACAGTTTTATGCTGCAAATATACGAAATCTTTTGTATCTTTGCAAACGAAATGGCTAAAATAATCAAGATGAAGAGAATTATACTACTTATGATCACACTGGGGACAGTCCCTCTGTGCGCCGCAAGCTATGCGCAGGAGGGACAGTCCCCGTGTGATCAGTCCCCGTGTGAGCGCCCGGGTGATCAGGCACCGATGGTGCTCCACTATGATCGTCCTGCTGATTTCTTCGAGGAGTCACTACCCATCGGCAACGGCAAACTCGGAGCGCTCGTCTATGGTGGGACGGATGATAATATCATCTACCTGAACGATATCACCCTATGGACAGGCAAGCCCGTTGACAGGAATCTCGACGCGGATGCCCACCAGTGGATTCCAGCCATCCGCGAGGCTCTCTTCAACGAAGACTATGCCAAAGCCGACTCCCTGCAACTCCATGTTCAGGGACCAAACAGCCAATATTACCAGCCCCTCGGCACACTGCACATCAAAGACCTCGGTCTGGGGACTGTCACAGACTACCACCGCAGCCTCAGCCTCGACAGCAGTATCGTGAAAGACAGCTATCTGCGCGACGGCAAGAAGATCGAACGCGAGTATTTCGCCTCAAATCCCGATAAACTCATTGCCATCCGGCTCAGGGGTGACATCAACTGCCGTATCGCTCTGACCGCCCAGGTGCCCCATCAGGTGAAGACGATCCCCACACAGTTGACGATGACGGGGCATGCTACAGGCGATGCTAAGGAGAGCATCCATTTCTGCACGATGATCAGTGTCAAGACCGACGGCGAAACCACGGCCAGCGATTCCTCCCTGACCATCACCCATGCCAAGGAAGCCATCTTATATATCGTCAATGAAACGAGTTTCAACGGCTTCGACAAGCACCCCGTCACCGAGGGAGCTCCCTATCTGGAGAATGCCGCCAATGACCTCTGGCACACGCAGAATTACAGCTACGAGCAGTTCTATGACCGTCACCTCTCCGACTACAAGGCCATCTACGACAGGGTAAAGATCAGACTATCTAACCAGACGAGCACAGTTAGTACGGCTGTCAACACGAGCGATCTGCTGAAGGCATATACCGATGGCGGCGGTGATAACCGCTACATCGAAGAACTCTACTTCCAGTTCGGGCGCTACCTTCTCATCTCCTGTTCCCGCACATCTGGTGTACCCGCCAACCTGCAGGGACTCTGGACACCCCACCTCTGGTCACCCTGGCGCGGCAACTACACCGTGAACATCAACCTCGAAGAGAACTACTGGCCCACCTTCGTCGCCAATATGTCTGAGATGGCACAGCCTCTCGATGACTTCGTCCGAGCCCTTGCCGCTAATGGCAAGTTCACGGCCAAGAACTATTATAATATCAAAGACGGTTGGTGCTCCAGCCACAACTCCGACATCTGGGCAATGAGTAATCCCGTTGGTGAGAAACGCGAGAATCCAATGTGGGCCAACTGGAACATGGGCGGTGCCTGGTTGGTGAATACCCTCTGGGAGCGCTATCAGTTCACCCAAGACAAGGAGTATCTGCGCACCGTCGCCTATCCCCTGATGAAAGGAGCCACCATCTTCTGTCTCAACTGGCTCATTGAGAACCCCAAGGCGCCAGACGAATTGATCACCGCCCCCAGTACCTCCCCAGAAAATGAATATATCACCGACAAAGGCTATCACGGTACGACCTGTTACGGAGGTACGGCCGACCTCGCCATCATTCGCGAACTCTTCCTCAACACCATCGCTGCCGGGAAAGTACTCGGTGAGCGTAACAAAGAGATAGAGCAGGCCCTTGTCCGCCTCCATCCCTATACCGTCGGCCACATGGGCGACCTGAACGAGTGGTATTACGACTGGGATGACCGCGACTTCCATCACCGTCACCAGAGCCATCTCATCGGCCTCTACCCTGGTAACCACCTGACGGATCCCCTCCTACAGAAAGCCGCCGCTCGCACCCTCGAGCTCAAGGGTGATGAGACCACGGGCTGGAGCACGGGCTGGCGCATCAACCTATGGGCACGCATGAAGAATGGTGAAAAGGCCTATCAGATCTACCGCAAGCTGCTGACCGCCGTGGCCCCTGAGAAAAGCCGCATCCCCAACTACAGCAAAGGTGGTGGTACCTACCCCAACCTCTTCGACGCCCATCCGCCATTCCAGATCGATGGCAACTTCGGCGGTGTTGCGGGGGTCTGCGAGATGCTGATACAATCTTCAATGGTCAATAATCAATGTTCAATAGAACTACTCCCCGCCATCCCCGAAGTCTGGAGCGAAGGCAAAGTCAGTGGCCTCTGTGCCCGGGGCGGCTATGAGGTGAGCTTCGAATGGAAAGGCGGCTATGTGCGCGACTGTTCCATCAAGGCCCGCCAGAACAGCACCGTCACCTTATTATATAATGGGCAACAGAAAACCATCAAACTCAAGGCAAACAAAACCCAAAATATCAAGACGTGGTAAAACATCTTATTAAAGAATCAGACCTTAACAAAGCAAAGACATGGAGTGAATCGGTCTTCCTTGGCGATGACCTCCTGTTGACAGAACGGATTAACGAGGCCCCTATGCCCACCGAACCGCGACGGATGAACTTCATCCTTATCGGACTGTGTACCAAGGGTGAAGTCATGTATCAGTTAGACACCCAGAAACAGGTAATCAAACCAGGAGACATCCTCATTGTCAGCGACCGGCATGTGGTCGATAGTTACCAGCGTTCCCCCGACATGGAAGGCTTATGCATGATGATGTCAGTACACTTCTTCAGAGAAATCATCCAAAACGTGAGCGACGTCAGTGCCCTGTTCCTCTTCTCCCGCCAGCATCCCGTGATGAGTCTGGAACAGAGGGAGATTGACACCTTCAAGGAGTACTTTCAGGTGATCAAGCAGAAGATCAGCGATGAGGGCAATCACTTCCGGAAAGACCTTGTCAAGACTCTGTTGCTGGCCATGTTCTATGACCTGAGTAACATCATCTACAGGGTGAAGCAGGATGACAAACCACAGACGCGCGCGGAAGTTATCTTTACGAAATTCATCAAACTGGTAGAAACCCACTTCAGGCAGGAGCGACGCGTCAGTTGGTATGCCCAACAGCTCTGCATCACAGCCAAGTACCTGTCAGAAACCGTGAAGAACGTCAGCCGTCGCACGCCTAATGATTGGATCGACAACTATGTCATCCTGGAACTGCGCGTACTGCTACGTAACTCTACGAAGAACATCAAGGAGATTTCTGAGGAGTTGAACTTCCCCAACCAGAGTTTCATGGGAAAATATTTCAAGGAACATGTGGGAATGAGTCCCACCCAATACCGCAAGTCATAGGTAGCCCTGGTCTTTCAATTCACTGACAGTTTCCAGAAGTTCGCTGTACCATGCCTCGCCAAAGCGATGAATGAGCGGTTCTTTCAAAAACTGATAGAGGGGAAGGTCCAAGGTCTTTCCCTTTTCTATGGCATCACGGCATACCTCCCAACGGTTATAGTTCAGTCCTACGCTCCCATTGGAGAAACGTTTCTCACGGATGGGATAGAGAGAACAACTGATGGGTTTACAGAAACGGGTCTTTCCTGCCCTATAGGCTTTCTCCAGCGCACACAGGCAATTTTCGCCATTGTAGCAGGTGAAAACACAGTCCTTGCCACGTACGATACTCGTCACGAGGTCGCCCTCCTGGTCGGTATAGGCCACGCCTTGCTTGTCGATAACGGCCTGTGCCGAAGCCGTGAGATCCTGCCACACCGTATCCACACATTCCTCTATCTCCGCGATTTCCTCCATTGTCACAGGCGCACCCGCATCCCCCTCCACGCAACAGATACCCTTGCACTTCTCATAGTCACAACAGAACTTCTCCGTCAGGATCTCCGACGAAAGCAGCACGTCGCCGACTTGGATGATGGGAGGAATTTTATTCAATGGATAATGGATAATTGACAATGAAGGTTACCAGACGATGGGTGTCTGGCCGTTCTGTTCGAGATAGGCGTTGCAACGGGAGAACTGATGCTGACCGAACCAGCCGCCACGATTGGCAGAAAGCGGAGAGGGATGGACACTCTCGAGCACCAGATTCTTCGACTTGTTGATCATATAGGCCTTACTACGGGCATAACCGCCCCAGAGCATATAGACCAGATGCTCACGATGCGTGGCCAATGCCTGAATGGCGGCATCCGTAAATTTCTGCCAGCCTAAGGATGAGTGGCTGTTCGCCTGATGAGCCCTCACCGTCAATGAGGCATTCAGCAGCAGTACCCCCTGTTCGGCCCAGCGCGTCAGATTGCCTGATTGTGGGATAGGCGTACCAAGGTCTGCCTGTATCTCCTTGAAGATATTCTGCAACGATGGCGGGAACATCACCCCGTCCTGTACGGAGAAACTCAGCCCGTGGGCCTGTCCCGGCTCGTGATAGGGATCCTGTCCGATAATCACCACCTTCACCTGGTCGAACGGACACAGGTTAAAGGCATTGAAGATCAGTTTGCCTGGCGGATAACAGGTATATTGCGAATACTCAGAACGAACAGAATTGGTGAGCCCGATAAAATAGTCTTTATCGAACTCACCACTCAAATGCTGCTTCCAGCTCTGTTCTATCTGAACATTCATTATTTATTGTCCTGTATCAGGTTCTCACCCGTCATATCTGAGGGCTGCTCCAGTCCCATGATATGCAGGATAGAGGGAGCCACGTCAGCCAGACGACCGTCCTTCACCGTAGCCGAGTTGTTGTTGGTGACATAGATGAACGGCACGGGGTTCAGTGAGTGGGCGGTATTGGGTGATCCATCAGGATTGATGGCATTGTCGGCATTACCGTGATCGGCAATGATGATGGCCTCGTAGTCATTAGCCTTAGCGGCCTCGATCACCTCCTTCACGCAGTTATCCACAGCCCAGACGGCCTTGGCAATGGCGTTGTAGATACCAGTGTGGCCCACCATATCACCATTGGCGAAGTTCACCACGATGAAGTCGTACTTGGCCTCGTTGATGGCAGCCACCAACTTGTCCTTCACCTCGTAGGCGCTCATCTCGGGCTTCAAGTCGTAGGTGGCTACCTTCGGAGAGGGAACCAGAATACGGTCCTCACCCTCGTAGGGAGCCTCACGACCACCGTTGAAGAAGAAGGTCACGTGAGCGTATTTCTCCGTCTCAGCAGTATGCAACTGTTTCTTGCCCTGCTTTGACAAATACTCGCCTAAGGTGTCCTCCACGTTCTCCTTCGGGAAGAGGATATGCACACCCTTGAAGTTGGCATCGTATGGCGTCATGCAGTAGTACTGCAGGCCGGGGATGGTCTTCATACCCTGCTCCGGCATATCCTCCTGCGTCAGTGCGATGGTCATCTCCTTGGCACGGTCGTTACGGAAGTTGATAAAGATTACCACGTCGCCCTCCTCGATGGTGCCATTCACGCTGGCATTGTGGATCGGCTTGATGAACTCATCGGTCACACCCTCGTCATAACTCTCCTGCATGGCAGCAACCATATCGGTAGCCTGCTTACCAACACCATTGACGATCAGGTCATAACCCTCCTTCACGCGCTCCCAGCGCTTGTCACGGTCCATGGCGTAGAAACGGCCCACGATACTGGCGATAGCAGCATCGTTATCGGCACAAACCTTGCTAACCTGCTCGATAAAGCCCTTACCACTCTTGGGGTCAGTATCACGACCGTCCATATAGCAGTGTACAAACACCTGGTTCTTCAGACCGTAAGCCTTACCAATCTCAATGAGTTTGAAGAGGTGGTCGAGGCTTGAGTGTACGCCACCGTCAGAGGTCAGACCCATCAGGTGCAGTTTCTTGTTGTTCTCCTTGGCGTAGGTATAGGCGGCCTTCACCTGAGGATTCTCCATGATAGAACCGTCCTTGCAGGCGCGGTTGATCTTCACGAGGTCCTGATAGACGATGCGACCAGCACCGATATTGAGGTGACCCACCTCAGAGTTACCCATCTGTCCGTCGGGCAGACCTACGTCCTCACCAGAGGCCTGGAGCTGAGAGTGAGCCGAAGTGGCTGTCAACAAATCGAGATACGGGGTCGGCGTATTGAAGATCACGTCACCCTTACCATGCTTACCGATTCCCCATCCGTCGAGAATCATCAAAAGTGCTTTCTTTGCCATAATCTTATTACTAATTTAATCGTACGTTTTCTTTTTGCGGTGCAAAGGTACAACTTTTCCACGAAAAGAACCACAAAAAAGGACGGAATTATTATCAGATTTCTTATTCATAATACTCGATGGTGCGTGGGTACATGATTTCAAATCCCGCCACCTTAGTCTTTCGCGATATCCAATTACCATGATCGTCAAGCTGGATGTCGTAATAGTCATACTCCACTTGGTGCCCATCTGTGTCAATAATCTGGCGCACCAGGATGCCCCTGTCGTCATACACATTGGTGGTAATCACCTTCTTATTCTTCCTCGTGGCAATCTGCGTCTTCACGCGTCCGTCCTCCCAGATAAAGGTGGTGTTAGTAATGCTCTTCTTACCTCCTATCTGCGTAACTACCGATTGCAGATAGCCGTTCTCGTCATAGACAGCATCCGACATCTTCTCACACGCCATCTTACCCTCTGGCGAGATATAGGTAACAATGGGTTTACCCCAGTTCTTCATCGTCACCGACTTCACGGGGCCTGTCACCTCGTTCACCTCCAGATCATGATACTTCTTCTGTGCCATTCCGCTGCCTACCACAGCCAGAAGTGCTAATGTCATCAATAACTTCTTCATTTTCATATAGTTTTTGGCTATTTATTCTCTGCTGCAAAGATAGTCATTTCTTTAATACTATCAAAGAAATACCCTTCTTTTTTGTTTTTTCATGGAAAAGTTGTAACTTTGCAGCCGATTTCAGAAATAATACGTTCAAAATAGTAATAGGTATATGAAACGCAGTGCATTCGTTCTATTAGCGGTTTTGACAAGTCTGTGTGTCAACGCCCAATTGCAAGTCAAGGAATTCAAACTAAGTAATGGCATGACGGTGTGGCTGAATGAGGACCACTCGCAGCCGAAGGTCTTTGGAGCCGTGGTGGTAAAGGCTGGCGCCAAGGACTGCCCCAATACGGGTATCGCCCACTACTTCGAGCATATCATGTTCAAGGGTACAGATAAGATAGGTACTATCGACTATGCCGCCGAAAAGCCCTGGCTCGACAGTATCTCGGCCCAGTATGACCTGCTCTCACAGACGAAGGATGAGGCTGAGCGCACCAAGATCCAGTCGCACATCAACGAACTGAGTCTGAAAGCTGCCGACTATATGATCCCCAACGAGTTCAACCGTCTGATCTCGAAATACGGCGGCAGTGGCCTGAACGCAGGCACCAGTTACGACCTGACATTTTATTACAACTCGTTCATGCCGCAGTTTATCGAGCAGTGGTGTTGGCTGAACTCCGAACGACTGATGAATCCTGTATTCCGTGGCTTCCAGGGAGAACTGGAAAATGTGTATGAGGAAAAGAACCGTGCCTCTGACGAGATGACTGGCAACCTCATGGATGATGCCTTCAAAGCCGTGTTCAAGACACAGCCTTACGCCTACCCCATCCTCGGATCGACGGAGAATCTGAAGAATCCCCGTCTCTCAGACATGGCTGATTTCTACAAGAAATACTATGTGGCCTCGAACATGTGCCTGATTCTCTGTGGTGACATCACGCCCGACTCCACGCTGACGCCCCTCTTGGAACAGACCTTCGGAAGGGTACAGACAGGCCCCGTGCCTGAACGCGGCTATAGTCCGATGCCAGACATCAAGGCAGGTGAGAATTACGAGATCAAACTCCCCATACCTCTTATTGGTGCGGAGGCCCTGATCTATAAGGCTCCCACGGACTTTGAGCCTGATGCCAATGCCCTCGACCTGGTCAACAAACTGCTCTCCAACGGTAAGGCCGGACTGCTCGACTCACTGGTGAACGAGCATAAGCTGATGATGGCTGGTGCCGAGAGCGTGAGCTTCGACGATGCCGCCGGTACAGGTGTCATCATCATACCCAAACTGCTGGGTAAGATGAAGACCGCTGAGGAACGCGTGAAAGAACAGTTGCAGAAGGTGATGAATGGTGACTTCAGCGAGGCACAGTTGGAAATACTGAAACAGGAGATGGTGTTGGAAGCCCAGCAGGAGCTGGAAACCATCGACAAACGTGCCCTGATGCTGGTGATGATTGTCACGAAAGGCAAGACCTGGCAGGATGTGCTCAACAGAATCGAAGCCATCAAACATATCACGAAAGCCGATGTGATGGCAGCCGCCAGGAAATACTATGGCGCCAACTATATCACACTGTCGAAGAAATACGGCACACCAGACAAGGAAACCATCAAACAGCCTGGTTACCAACCCATTGCACCGAAGAATGCAGATGCTAAGTCAGCCTTCGCCCAGCAGTTGGAACAGATGCCCGTAAAGGAGGCAGAGGTACGAACTGTGGATTTTGCCCAGGACATCAAGACCCAGAAACTGAGCGACCATACCACCTTATATTATAATGAGAACCCCATCAACGATATCTTCACCTTTACGTTGCGCTATCAGAACGGCACACTGAACACCCCCAAACTCGCCGTTCTGGCAAACTATCTGTCACAGTTAGGTACCGACTCACTGAAGAAACAGCAGTTGGAAAAAGCATGGCAGAACATCGGTACCACCATGGAGGTGGTACAGGGCGACGAGCGGTTCAGCTTTAACCTGACAGGTCCTGACCATCAACTGAAGCCCGCCCTACAACTGCTGGCTCACTTCCTGAAAGCCGCCAAGGGCGATGATGAAGCACTTAAAGATCTGAAAGATGACGACAAGGTGGATCGTAAGAGGTTTGGCAAGCAGAAGGACGATGTCGTGAAACCCGTGCTCCGAAAGATAGCCTACGGTGATAAGTCAGAATATCTCACCCAACTGTCGAAGAAGGAGATCAAGGCCCTGAAAAATGAAGAACTGATAGAGGTTTTCCATGAGTTGCAGCAATATGACTGCGAATTGTTCTATTGCGGACGACAGTCCATCGCTGATGTCGCTGCATGGTCTCAGCAGATGCTGCCTCTTGCTCAGTGCACCAAGCCTAAGGCAGACACCTTCCGTCCTCTACAGCAATATTCAGAGCCCACCGTATTCTTCTACGACGTACCCAAATCCCGTCAGAATTATGTGATCAGCTATGATGGCATCAATCCCCAGCCTACAGCAGAGGAGCGCACCAAACTGAAACTATGGGAGGAGTATTTCAGCGGTGGCATGTCGTCAGTACTGTTCCAGAACGTACGTGAGTTCCGTTCGCTGGCCTACTCCACTGGTGGAAAAATTCTCACGACGAGTCTGGCCCGGCACGCCCAGGAGCCTCTGGCTTATTTCACTGCCACCGGCACCCAGGCAGACAAGACCTTAGAGGCCGTTGCCGTCATCGACTCGCTGTTGCGTCAGATGCCCATGAAGGAGGAGAATCTGGAGGCTGCCCGTCAGAGTGTGCTCAGCGATATCCAAAACGATTATCCCACTTTCCGAGGTATGGGCAAGTATATTGCCAATCAGTTGGGCGAGGGCTATACCACCGATCCTAATGCAGACATCGCAAGACTCTTGCCAGGCATCAGTACACAAGATGTCATGCAGTTCTATCAGCAGCATATCGCCAAAAACCAAAACCGCGTCTGGATCATCATCGGTGACAAGAAGCTCACCGACATGAAAGCCCTCGCGCGCTACGGCAAGATCGTCGAACTGAAGAAAGAAGAGATCTACAGATAAATTCAAATGAAAGCCTTCCTGCACCTCATCTTATCATGCACCATGCTCTCGGCAACGGGTAGCGTGAAGGCTGCCGACACCTGCGAAGTCAGGAAACTGGAGGCCACGCGTATGGCAGACCTGAACATTCCCCGCGCAGGGCATCAGGTGTTTTATGCAGGTGGTGAATTGATGGTAGCAGGCGGCCATACTGACGGTTTCGTGCCCACGCCGACAGCCGAGTACTACGCAGACGGCAAGTGGCATCAGTTGTCGATGACCTACAACCACGACTTTGGCATTTCCGTGATGCTGAAATCGGGCAAGGTTCTTCTGGCAGGAGGCTGTGAACAGCCCACGGGCATTGGACAGACCTATACAGCAGAGTTCTATGACCCCCTGACCCGCACGTTCAGAGGTTTTGGCAATATGAATGTGAAACGTGTTTGGGCCTCTGCCCTGGAACTCAACAACGGACAGGTGGTAATTGCCGGTAACTGGTATCATGCCGATGGCATTGAACTATTCCATGAAAAACAGAGTCATGTGGGTGACAATAAGGACAAGCAGAGTTTCGAATATATAAAAGATGTGGCGACAGAGCGCTCCTTACCCTATATCTTCCAGATGGCCGATGGCGATGCCCTCATCCTGGGCTCTATCGGTACAAGGGGCGACACACTGCGCTGCACCTTTGCTGATCGTCTGAAGGGAGACACGGTTCATATCCCACTCTTCGAAACATGGCAGCCATTAGTGACGGGGATGCATCACGACGAGGCCAGTCTTATCAGCGACGACTTCACCTATCTGTTACCCGTACAAGACAGTACAGGCCAGGTGGCCATTGCCCAGGTGCAATCTGTTGTCGGGGATTTGCAATCCCCGACTATAACACTCTATCCCACGGCCTGTGATATCCCTATGGCATATCAGGGAGATCAGATAGAGTATTTTTCGAACATCATTGTTGATCGTCAGGCATCACGGGCATATCTGGCAGGCATCAGCAGGTGTTTCCATGCCACCCCGGAAAAGGCACGATACTATGTGCTCAGCATCGACTATGCCCAAGCCTCAGAGGGCAACGCTGCTCCAATGATGCTTTACTATACGGATCCACTGAACGCCACACCCGACTGCGCACCGCTGCTCACGCCAGAAGGCAACCTGCTGTTTGCAGGCGGTTTGTCTGATAACAGCAACTATACACCCTCCGCTGCTGTCTGGCTGTTATGTCTGGGAACCACCCTCCCCAATTCGTCTGAAAGTGGAATCAATTGGTTATTGTGGATAGGCCTGGCAGTCTTCGGACTGATTCTGTTGACAGTGCTCCTGCTGACGGTTCTCAGGAGGAATCATGGGGACTGGCACAATGATAGTAGCGCAGCGGATATCAGGGTGCCTGTCCCCGTGATTCCTCCTGATGACATCCTCATGCAGCGTATCACCTGCCTGATGGAAGAGCAGGAACTATACCTCGACAGCGAACTGAAGCTGAGCGACGTAGCCTCTTCCCTCGGTACTAACCGCAATGCCATCTCCAACTGCATCAACAGTCAGCGCGGCTGCTCGTTCACACAGTTTGTCAACAAATACCGTATAGACTATGCCCAGCGATTGCTGCGTACGCGCTCTGACATCAAGATTTCCGAAGTATGGACGACGTCTGGATTCTCAACTGAGCGCACTTTCTTGCGCACCTTCAAGCAACTGACTGGCATGACTCCCAGCGAATTTAAAACCAAAATCGACTGACAAAACGAAAATGTCAGTCGATTTTGTTGTTTTGTCAGTTACTTTTTCTTCCTTTTCCTTAACTTTGGGCCATTAATCATTAAAATCACAAAAACATGAGGGCCAAACGATTGTATGAGAAACCTTCCATGAAGGTCTATGAGTTAAGGCAGCAACCGAAATTGCTGGCTGGAAGCGGTGATGGAGGATTTGGAGGAGATCCTGGTTATATTCCTCTTCCGTAAGTGATGAACCAATAACTAAATGGAGAAAAACGATGAAGACGAAAACGATCATAAGAGCACTGCCTGCCATGGCAGCCCTGTTGCTCATAACTGCATGCAGTGACATTGACAACACGATTATTGAACAACCTGACGGCAAGGAATACACCACTGTCCCATTCTCGGCCACAGTAAGCAACGCCTCTGAGACACGTGCAGGATTAAACGGTTCAAAACAATATGTTTTCGAGACAGGAGATAAACTCTATGTGGAGGGAACGGGTGTTTATGGTTATCTTACGCTGAAGGCAGGAGATGAAGGTAAACGCACAGGAGCCACATTTGAAGGAAACCTGAATGTCAGCGGTACGCCCGCTTCCACTCTGGCGCTGAATGCCGTCCTCGTGAGCAGCACCGACGCCTTGCACACCATATCTGGCGATAAGGTGACAGCCACGACTTATCCCACAACTGCCATTGCTGCCACTGAGGCCGAGGCGATTGAGAAGTATAGTGATTTCACGGGCTCTGCCACTTACAGCAATCCTTCGTTCACACTCAACCAGCAGTCGGCTTTCATCAGCTTCGACGTTACGTTGGTGGATAATACAGCTGCAAGTACAGCCGTTGATGTCAGCATCAGCAATGGTGGTGGCGTAGTGCGCACAGGTTCCACTACGACGGCTAACGTCAGCGGAGATATCAAGGCCCAGTTCGTAGCCGCCTTCCCAGGTGGCTCTACCACGCTGAGCGATGCCTCCGTCACCTTAGGCACCAGACCCGCCATCAGTTTCGGTGGCTCAACGGCCTTGGCTGTCAACAAGATTTATCAGGTGACGAAGGGATACGTAGATCTCTCGACGCTGACAGCCAATTATGAAGCAAAAAATGGCGATATGCTGACGGGTGAGTTAGGAGGAAACTATAAGATCTCTATAGCTGATAATAATCCTAATATTGCTATTGTTACCCTCAATGGAGTGACTATAAACCGACCAGGCGTTGCCGATGATGGCAATTTCGGATGGGCAGGTATTACCTGCGAGGGTGATGCCACCATCATCCTGGCTGACGGAACAACAAACACCGTTAAGGGTTTTTACCGAAGTTGTCCAGGTATCCACATACCTAAAACCAAGACCCTTACTATTCAGGGTGGAGGTTCGCTCAATGCCAGTAGCAACGGTAAGGGCGCGGGAATTGGTAGTCATTGGAGATCAAGTTGTGGAAACATTATCATTAAAGATGGTCACATTACTGCCACAGGTGGGGATTATGCCGCTGGGATAGGCTGTGTTAATGACAATGCAGAATGTGGCAACATTACCATCAGCGGTGGCATGATTACTGCTCGTGGAGGTTACAACGCCACAGGTATCGGCGGTTCTTACTATAGTCCTTGTGGTAACATAGAGATATCTGGCGGTATTGTTACTGCTATAGGTAATGGTAGTAGTGCTGCTATAGGTAGTGGTCAAAACGGTTCATGTGGAACTATTACCATAACTGAAAATGCAATCAGCGTAACAGCTATAAGCAGTAATGGTGGTGGTTATATTGGCCCGGGCAGCTACGGCACCTGTGGCACCGTAACTATCGACGGTGTGGCCAATGCCACTACTGCAAGTTCATTCACGCATTTCACTTCTACTGTAAGTGGCGATACTTGGACACTCACCAACAATGCTCCGGCTTCAAGCAGGGCCCTGAGCGCAGTAACATCCAGTGAGGTGGGCTGGCGCATTGGTAACGACGGTAATGCCTACTCCCCAGTAGGAACATTACCCACAGGAGTTACCCCAGTAGCCATCATCGCCTATGTGGGTGCGGCAGGTTCAGTAGATGCGAGTAGTGCTACCTACAAAGGCTTGGCCATCGCCATGACAGATGCCAATAGCGGAAATTCTTGCCAATGGTACACAGCTGACGACATTACTTGCACCAGCAATTTCACAAATGATTTACCCACTGCTTTATCTGATAAATATGGCATTGCGAACACCGCCATATTGGCTGCTGGTTGCGGAAAAGGTCATACACATGCCGCTGCCTACGCTGCTGCAAACTATGCAGTTACACATCCTACAGGTACTAGTGACTGGTTCCTGCCCACGATAGGTCAGTGGAACCTGATTGTGCAAGGGTTGACTGGCAGTTCTGACAATCTAGACATTAATGTTTATAATGAAACCTATATGACGGCAAACATTAATGCCAAAATAACAATTTCTGGCGCTTCTGCTATCCCTACTGGTAATCATCACTACTGGTCATGTTCGGAGAAAGGGACCCGGTCCGCATGGGACATGCATTTTAAAGATGGTGGTGCTAATGGCGGGTATAAGGATACTGCCTCTGGTACGATGTTTGTCCGTTCCGTCCTTGCTTTCTAGCATCTGATTTCCTAATTATTCTTATTGCCAAAAATAGTAAACAAAAATCCATATGAAGAAATGTAGATTAATCTTGATGATTGCTGCCCTGTTGATGGGCGTAACATCGGCCAAAGCGCTTGAACAAGATGGAGCGGGCAACTATCTCATCGGCTCCGTACAGGACTGGAAGGACTTTGCCACGCTTGTCCAAACAACCCCTACCGCCAATGCAAAAATGACGGCGGATATAGATCTTGGCGACGACCAGACGGTAATAGGTGGTACCTTAAATGGTAGCACACTCTTTTACGGTGGAACTTTCGACGGCCAAGGTCATACTTTGACCATTGCTTATAAAGTTACAAATGAAGAGAGGTTCGCGTCTCCTTTTTCGCTCATAGAGGGGGCAACCATTAGAAATCTACACTTGGATGGAACCGTTAATTCTGTCTATGCATACGGAGGCTCTATCTCAAGTATATTGCGTGGAACGAACACAATAGAAAATGTCTGGAATTCGGTGACAAACGTTTGTACAAATGGCGGCTGGGCACAGGTTGGTACATTCATAGGTGTGCTTGACACTGGCGCAAGTGCTACGGTCAGCGACTGCCTATACACAGGAAGTAATTCTATTACAGGCATTTATTGTGGATATTTCAATGCGACATACGGTCCTGCACCCACTTTTAACAACTGTCTTGTTCTTGGCACATTTACAGAAGGTTTCGGGTTTAACGGTACTTACAATAACTGTTTTTGCAAACATGCTACAACAACAGGTGTTACACAACCATCAGATGGGAATCTCTCCGACGGCACGACGACAACCAATCTGAATAATGGCCGCACAGGCGACGCTGCCCCTTGGGTTCAGGAAGGAAGCCAGCCGATGCTGAAGCAGTTTACGTTGCAGAAAGATGGAGATAACTATTATCAGATAGGTAATGCCGCACAATGGAAGCAGTTTGCCAGTATCATTAATAACGGATCAAATGCAGCTGCTAATGCCAAGATGACGGCGGACATCAACCTCGGCAATGACAAGACGATGGTAGGAACAAATAGTTCTT
The DNA here is from genome assembly GCA_902784615.1 of uncultured Prevotellaceae bacterium. GTDB lineage: Bacteria > Bacteroidota > Bacteroidia > Bacteroidales > Bacteroidaceae > Prevotella. Next base: position 12,655 of record CACZVN010000008.1, on the reverse strand, counting down.
ATTATCAGGGCGTTTTCGACGGTCAGGGACACACGATAACTATCAATTTCGAAGTGACAGAAAATTACTTGGGATTGTTCCGCTATATCAGCGGAGCAACTATCAAAAATCTTCATGCTACAGGAACTATTTCCACATCTTACTATGGTTTTGCAGGGGGCATAGTGGGAGTAGCATCTGGTGCATGTGTCATTCAGAACTGCCAGTCGAGCGTGAATATACAGTCAACCATAGTAGATGGCGAAGGAATACTAGGCGGCTTTGTGGCTTGCACAGCTCCAGAAAATAGCGGGGCTACTCTGAATATCAATGATTGTCTATTCAACGGATCTATGAATGGACCTTCAACAAAGACTTGTAGTGGTTTTGTAGCTTGGCGTTATGATGGTAATACTGTAAATATTAGCAACAGTATATTCTTGCCGACATCCGCAAACGTCCATTCCACCTATTCGGCCTGTTTCGTTGGACATTACGCAACAAGTCTGACCAACTGTTATCATAAGACGGTCATTGGTACCGTGCAAGGTGACGAAGCCACTGCTGCCAACCTCTCCGACGGCACGACGACAACGGCACTGAATAATGGCCGCTTAAATGGCCCATGGGTACAGGATGCTGTTTCTGGAGAGCCGAGATTAGACGTGTTTATGACTACTACCAGTCTGACGGCTAATGAGGGCAAGACTGGCGAGTACTGGTCAACCTATTACAATGGTGCGAAGAGTTGTATAGCCGATGCGAACACTACGGTCTATACGGGCGCTCTGAACGGCGACAAGATCGACCTGACAGAAGTTGCCGACAAGACGATTCCTGCCGGCAATGCCGTCATCCTGAAATCGACGGCAGCCAACATAACACTGACAAAGACGTCAGCCACAGGCACATTGGCTGGCAACGGTTTGATGGGTACTGATGCCGACCTGGTCAATCCTGGCAATGCCTACTGCCTCAGTAAGAACGCTAGTGGGGTCGTAGGATTCTATAAGTTCACAGCTAGTGGAACCATTCCCGCCCATCGGGCCTATATCGTGATTCCGTCTTCTGCCCGTTCGTTCTACGGCTTTGACGATGATGACACGACGAGCCTTGAAGAGGTGCCAGTGACCTTGGAAAGCGAGGAGGACTCCGCGCTCTACGACCTGACGGGTCGCATGGTGACGGGACAGCCTCGCAAGGGCATTTATGTGAGAAACGGCAAGAAAATCATTATTAAGTAAACAATGGAGGACAACATTATGACACAGAATACTACGAAGAGAAAATACGTGAAGCCCTCCTACGAGGTTTACTATCTGCATCAGAAGCCCCAACTGCTCCAAGGTTCAATGCCTACAGATCCCAATTGGCCTGGAGGCGTACCCTGGTAAGAGAACTCATAACATGGGTTATAACATGGGGACGGTTCTTTTGTTAGAGCCGTCCCCATTTTCGTATTTATTCGTTGTTCCTTTGGCTGTTTGCACAACGGTCTTTGCACCGTAAGAATTACAACTTACAAACTTACATTTACGAATTTCAATCCATCATCAAAGACAACAAGCAAACAAAATGTTCAAAAAACCTACGACAGGAATATTGAAAAAAGTGTCCACTACGACATCTTCAACATAGTAATAGTAGTATTAATTATATTATATATTATAATATATAATATAATTAAATATATGCTATTCCTTTAGAGCTTGTCGTAAATAGAGAACGCGGGATGTTATTTCAATATTCCTGTCGTAGTTTTTTTTGAAACATGATGAACATAGAGGGGACGGTTCTTTGTTAGAGCCGCCCCCATTTTCGTAATTACTATGACTGGGATTGGGACTCCTATTATATCCTTTCGGGTATAATTTTAGTAAAATACCACAAATTTATACCCGTTTTGGTATATTTTATTAAAATGACACATAACATGGGGACGGTTCTTTTGTTAGGGCCGTCCTGTTTACTCATCTTTATCTTCTTTTATTCTTCTTTATTCCCTTTTATTCTCTTTTATTCTTCTTTATTCTCTTTTATTCTTTTCTGATTGCAGAAGTACAATTATTATCTCATATCACCAAATATTTTCTCTCTTTTTTTGATTTCCCCAAGTGTCTTTGTAAGGACACAAAGGGGTCAGGCACCTGTGTGTCGTTAGCAAAAAAACGCTGAGACGTTTGAGACGCTCTGAAGCAGCATGATAATAAAGAAGGGGACTCTTTTGTTAGGGCCGTCCCCATGTTCGTATTTTTCATTATTCAGAAACCGTCATCTGTCATAAATTATATTAATACGCTCATTCCCAAATAGTTGTCCATGGATTTTTGAAAAGTAAACTGTCATCATCTGTCATGTCTGAGGCCGAATATCCCCAAAACGGAGCCACTTTAGCAAAATTTAGGGGTACGATAGCAAAATTAAGGGCCACCAATTTTTAAATAAGTAGCCCTTATTTCAGCTAAAGTAGCCCTTTCGAGACAAAAACGATTCTTGACACCCTCTCACCAACGCCATGACAGATGATGACAGTATATGACAGATGAAATTCAAACTATCTTACTGAATAACAACGCCTTACACTCAAAATATGACAGATGAAAGAAGGTGCTAAAGAAGTAACGGAATATTCACTCGCCGAAATCGAGGCTCAACTGCCCATCACCCAAGAGATTATAGCTCTTGCGGTGATAGGGTGTGATGCCGTACTGGCGGATGGCATCACGGTGCTTCTTCGTGGGGTAGCCCTTGTTGGAAAGCCAGTCGTATTGGGGGTATTCCTTTGCGAGGTCGTTCATGTAGTCATCACGGTAGGTCTTCGCGAGGATACTCGCAGCGGCTATGGAGAGATACTTGCCGTCGCCCTTGACGATGGTGGTATGGGGCAAGGGCTTGCCATCAGCAGGATCCTTATAAGGCTTGAAGCGGTTGCCATCAATGATAACGGCCTCGGGACGCACTTGGAGTTGGTCGAGAGCACGATGCATGGCGAGGATCGAGGCGTTGAGGATATTGATCTTGTCGATCTCTTCAGGCGTGACGATACCCACCGCCCAGGCCACGGCATCACGCTGGATGATCTCACGCAATTCATAGCGCCGCTTCTCCGTCAACTGCTTCGAGTCGTTGAGCAGATCGTTCTGATAGTCTTCGGGCAGAATCACCGCCGCTGCATAGACACTTCCTGCCAGACAGCCGCGCCCAGCCTCGTCGCAACCAGCCTCAATCTTACCTTCGTAATAATGACTGCTTAACATTAAACATTAAAGATTAAACATTAAAGATTAAACAATAAGGATTAAACAATAAGGATTAAACAATAAGGATTAAACATTAAAACATTTGGGCGACACGGCGGATGCCGGCTACGAGGGTATCGATCTCTTCCTTGGTGTTATAGAGGGCAAACGAGGCGCGGACGGTACCGGAGATGCCCAGACGATCCATCAGGGGCTGGGCGCAGTGATGGCCCGTGCGTACGGCAATTCCCAGACGGTCGAGAAGGGTGCCCATGTCGAGGTGGTGGATAGAGCCGACGTTGAACGAGACGACAGCGTCGCGCTCAATGGGGCCGTAGATGTGGATATCGGGGATGGTCTGAAGCTGTTCCATGCAATAGCGGGTGAGTGCCTGCTCATGCTGCTGGATGGCTTCGAAGCCGATGGAATCGATATATTCGATGGCCTTGGCCAGTCCGTGGGTGGCGACGTAGTCTGGCGTACCCGCCTCGAACTTAAAAGGCAGACGCTCAAAGGTGGTACGCTCCCACGTCACCTTGTCGATCATCTCACCGCCACCCTGATAGGGGGGCAGTTTCTCCAGCCATTCCTCCTTGCCATACAGCACGCCGATGCCCGTAGGTCCGTACATCTTATGACCGCTGAAGGCGAAGAAGTCACAATCCATGGCCTGAACATCGATCTTGAAATGCGGTGCACTCTGGGCGCCATCGACTAACACGGGGATGCCGTGGACATGAGCAATCTTCACGATTTCATCGACAGGATTCACCGTTCCCAATACGTTGCTCACATGCGCTACACTGATGATCTTAGTCTTCTCTGAGATCATCGGTTCCAGTTGATCCAGACAGAGTTGGCCGTCATCTGTGATGGGCAGATGCTTCACCACAATGCCCCGTTTCATCGCCTGAAGTTGCCAACTGACAATGTTCGAGTGGTGCTCCATCTCCGTGACAATCACCTCGTCGCCAGGTTGCATCTGACTCTCACAGAACGATGAAGCCACGAGATTGATGGCCTCCGTCGTGCCTCTCGTAAAAACAATTTCCTCGATTTTTTCTGCATTGATAAACGCACGCACCGTCTCACGGGCCGCCTCATGCAGATCCGTCGCCTGTTGGGAGAGGTAATGCACACCGCGATGCACATTGGCATTCACATTGAGATATTCATCACACATGGCATCGAGCACACACAACGGCTTCTGCGTGGTGGCGGCATTGTCGAGATACACGAGCGGTTTGCCATATACCTCGCGGTCTAATATCGGGAAATCCTCCCGCAGCTGATTGATATCGTAAGTATTCATAAACGCAACTTCATTATTTGGCTTTCAGACACATCATCGTCAGGTCGTCGTTAGGCTCTGCACCATCGCGGAACTTCTCCACCTCCTCACGCAGATGATCAATGACATGATGGGCACTATCGAAACGCGTGGTGCTCAGGATTCCGAGCAGACGATCATCGCCAAACTGCTCCTGCTGACGGTTCTCGGCCTCGTTCAGGCCATCGGTATAGATAAAGAGCGACTTGCCCTTGATGGTGTCGATCTCCTCGCCCTCAAACTCCAGTCCCGGCCAAAGACCAATAGGTGCATTGGGCAGCATCTCGATGAAGGCAACGTTGGAACCATCTTTCAACACGGGGGGATTATGACCTGCATTACAGAAATCGAGATGACCTGTGGCCATGTTCACCAGGCCGATGAACATCGTCACGAACATACCGTGTTCATTGTCTTCTCCGGAGAGGGCCGCATTCATGCGCGTGGCCATCTCAGCAGGCATCATCCGTTGGGTGGCGAGCGTACGGAACAGGCGGGTGGCCTGGGCCATGAACAGAGAGGCGGGCACACCCTTGCCTGACACGTCGCCAATACAGAAATAGAACAAATCGGGCACCTCCGGGTTTTCCGCTGGACCTATCAGGAGATAGCCGTAAAGGTCGCCTCCCACCTCCTTGGCAGGCGTCATCGAGGCATACAGGTCGAAGTCGTCCATCACGGGGAAACGACTAGGCACCATCGACATCTGGATATCGCGGGCGATACGCAGTTCACTGGCCATACGCTCCTTCTGAGCGGTGGTCTCCTCCAACTGGTCGTAGGCCACCTGCAACTTCTGGTGAGCGGCTGCCAGACGATGAGTGGCAGCACGGCGGTGTAAGGTGTAGATCAAGAAGAACACGAATGCCAACGCCAGTGCCACCCCCGTACCGATCAGTCGCGTACGGATCAGGTCCTCGTGCTGCTTAGCAATCTCAGCCTCTTTCTGCTGGGTGTTATAGATCGTGGCCAACTCAACAGTCGTACTGTTCTTCTGATCCGTGATGGCAGAGTCGAGCATGGTGAGTATCTGGTTGCCGATAAACTTGGCGGAGTCGAGCCTTCCTGCCTCGGCATTCGCATGGTATTTGGGCAACAGATAGAGTTGGATGTTGTCGAGCGTCAGTTCCATGCCCCAATCGCTCAGTGTCTTGTCCAGATAGCGGTAATTATCAGCTGCCTCCGCATAGCGGTGGGCAGCCACCAGATAGTCGTTGGCATTGATCTTTCCGGCGCCCGTCTTGGAATAGTTGGTCTGGAGGAAAGCCTGATAGGCCTTCGACGCCTCTCCCTCCTTATGGAGGCCCTGCAAGGCCACAGCCCGCATGATCTCTATACGACCCTGATACTCGTCGAAATACTCCCGTCGCGCGTCTGGTTTCTGCTTATACTTGCCTAACAGCATCTCCGTACGGTCGATCCAGTAGATAGACTCGGCGTAGCGTTTGGTATTGATATAAGCCATACTGGTATAGACCGTGCCGATGACGGCTTCCTGGAAGCCTCGACCCGTCGTATCCGACTGCCAGCGTGCGGCATAATGCTCACGGGCCGTCAGGAAACTCTCGTTGGCCTCCTTGTCGCGCCCCAGATTCAGTTGGCAGCAGCCGATATTATTCAGGAGAATCGCATAGTCGATATCGGAACCGATGCCCGATTCCTCCATCTTGGCCACAGCAGGCATGGCCACCATGAGCGAACCCTCATAGTCGCCACGGACGAGCAGGAGTTCTGACAGACGACGGGCCGATTTGTTATAGCTCAGCTGGTCCAACGCCGTCTTCACCTCACAATTGAGCGCCTTTCTGTAGCATACCTCAGCCATCAGGTACTGGCCCTGACGGTAGTAGGACACCCCTCGCCAGCGGTTGGCATCGATGGCAGACAGTTTCCCTTCCATCTCCAGGCTGTCAGTCACTTCGCGCATGCGCTCATACTCCTTATGGGTGCCGATGTCGAAGATGATACTATCAGCCACACTGGCCTGCGGCTCCCGCATCAAGACCCTATCGCATGACGCTGCCACAAAGAACAGTATGACAGCAAAGGGAATAAATCGCGTAATCCTCCTCATATTTCATTATTTACATAGTTTGCAGCCTTCACATTTGTTGAGCTCGCCTCGGAAGCGTTTCTCCACGAGATAGTGAAGACGGTCGCGGAGGGGTTCGAGCTGCATGTGGTCGATGACTTCGTTGATAAAGGCATTCTGCAGCAAGAGTTTGGCCTCATCAAGGGAGATGCCACGCTGGCGCATGTAGAAAAGAGCCGCGTCATTGAGTTGACCGACAGTAGAGCCGTGGGCACATTTCACGTCATCAGCATAGATCTCGAGCATGGGTTGGGTGAACATATGAGCCTCACGTGTTGCCGTCAGATTCTGGTTGGTCATCTGTGAGGTGGTCTTCTGGGCACCATGTTCCACCAGCACCCGTCCAGCAAAAGCGCCTACAGCCTGGTCATCGAGCACGTATTTATAGAGTTCGTTGCTGGTGCAATGGGGCACCTTGTGGACGATGAGTGTGTTGTTATCGACATGCTGTTGCTTGTCGGCAATCACACAACCATAGCAGGCACATTCGGCACCCTCGCCTGAGAAAGTGAGGTCGAGCTTGTTACGCGTTGTACCATTGTGGAGTGTGATGACATTATGATTCACACGACTGTTGGCTTGTTGATCGATATAGACATTGCTCACGCGGACATTCTTAGCGTGGGTCTCTTCGAGACAATAGAGATCGAGCGAGGCATTATCGCCTACATAGGCCTCGATGACCTGCGTAGCAAGGAAATTCTTATCATCAGCGGCATGATCACAGAAAAGCATCTTGATCTCGGCACCCTCTTCGAGCACAATGAGCACTCGACGGTTCACCATCAGATCGGGCACCTGGCGCTGGGCATTCTGAGGTGTGGCCTTCAGGATATTGATGACCTGAATGGCACGATCCACCTTGACATTTTTAGGCACATACACCAACAGACCATCCTGTGCCAGCATCGTGTTAAGTGCCGTCACAGCATCCTCACTGGTCTTGGCCAAACGAGCATAGTATTTTGCGATGAAACCAGGATTATCCCTGAGAGAGCCTACGATGACACCTTCAGGTAAATGCACCTGAGGCTGTACTTTATGATAGAAGGCATCGTTGACTACGAAATACAGACTTGTACTTAAGTTGGGCACATCGCAATGGAAGGCCTCATAAGGATCGACAGGGATTTCAAGACGATTGATGTTCACACCATAATCAGGGGCGAAGAGTTTCTGGAGGTCGGTGTATTTATAGCGCTCCACCCGTTTCGACGGGAAGCCTTGGGCCTTGAAGTCCTCGAAAGCCTGATCGCGTACAGCATTCATCGCCTCTGGCGCATGGTCGAAAACCATCTGCCGAGCCTGTTCGTAGAGATCTATGTATTGCTGTTCACTAGCCATTACTCTTCTCCAATTTCTTCTTTAATCCAATCGTAGCCATGCTCCTGAATCTGCTTGGCGAGTTCGGGGCCACCCGTCTTGACAATGCGACCCTTATAGAGCACATGGACATACTGGGGACGGATCATCTCAAGCAGACGGTCGTAGTGGGTGATGACGATACAAGAGGTTTCTGGAGTCTGCAACTTATTGACACCCTCGGCCACGATACGCATGGCATCGACATCAAGGCCGGAGTCGGTCTCGTCGAGGATGCTCAGTTTGGGTTCGAGCATCGCCATCTGGAAGATCTCGTTGCGCTTCTTCTCGCCACCACTGAAGCCTTCGTTCACAGAGCGGTTGGCGAGTTTGGAGTCGAGTTCCACAATCTTCCGCTTTTCGCGCTGTAGCTTCAGGAACTCAGCTGCATTCATGGGCTCCAGACCCTGATACTTACGCTTCTCGTTGATGGCAGCCTTCATGAAGTTGGTCATCGAGACACCTGGGATCTCCACAGGATACTGGAAGCTCAAGAAGAGTCCCACATGGGCACGGTCCTCGGGCTTCATCTCCAACAGGTTCTTACCATTGAACCAAGCCTCGCCCTCTGTGACCTCATAGAGCGGATTGCCCACCAGCACAGCACTCAGCGTACTCTTACCAGAGCCATTTGGCCCCATAATGGCATGCGTCTCTCCGTCGTTGATCACGAGGTCGATGCCCTTCAGTATCTCTTTCTCGCCAATCTTGGCATGCAAATTTTTAACTTCTAACATCGTCTATTTGTTTTCAGGGTGCAAAGTTATCAAAAAAAGCGTAGATAACGAAATTTTTCGGATTAAAAGGAGGGGTTTTCTGTAAGTAACAGAAAAAGTTATTTAAAATGAAACGTAAATTAGATTTTTTTTGTAAATTTGCCCACAAAATGTGCAAAAACTTATGAGAAGGGTATTTTTGATGATAACCGTTCTGATGTTTTTTCCATTCAGAATGTCTGTATGCGCCCAGACGGAGTTGGTTTACACACCCACTTGGACGGCCCAGGCACAGTTTGCCGGTTTTTATGTGGCTGAAGCAATGGGCTATTTCAAGGATGCAGGACTGAAAGTGGTCATCAAGCATCCTACAGCCTCCAATACAAACGCCAATCGTCTGAAGAGCGGGGAGAGCCATCTTGTGTCACTTCAGTTGGCATCGGCTTTGGAGATGATGGACGATGGAAGTCAACTGGTGAATGTGCTGCAGTATTTCCAGCAGAGCGGTTTGATGGTTATCTCCCATCAGCCATTGAAGGGTCTTAATAGCCTGAACGGCAAGCGTGTTGGTCATTTCAGGACAGGAGCTTCCATGTTTGTCGTCGCCATAGGGAGGAAAACCCATCTCGATATTGACTGGGTACCCTTTATATCCCATGCCAATCTCTACCTTTCGGGTGCCATTGATGCCACACTGGCCATGAGTTATAATGAATACTTCCAGTTGAAGGCTGCTGGACAGCGACTGAAAAAAGAGCAGATAATATATCTACGGGATATAGGCTATAATGTGCCTGAGGATGGGCTTTATGTGACGAAGGACTTCTTTAAGAACCATCGGGAGGAAGTCTTGAAGTTTGCTGAAGCCACCCGTAGAGGCTGGGAATGGGCTGCTCAGCATCCTGAGGAGACGCTTGATCTCGTGATGTTATATATGCGCCAAAATAATGTTCCCTCTAATGTCTACGCTCAGCGATGGATGTTGGAGGAGTGCCTCAGGCTGCTCACCGATCCGAAGACAGGTAAACGTACTTACCGACTGGATCCCCAGGCGTTTGAGCTTACCAGCCGTATTCTCTATGAGGGAAGTATTATAAAGAAACCGATTACTTATCAGCAAATTACGCAGCCATGAGTCCATTCCGTTTTTCACTTCCCACTTTCCACTCCCTTTACGCCAGACTTACCGTTTGGGTGATGCTTACGGTGATGACTGTTACAGTTATTACCGCATTGATTGTGTCGTATATCAGTTCGTCGGCTGTTCTGATGGGAACGAAAGAAAATGTGCAGAGCCGCATGGATGTTGCCAACCAGTATATCAATAGTGTCCTTGTAGCCGTGGAAGTTGCGGTAGCAAATACCATTCCAGAGGTAGAGAATTCACTCTCAAACCCGGATAAGATGTATAGTGTCGTCCGTCGCTTGCTGGAACTGAACCCCAATATCATTGGTTCCGCGGTGGCTTTCGAGCCCAACTACTTTCCTCAGAAGGGTAAACAATTCTCTCCATACGCCTATCGCGATATCGACTCAACGGTTCTCACCAAGCAGCTCGGCAACAGTGACTATGAGTATCATTATATGGATTGGTATCTCATTCCCAAACTCCTGAAGCGTAATTACTGGAGTGAGCCTTATTATGATAAGGGGGGTGGCGAACAGATGATGACCACGTATTCACATCCGCTCTATGATGGCTCGGGTAACATCTTTGCCATTATCACTGCTGACGTGGCATTAGAGTGGCTTACAGAACTTGTGACGAAAAGCGACCTTGATTTCAATCAGCGTGTGCTGAATATTAAAGACGAAGAGAATGAGGCCATGCGAGCTGTCATGGAGGGTGACAGCACCTTCTTCTATCACCATGCATATACCTACATTATGGGTAAGGGTGGCACTTATATTACCCACCCTTTGCGGGATCGTATCCTAAACGAAAGCTATTTTATCTATGCAGAGGAGACTCCTGACACGATTGATGACCATATAGGCTATGAGATGATTGACGGCAAATCGGGTATGGAAGCCATCAATCGTGACGGCACCAAGTTCTACATCAGCTATGCGCCGATAGAGCGTACAGGCTGGTCGATGGCTACTGTGATTCCTGCTAAGCTCATCTTCACTCGCTCGATGATCTTTGGAGGTATTGTTGTGGCTATTATGCTGATAGGACTGGTGATACTGTTCTTTGTATGTCGTCATATCTTAAAACGAGTTACCAAGCCATTGGCCCTTTTTGCCAAGTCTGCCGATGAGATTGCCCAAGGCAACCTGAAAGCTTCGTTGCCCCAGATCGAATCACACGACGAGATGAAACGCCTGCATGACTCGTTTGCGATAATGCAGACTTCACTGATGGAGCAGATGGAGGAACTGAAGCACGTGAACGCAGCCAAGGGTCGTATTGAGGGTGAGCTGAATGCAGCCAAAGATATACAGATGTCTATGTTGCCGAAGTTGTTCCCACCCTATCCAGACCGTGACGATATCGACATTTATGGACAATTAACATCAGCCAAAGAGGTAGGCGGTGACCTTTTCGATTTCTTCATTCGTGACGAAAAGCTGTTCTTCTGCATCGGTGATGTCTCTGGTAAAGGAATACCTGCCTCCTTGGTGATGGCTATGACGCGTAGCTTATTCCGTAATGTGGCTGGTCATGAGAGTCGTCCAGAGAAGATTGTCTCACTCATCAATGAGGCAATGGCCGAAGGTAATGACTCCAACATGTTCGTGACATTCTTCCTTGGGGTGCTCGATCTGCATACAGGCCAATTAAACTACTGTAATGCCGGACACGATATGCCTTATCTTGTAGGTAATGGTGTCACACTACTGACAGGTGATCCAGACTTACCTGTCGGTACGTTCAGCGACAATGAATATTGTCTCCAGGAATATCAGATGCCAGAAGACACACTGCTTTTCTTGTATACCGATGGACTGACAGAAGCACAAGACGGCCAGGGAAACAGAGTGATGACCTGACCATGCTGGCCATCCACTATAAGTTTAAAACAAAATAATCACAAAATCAAAATATCAACAATGAAAACAACGATTGAGCAATTAGAAGGCTGCACTCTTGTCACCCTTGACGGAGAACTGAATACGGCAGCTTCTGCAGAAGTGAACACTATTTTAGCACCCCTCATGGAGAATGGGAGAGGGAATGTTGTCATCGAATGTAAAGATCTGACGTATATTGCATCCAGTGGTCTACGTATCCTGCTCAGTATTCTGAAGAGTGTCAAGACAAACGGCGGCAAACTGACGCTGCGGAACGTTAACGACAATGTCAAGAAGATCTTCTCCTTGACAGGATTCGTCAAGATCTTCGATTTTGAATAGAATCTTATTGTCCTTTAGGTCTGGACATCATTTCGGTAGTAATTCAGGTAGATACAATTGATGCCATTCATATACTTGTGGTTGATGTTCTTACACACCCTCGACAGGATGGCTCGCCGCAGGTTGCTATCATCGATATCCATTAATTCGTCGTCCGAGAATTTATAAATAGGATTTCGTAGGGGTCCCTTACTCTTGACCACCACCGTTAAGGCTGTTTCCTTGTCGATGATACGAACATCGAAGGTCTCATCCTCTTTGGAGGTATTCTGGTCATGGGACTCCACAACCTCATAGAGCAGTTCCTCCAGAGCCACATCCACAGCAATGCCATCCTCCAGTTCGCATGCCTCGACAAAAGGTTTTACGTTAGCCAGGAAATCCTGAACACCTTCGGCGGTATAAGGTACGGAGAAGGTGACGGCGGGGTTCGACGGCACCGTATTCTCCAGTGTAGGCCAAGCATAAGTTTGATTCCTGCGATGCACCACATACGCCATTGCCACCATCACCAACAGCAGGAGCCAGGCGGTGACGGGCAGGATATACCAGATGAGTTCGGGGGTGTAGAGAGCCA
>CACZVN010000007.1 GCA_902784615.1 uncultured Prevotellaceae bacterium | reverse complement strand
TTTTGCACCACTCGAAACAGGCGTTTCTCGTTTAGCGGGTGCAAAGGTACACACTTTTTCCCAACCAGCAAAACTTTTTCAAAAGAAAATTTCATTTTTTATGCAAAATTTTGAACGCTCTTGATAATAATCAATTCACGGAAATGGATACACATTATTATATAATATGCACACGCGCATAGAAACACCATTCACTTACGTAAAATCTCATATCGCACAAGTATGTCGCTTGTCTCTTCCCTTTCAGTTAATTTCTCATAAATACTTTGTATTTCGGACAAATTACCGTACCTTTGCACCTTATAAATAAAGGAAAAAGGATTTCATGTCAACGATATTACACATTGAGACCAGTACCGACGTATGTTCCGTAGCCGTCTCGGAAGACTCGCAGGTGATCTTCCATCAGGAAGACCACAGCGGTCCGAACCATGCCGAGCGTTTAGGGACAATGGTTGACGAGGCTCTCTCATTCACTGACAACCACGCCATCCCGTTTGACGCCGTGGCCGTGAGTTGCGGTCCAGGCTCCTACACAGGATTGCGCATCGGAGTGTCGATGGCAAAGGGTATCTGTTATGGACGTAACCTGAAACTGATAGCCGTACCGACGCTGGAACTGCTCTGTGTGCCCGTGCTGCTCAGGGAGATTCCCGAGGAGGATGCCTTGCTCTGTCCGATGTTGGATGCCCGACGGATGGAGGTCTATGCAGGTATCTATACCCGTGCGCTGAAGCCCGTACGGGAAATCGGAGCCGACATCGTAGATGCCGATACCTACCGCGAATACCTTGACGAGCATCCCGTCTATTTCTTCGGCAACGGTGCCAAGAAATGCATGGGCACCATCGCCCATCCGAACGCCCACCTGATAGAGGGCATCGAGCCACTGGCCAAATGGATGCAGCCATTGGCTGAGAAACGTTTCCTCACCAGTCAGTTTGAGGATGTGGCCTATTTTGTACCCTTCTACCTGAAAGACTTTGTGGCAAAAATGCCAAAAAAATTATTGTGAAAGTAAAATGGAAAAAACAGATATGGATATCAAAGGATTAGACTACAACACACAGCGCGAAAAGCTCATCATGCCAGAATACGGGCGCGAGATTCAGAAGATGGTGGATCACGCCATCGGCCTCGCCAGTAAGGCAGAGCGCCAGAAGTGTGCACAAGCCATCGTCAAGATGATGGAGACTAAAGTTCCTCAACAGAGAGACAATGCCGACTATCATCAGATGCTCTGGGACCATCTGTATATGATGAGCCGCAAGCAACTGGATATCGACTGGCCCTTCGACGTTTCAGCCGCTGAGAAACTCCACGACAAACCACAGCCCATCCCACTTCCTAAGGAGCATATCAAACTCCGTCACTACGGAAAACTGATCGAAGAACTGTTCGAGAAACTCAAGACCATGCCCGCTGGTGAGGAACGCGACGCATTGACCTACTATACGGCCAACCAGATGAAGCGTGACCTGATGACGTGGGGACACGGTTCGATGGATGACGAGAAGGTGGCCAACGACCTGGCCTACTACACTGACGGAGTGATACAACTGGACCTGAACAACTTCAAGTTTGAGAAGTTCACGGCAACTGAGGACGGCAAGAAATCCAAGAAAAAGAAATAAGACTGCGATGGCATCATTCATCATCGAAGGCGGACATCTGCTGCAAGGAACGATTACTCCACAGGGTGCGAAAAACGAGGCCCTGCAGGTGATCTGTGCGACACTGCTGACAGAGGATGAGGTGATCATCCGTAACATCCCCGATATCCGCGACGTAAACAACCTGATCCAGTTGTTGCGGGATATCGGTGTCAAGGTCAGGCGGCTGTCGGCTAACGATTACGCTTTTCAGGCAGACGCGTTGAACCTCAACTATCTGGAGAGTGACGAGTTCGTCCAAAGTTGTGCTGAGCTCCGTGGCAGTGTACTGATGATCGGTCCGCTGTTGGCCCGTATGGGCAAGGCGGTGATCGCCAAGCCTGGCGGAGACAAGATCGGCCGTCGCAGGCTCGACACCCACTTCCTCGGATTCGAGAAGTTGGGAGCGAAGTTCAACCGTATCGAGGATCGTAATGTCTATGAGATCACTGCCCGCCAGCTGAAGGGATCCTACATGCTGCTCGACGAGGCCTCCGTGACTGGTACGGCCAATATCATCATGGCCGCCGTCTTTGCCAAAGGCGCGACAACCATCTATAACGCTGCTTGTGAGCCCTATATCCAACAGCTCTGTCACATGTTGAACCAGATGGGCGCCTGCATCAGTGGTGTCGGCTCCAACCTGCTGACTATCGAAGGCGTGAAGCAGTTGCATGGCACGGACCACAGGATCCTGCCCGATATGATCGAGGTGGGCTCCTTTATTGGCATGGCGGCCATGTGTGGCGACGGCATCCGCATCAAGGACGTGTCGCTGAAACACCTTGGCATCATCCCCGATGCTTTCCGCAAACTGGGTGTAAAGATCAAGACTGAGGGCGACGACCTGTTCATCCCCCGTCAGAAGCATTACGAGATACAGTCGTTCATCGACGGTACAATCATGACACTGGCCGATGCTCCCTGGCCCGGACTGACACCTGATCTCCTGTCGGTGCTGATCGTCGTGGCCACTCAGGCGCGAGGCAGTGTGCTCTTCCATCAGAAGATGTTCGAGAGCCGTCTGTTCTTCGTCGATAAACTCATCGACATGGGTGCACAGATCATACTCTGTGATCCCCACCGTGCTGTCGTCGTGGGCCATGACCGTAAGATCACGCTCCGTGGTGGTCGTATGTCGAGTCCGGATATCCGTGCCGGTATCGCCCTGCTGATTGCTGCCATGAGCGCTAATGGCACGAGCCATATTGACAACATCCAGCAGATAGACAGGGGCTACGAGCACATTGAGGAACGTCTGAACGCCCTTGGGGCCAAAATCACAAGAAGCGAATAGAGAATCGTGATCAAACGGGAAGAGGTATATCAGATCGGTAAGTTGGGCAAGACTCACGGCATCAGGGGAGAAGTATCCTTCCTCTTCGATGATGACGTCTTCGACCGTGTGGATGCCGACTACCTCATCCTCGACATCGATGGCATCCTCGTGCCGTTCTTCATCGAGGAATACCGCTTCAAGAGCGACGCCAATGCCCTGATGAAGTTTGACGGTATCGACACACAGGAACGTGCCAGGGAACTGACGGGCTGTGATGTCTATTTCCCCCGCAAACTGTCTGAGGCCGACGAGGGCTCTCTTTCTTGGGCCGCCATCAAGGGGTTTGAACTGATCGACGCTGACACAAATACCAGCGTAGGGCGCATCGCCGCTATCGACGATTCCACGATCAACATCCTTTTCGAACTGGAAGACGGCAAACTGATTCCAGCCTCAGAGGAACTGATCACCCATATTGATACAAAGAAACAACAAATAGTCATTCATTTGCCAGAAGGCATTTTAGAATTATGAAAAGACAAATAGCTATTCTCGGCTCTACGGGGTCGATAGGCACACAGGCACTCGAGGTCATCGAGGAGCATTCAGACCTGTATGAGGTCTATTGCCTGACAGCCAATAATAAAGTGGAACTGCTGGCAGAACAGGCCCATAAGTTCAAGCCTGCTGCCATCGTGATAGCCAACGAACAGCGCTACGACGAACTGAAGTCGCTGATGAGCGACATGCCCGACGTGAAAGTCTATGCTGGTGCCCAGGCACTCAACGAGATCGTGGAGGCTGGTCCTATCAATATGGTACTCACGGCGATGGTCGGTTTCGCTGGCCTGAACCCCACCATCCACGCCATCAAGGCTGGTAAGACCATCTGTCTGGCAAACAAGGAGACACTGGTGGTCGCTGGAGAGTTGATCCTACAGTTGGCTCAGCAGTACCACACCCCGATCCTGCCTGTCGATAGCGAGCACTCCGCCATCTTCCAGAGTCTCGTGGGTGAAGACCAGAACCCCATCGAGAAGATCCTGCTGACGGCTTCTGGCGGTCCGTTCCGTCTGAAGACGATGGAAGAGATTGCCCACGTCACCAAGGCCGATGCTTTAAGACATCCGACATGGGACATGGGTGCCAAGATCACCATCGACTCGGCCTCAATGATGAACAAGGGTTTCGAGGTGATCGAGGCCAAGTGGCTCTTTGGTGTCGATGCCAAGCAGATTCAGGTGCTCGTCCATCCGCAGTCGATCGTGCACAGTGCCGTACAGTTCCAGGACGGTAGCGTGAAGGCTCAACTCGGTGTGCCCGATATGCGCCTGCCCATCCAGTATGCCTTCTCGTTCCCCCAGCGTCTGCATCTGAGCGGTGAGCGTCTGGATCTCTTCAAGGCTCAGCATCTGGAGTTCTTCGAGCCCGACCTGAAGAAGTTCCGCTGCTTGGCAATGGCTTATGAGGCATTAGACAAGGGTGGAAACATGCCATGTATCGTGAATGCCGCCAACGAGATCGTGAACCGTGGATTCCTCGAGGACAAGTGCGGTTTCCTCGAGATGGGCGACATCATCGCGGAGACCATGCAACGCGCCACCTTCGACAAGAATCCGAGTTACGACACCTACATCGCCACGGATGCCGAGGCCCGTCGTATCGCCACGGAACTGATGAATAAATAAACTAGTAAATAAGGTAAAAAGATTATGGATATTTTTCTGATTCGTCTGTTGCAGTTCATGCTCGCAATAGGACTACTGGTGCTGCTCCATGAGGGCGGCCACTTCTTCTTCGCCAAACTCTTTGGTGTCAAGGTCGATAAGTTCTATCTTTTCTTCGACCCCAGCATCTGGAAATGGGATGGCAGTATCTTCAAATGGAAGCCGAAGAACAGCGATACGCAGTATGGCATGGGTTGGCTCCCCCTTGGCGGCTACTGTAAGATAGCCGGTATGATCGACGAGAGTTTCGATACCGAACAGATGAAACAGCCCGAACAGCCGTGGGAGTTCCGCGCGAAACCCGCCTGGCAGCGTCTGCTGATCATGATCGGTGGTGTGCTCGTCAACTTCCTGTTGGCCCTGTTCATCTACTCGATGATCCTGTTCCACTGGGGCGACACCTACGTCCCCGTGAAGAACATGACCTATGGTATGAAGTTTAATACCGAGGCCAAGGCCCTTGGTTTCCAGGATGGTGATATCCTCATTGGCACGGAGAAAGGCGAGTTCAAGGAGTTCTCAGCCGACCTCTATCGCGACCTCTCCGAGGCCACGCGCGTCGATCTGATCCGCGACGGCAAGCAGATGAGTCTCACGCTGCCTGGCGACCTGAACCTGTTGGGCATGCTCAAGGCAGAACCCTCGTTCGTACGTCCGCTGATCCCTGCTGAGGTGGATAGTGTGATGGCCGACTCCCCTGCCGCTGGCATCGGTCTGCAACAGGGCGATAAGATCGTCGCCATCAACGATAAGCCCGTCGATAGTTACAACGAGTTCGTTGACCAACTGGGTATTCTCGAGGATATGATGACAGCCGCCCAGACGCCTGCCGACAGTCTGAAGATCCGCACGGCCACCATCGTCTATCAGCGTGGCGAGACGAACGACACCGTCAGTGTTACCCTCACCCCAGAACTGAAACTGGGCTTCTTCGTGAAGACCGTGGCTGGCATCTACGAGCCCGTCACCAAGGAGTACGGCTTCTTCGAGAGTTTCCCCGCTGGCATCAAGTACGGCTGGAACGTGCTGGCTGGTTATGTGGGTGACATGAAATACGTGTTCACGGCCGACGGTGCGAAGTCGTTAGGCGGTTTCGGAGCCATCGGCAGCCTGTTCCCCCCGATGTGGGACTGGTACATGTTCTGGAAGATGACGGCCTTCCTGTCGATCATCCTTGCCTTCATGAACATCCTGCCCATCCCCGCCCTCGACGGTGGTCATGTGCTGTTCCTGCTCTATGAGATGATCACGCGCCGCAAGCCCTCAGAGACCTTCATGATCCGTGCCGAGTACGTCGGCTTTGGCATCCTGATCCTGCTGATGGTGTTTGCGAATCTCAACGATATCCTGCGCTGGCTTGGCTACATGTAAGCTATGATAGTAGTGATGATGACACTGTTTGCCCTCCTCGTAGTAGGCTACGTGGCGGGCAAACTTGGTTATTTAGGTGGCGACTTCGACAGACAGTTGTCGAGGTTGGTCATCAACATCACCTGTCCTGCGCTGATCCTCTCCTCGGCGATGAACGGCGAACTGCCCGACCGTCAGTATATCCTGCCGTTATTAGGCATCAGCGTCATCACTTACGTCCTGCTGACGGGAGTAGCCTTCTGGCTGCCCCGCTACCTGACACGGAGGCAAGAGGAGGAGGGCACCGTGGGCTTCGCCATCATGTTTGGCAACGTGGGTTTCATGGGTTATCCCGTCGTGGCCTCGCTCTTCGGTCATCAGGCCGTGTTCTACGCTGCCGTGCTGAACGTCATCAACACCTTCGCCGTCTTCACCGTCGGCTCCATGCTCATAACAGGGAAGAATGAGGTGGAGGGCGCGCACTTCCAGAAGAAGGTGCTCTACTCCACCCCGATGCTGGCGGCCTACCTGACGATGGCGATCGTGGCACTCCGTATCGACAATATCCCTGAGGTGATCAGTCAGCCACTAACGATGTTAGGCAATATCACCGTACCAGCCGCCCTGCTCATCATCGGCTCGTCGATGTCGCAGCTCTCCCCACGCAGACTGCTTGGCAACCGCACCGTCTATATCGCCACCGTCATGCGCCTGGTAGTCGTGCCCTTGGCATTGTTCTTCCTTTTCAGGGCCATCGGCTTTTCCGAGATGGTGAACCATATCAACACCGTCGTCATCGCCATGCCCGTCGCCACCTATGGCACCATCCTCTGTCTGCGCCACGGCAAGGACGCCACGCTGATGACGGAAGTCACCTTCATCACCACCCTCTTCTCGATGGTGACGATCCCCCTGCTCGTACTACTTTTTCCATAAGCAGATAGACGGCGAATACGATGACATAGGCCATCGCCGTCTGAAGCATGGTTGGGTGCAGGCTGATGCTAGCACCAGGAATGGCGGCGATGGCTGTAAGAGATGCATTAAGCCAAGATACTACATATATTAATAGGTACGCGAGGGAGGGAAAGACAATTACTACAATGGAGAGCCAGAGAATCACAGTGGCAGCTGGTATGACGATGAAGTTTGTGAGGAGGAAATAAGTAGAGAATCTTCCAAAATAGTAAGCAGTCAACGGGGCGACACCTATCTGAGCCGCACAAGAGACGGCCACCAACGACCACAGCCGTCTTTCGAACAGCGGCACCCACAGCAGGATGGATGCCACTGCTGCAAACGACATCTGAAAACCCACGTCGAACAATGACAGCGGATTCAGCATCAGAAGAATCATAGCCGCAAAGGCCAGTGTGTTCAGCGACATTTTCTCACGACGTCCCAGTGTAAGCAAGGCATAAGTGGTCAGCATCACGGCCGAGCGCACCACACTGACAGACATCCCCACGAGAAACACGAAGGCCCAGATGGCGAGGATGATAAGCATCTGCGAAACCATCCGCCACCGCCTGCTTACAATCATCAGCGAGAGCAGCGAATAGATGATGCCCAGATGCAGACCGCTCAACGCCAACACGTGCGAGGCTCCCGTCACAGCATATACGTCCTTTAATTCTTGCGTCAAGGCAGACTTATCGCCCAAGGCCATGGCTGCCAACACGGCATATTGTTCTCCATCGAGGCCATGCTGGGCAAACCGTTCAAGCAATTGGCTGCGCTGTTTCAGAAAGTATAGCCTCGTGCGCTCTAATCGAGAGAGACTTTTCAGGGAGATTTCCGCCTTCCGCCATTTCCAGCTTGATACGAAAGTCGAGCCCGTAAAACCATGAACCTCCAAGTATCGCCGATAGTCGAACGTCCCTTGTCGCCAATCACTGTTTTCCCTGATCTGCGACTGAATACGCAATCCGTCACCAATACACAATCCCCTACTCCGCTCGTCCTTATAGAGGTAGCACTTCAGTTTCCGATGATTGCCCGTCAGCAGGATATCCACCGCCATCGTCTTGGGTTTTTCCACGGGTTCGCTCAACACCACCGCCTCGTAGCACACCTCGCCCTCAGGCCACGCCACCCTTAATGCCTCTTTCTGTCGCTGCATCAGATAGGCGCCCAACACCAAGATACAACCAGAAAGTGCCACTGATTGCAGGTTTTCGTAGCGCCACATCAGCAAAGTCACTACCAAAACACATAAAAACACTGGCAATAGCGGCATCATGGGCAACATGTCGCCAACAATAATCCCTGCCATCAGACTGACGACAACTTTCACTAATGGGGCATTTTCAAGCAATTTGTTTTCCATACCATTCGATTTAACGCTGCAAAAATACACATTTCTACGCAGATTTTCTTCGCTTTCCTGAAAATTTTTCAAATTTCGTGTAGATTTTCGTAACTTTGTCTTATGGAATGGATGCATAGGTGGCATCATCGGCGCCATCTGCGGTCTCAGTATCAATTTCAAGACCCAGCGTCAGTATCAGGACATCATCGACCAGATCGAAGACCTGACACGGGAGTGACTTTCACCAAATAAGCGCCACTAAATCAAAATTTGGTGGCACTTTACGATCGTAGGAGGCCACTGAATTTTACTACGAAGCCACTTAATTCTGCTAAAATGGTACTTATTATATATGCCCCACCCCCAAAATCTCGCAAAGGCCTTTAAATACTGGGGAAGATGGCGGCTGGAAGTCCCCCGAAGGTCCCCCTCACCTCCCCCTTTCACAAAAAAAGGGGGACCTATAGGGGAGCTTCGGGGGACTGTTTTTGGCGACTTTCCTTGTATTTAAAGGTGTTTCCAATGATTTGGGGGTGGAGCCTGTATTATAATTACCAAAAGACGGACAAGTATCTCGCCAAGCACCAACCAGCCGCCTGAACATCACAGTATCACAGTTTTCTAATGCAAAGGGTGGGGAGAGAGATTTCCTCACCCTTTATGTCACAAGGTGCCATGTCACAAGGTGCCAGGCACGCCGTGAGATATAATCATGCTTTGTTTGCAGTGCTTTTACACGATTATATCAAAATATTTGCAGAAATGTTTGTAAGTCTAAGAAAAACTCCTTATCTTCGCAGCAGAATATCCCCCTTAGATGAAAAAAGCTAAGGCTCGCCACCTCGAAAGAGGTGGCTTAACTTTAAAAATAGTAATATGGAAAAACAAAGAATTATGATTTGCAAATACCAGAGAAGTGGAAAATGTTACAACAGTCAAAGAATACCTGACAGTTCGAATACTACAGCACAATTTTGGAGAAAAAATATAATATATTGTTACGCATTATTCGCAAGAATTTCGTACCTTTGCAACTGAAAAAGAGAAAAGCATAGATGGAAATGATCAGTTTGCCCTGGTGGGTGTGGATCCTGTTTTACGTCATGGTGCTCGTGATGCTGTGGATCGACTTGAAGTCGTTCGGCAAGAACGGGCAGCATGAGGTCAGCATCTCCGAAGCCCTGAAGATGACGGCCGTGTGGATCATCGTGTCGCTGCTGTTTGGTGCAGGCATCTACTTCTTTTACCCTGGCAACTCACACGAGATGGCGATGGAGTTCCTGGCAGGTTACATCATCGAGAAGTCGCTGTCGATGGATAATCTGTTCGTATTCCTGATGTTGTTCTCGTTCTTCGGTGTTCAAAGGAAATATCAGCACGAAGTATTGTTCTGGGGCATCCTCGGCGCCCTGATACTGAGAAGCATCTTTATCTTCGCAGGTACGGCCCTGATCGTTCGCTTTGAGTGGATACTCGGTGTTTTCGGAGTTTTCCTGATCTATACAGGCATCAAGATGTTCGGCCAGCAGGGTGACGAACAGGTGGATCCCTCGAAGAACATCTTCGTGAAGATCTTCAAGAGATTCTTCCCCGTGACGGATCAGATGCACGAGGACAGGTTCTTCATCGTGGAGAACGGCAGGCGTCTGGCCACACCACTCTTCATTGCTCTGCTGGTGATCGAGACGACGGACGTGGCCTTTGCCGTGGATAGCATCCCCGCTGTGTTCTCCGTGAGCCATGACCCCTTCATCGTGCTGACATCGAACATCTTCGCTATCCTTGGACTACGTGCCCTTTACTTCGCGCTGGCAGCTGTGGCCAAATACTTCACCTACCTGAAATACGGACTGGGTGTTATCCTCAGTTTCGTAGGCGTGAAGATGCTGTTGGAGTTGAAAGACATCGAAATCCCCACCACGATCTCGCTGGCCGTGATCTTTGGTCTGCTCGTATTGTCGATGGGACTCTCTGTGATCTTATCAAAACGGAAAACTAAAAACTAAATTGAATGGAAATACAGGCCTATACCAACGATGCCATCAGACTGCTGAAAGAACTCATCGCCATCCCTTCGGTCAGTAAGGAAGAAACTGCTGCTGCCGATAAGTTGTCGGAATACCTGAACCACTGGGACCTGCCCCACGGACGTGAAGGCAATAACCTCTGGGTGGGCTGTCCTGACTGGGACAACAACCGTCCCACGGTGATGCTGAATGCCCACATCGACACCGTCAGACCTGTGGCCTCGTGGTCGCGCGATCCCTTCATCCCCACGCAGGAAGGCGATCTGATCTATGGACTGGGAGCCAACGACTGTGGCGGTGGTCTTGTCGCCACCTTACAGGCTTACCGTATCCTGCTGCACCGTCAGAGGAACTATAATCTCCTCTGGGTAGCCTCAGCAGAAGAAGAGGTATCGGGGCCGAATGGCTTCAGCCGTGTGCTACCCCTGCTTCCGAAGGTGGATGTCGCCATTGTGGGAGAGCCCACTGGCATGCAACCTGCCATCGCGGAGAAAGGTCTGATGGTGATCGACGGCTATGCCCACGGCAAATCTGGTCATGCCGCCAGGAACGAGGGTGTGAATGCGATCTATGAGGCATTGGACGATCTGGTGTGGCTGCGCGACTATAAGTTCCGTAAGGAGAGCGAGTTGCTGGGGCCCACGAAGATGACGGTGACAGTGGTGGAGAGCGGCACACAGCATAACGTCATCCCTGACACGCTCCATTTTATAATAGATGTACGCACGAACGAGTTCTATCAGAACGAATACCTGTTCAACTTTCTGCAGAAGAAGATGACGAAGTGCGAACTGCGCGCCCGTTCGTTCCGTCTGCACTCGTCAAGCATCCCCGTAGAGCATCCACTGGTCAGGAGATGTCTGGAAATCGGAAAGAAGCCTTTCGGCTCTCCCACCCTGAGTGACCAGGCACTGATGCCATTCCCCTCCTTTAAATTGGGACCAGGTGAGTCGAGCCGTTCACATTCGGCTGACGAGTTCATCAGAATTTCCGAGATTGAACAGGCTATCGAAACCTATGTCTATCTGTTAGAGGGACTCAGTCTCTAACCTATCTGCCCAGCCACAGTTCAGGGTTCAGTTTCGTGTTGCCATTTCGCAACTGGAACTGCATCAGTCCGTCGGAGCCCACTTTTCCGATGGTCTGACGGGCACTCACTTTCTGACCACGGCTGACACTCACGGATGCCAGTTCACAATAGACTGACAGATAACTGCCGTGACGGATGATGACAACCGTCGTCCCCGCATAGCCAAACACGGCCGAAACCTCTCCATCGAAGACCGCCCGCACCTGTGCGCCTGGCTGTCCCTTGATGTCAATACCCTTCTTATCCAGTGTGACATGTCCCTTCACGTCGGTAACGGTGTTCGTACCAAAACGGTGTACGATCTGATAACTGCCGGCTATCGGCATGGGCAGACGCCCCTTGTTGCTCTCGAAGTTGCCACTCAAGCGACGGTCTTCCGAAGATACCAGATAATTCGCATCCGTAGTCTTTTTAGTCTCTGCCGACTTCTTGGCCTCAGCCACCTCGCGCTCGCGGGCTTTCCGCTCTGCATCGGCCTTACGCTCTGCATCCTTACGGGCTTTCTCTGCCTCACGGGCTTTCTTCTCGGCAGCCGCTTTCTCAGCAGCACTCTTACGAGCGGCGGCCCTGGCCTCTTCCTTGGCCTTTTCCTCCTTGGCCTTAGCCTCAGCAATGCGTCGGGCATTCTCACGGGCGGCAGCCTCTGCCTCGGCTTTCTTCCTGGCCAGTTCCTCAGCACGTTTCTTGGCAGCCTCTTCTGCAGCCTTCCGCTTGGCCTCCGCCTCAGCACGGGCTTTAGCACGCGCGATTTCCTGAGCAATCAACTTGTCGATCTGGGCATTCAACTCCGCATCGCGTTTCTTCTGTTTGTCGATGATACTCTGGATGGTCTTCTGCTGTTTTTTCAGGGAGCTCACAACATTCTGCTGCTCCACCTGTTTGTTCTCCAGCGACTTCTTCTCCTCCTCACCACGGATCAGCAAGGCGTTTTTCTGTTTCTTAGTATCCCTCAGTTCCTTGTATGCCTCTGCTACCTGATCGCGCATCGACTTCACGGCCTCGCCCTGTGTCTGCTGGAAGGCGGCATACTCCTTGACAAATCGCATACGACGATACATCTGCGAGAGATTCTTGGCACTGAAGACA
The DNA here is from genome assembly GCA_902784615.1 of uncultured Prevotellaceae bacterium. Classification (GTDB taxonomy): domain Bacteria; phylum Bacteroidota; class Bacteroidia; order Bacteroidales; family Bacteroidaceae; genus Prevotella. Next base: position 117,601 of record CACZVN010000007.1, on the reverse strand, counting down.
AACATGATCTGACTCTGGATGTTCCTGTTACGGTGCATGTACCGTATGGACTTCACGAAACGCTGTTTGCGCTCATCCAGTTCTTTTCCCAAGACAACGAGTTGATCTTGCAGCACATGGATCGTCGTATCCAGACGGGTGATGTCATGGCGGATGGTGTCGATAGTCTTCCGCTTATCGGCAATCTCATTCGTGATGACCATCAAGTTCTGCAGCCTTTTCTTGACATCCGCCTCGTTGGCCCGCAGGCGTCGCTCCTGTTCCTTGATATGCTGGCGTACCTGCTGCTGTTCGTTCTTCAGGCTCTTGACCGTCACAGTCGGCTGCTTGGCAGTGGTCTTCTTTTGGGCAGACTGTTTCTTGGCGGGCTGTTTTTTAGTAGCCTGCTTCTGGGTGGTACCACGAGATTTGGTGGTAGTCGTCTTCTTCTGGACAGCGCCTCTTTTAGGCTGCTGAGCAGGAACGACTGCCACCAAACACGCTAAGAAACAAAGAACGAGGAGTCTCTTCATCTATGATTATAACGCCATGAAACGACGCAGGATCTCATCGACGGTCACCTCACGGTATTTGTTGGAGATCTCCGTACGTGGTTCCCATTCCGTCTCTGCCCCGATATAGTTCAAGGTCATACCTAACTTCACTTCCTTCTCGGGGGTTGTCAGCGAGATCGCATGCTTATGGGGGAAGAGGTTCTTGTTCAGCTTCTCAAACTGGTCATAATCCCAGTTCAACTGGGTATTGCCATTGAAGCGATCCTTATACAGGATGTTAGCCATGCGGATCAGTCTTGCCTCCCTGCTCACCAGCCAACTATAGTCCATCTTACCAGTTTCCAGACCAACAATCATGTCGTCGCCATTCGCAAGGATACTGTAGGAAGCCAGCGAGTCGGTTTTCTCATTATCCGTTGACACCTGATTCGGTCTGAACAACTCGTTCCAGAAAAGTGCCTGGATCGTGTTGAAGTTCAGTCCGCTGTTGCGCAGGAAATCGACAGACATCCATGGAGCCTTCAGGTACTGCTTGTTGATACGGTCCATGATAAGTACGTAGTCTTTCGTCATTTCAATGCGTCCAGCCTCCACGAATCCAAAGGCCATCAACTGCAGGCGGATCACGTCGTCACGCTTCATCTTCAGGTTTCCTGTCAACGTGAGTTTCTGCTGTCCCACCTCAACAGAGAATTTCACTTTAGATGTAAGGAACTTCCCTGTCTGGGCATTCTCCTTCACCTTTGTAAGGAATTCCACTTTGTCCCTTACTTCCGGAGTCATGTTCGTAGACTGAACAACTTTCTTGTGTGAACCACAAGAGACGAGCACTAACGGCAGTGCCAATACGGCAACTCTTACAAAACTAAGCCATTTCATTCTTTCAAATATTTTTTAAGTTTGATTTTTCTAAGTAACAGCTGATCCTCAGGTTTCTTCTGCTGAGCATCACGCCAGAGAGAGAGTGCACGGTCCATGTCCTTGTTCTGGGCATAGATATCCCCTGCATGTTCCACAATCACCTCATTGCCAAGCGAGTCCTCCAGATTCTGAAGAGCCTGGTCAATATATATCTTCGCCTCGGCATAGCGCTCCTGCATGAAGAGTATCCAGGCGTAAGTATCCAGATAGGTGGCATTCTTGGGCTCTGCCTTCACGGTCTTGAAGCTCATCTCCTCCGCCTCGCTCAGTCGTTCACCACGTTCACTGAGGTAATAGGCATAGTTGTTCAGGCACCCGATATTATCATCCTTCCACTGGAGGCAGGAATCGTAGGCTGCGAAAGCCTCTTCCGCGAGACCTTTCTGATGGAGGATATCGCCCATCACAGCATAGAAGTCCGAAACAATATCCGGATTACTGTTGTCGTTGATAACACCGATACCGTTCTGGAATGCCGACAATGCCTGATCCAGACTGTCGCGCTTGTAATAGGCGATGCCCTGATAGTAGTAGAAAGCCATCTCGTCGGGGTTATACTGACGGGCTTCCTGACAGAGTGTGATCACCTTATCCATATCCTCGGCCTCCCAAGCATAGCCCACCAGTTGAAGACGGGCAGCTGCATAGTCGGGAGCAAGGGCAAGCACCTGATTCAGCACGCTGGCAATAGAATCCTTCGGCATCTGTTTGGAATTCATATAGGACGCACAGAGGATCGCCATGTCTGGACTGGACTGCGGCTGTGCCAGCATCTTTCTGAAGAGCGTCAACACGCGCGTGCTGTCACCGCCATGATTCTCGCTGGCCGACACCTCCTGCCTCAGCAGATGGATCTTCTCATCAGAAGTAGCGTTGCTGCTCAACAACACCCGTTCTGCCAAAGAATCGGCCACTGCCCAGTGACCCTCTGACTGATGATAGGTACGCAACGACATCAGCACACGGTTATTGTCCGGCTCCTGAGCCAGCACCTGATCATAGACGGCCAGTGCCTTCTTGGTCTGACCATTCATCATCAGTGCTTCACCGTACATCGCCATATAGTTCAGATCGTTGGGGAACTGCTTGGCCAGTGCCTCCATCTCCGCAATGGCAGCCTTCTTGTTGCCCATCCGCGTAAAGATCTCGCTCTTGGCCATCGACAGGCGCTCGTTTTTACCGTCAATACGCTCCATCCTCTCTAACACATTGATGGCATTGGCATAGTCTTCGACCTGCTGATAGAGCTGGAACAGCATCTCGAGCATATCCTCACGCTCCTTGTTCCGATCATAGATACCCTCAATGACTGGGATAGCACTGGCGTAATCCTGCTGCTGGATATAACTATGGGCCAGCGTCTCCATATAGGTCTCGTTATCCGGATTCAGCGCGGCAGCCTGCTTCACGCATTCCGTTGCTTTCTCCTGATTCCGCAGGGCCATATAATACTGGGCCAGGAAGTAATACACCTCAGGAGCCTTGGGGTTCAACTCCTGACAATGGCGCAACAGGTCGAAGGCAGCGTCATTGTTACCTTTTTGCCGCTGTACCATCGCCTCCATGAAGAACTGGTCGTAGATGCGCTGACTGAAATCATCAGCCATACACCCGATGCCCATCAGCATCAACCACCCTATGATTATCGTTCTCCGCATTATTTCACTCCCGTATGTCCGTAGCCGCCTTCGCCACGCTCTGTCTCGTCGAGCACCTCCACAGGGATGAAAGCACCCTGCTCATTACGGGCAATCACCATCTGGGCGATGCGCTCGCCATCCTCCACGACAAACGTCTCCTGCGACAAGTTGATCAGCACCACACCAATCTCACCACGATAGTCCGCATCAATCGTACCAGGCGTGTTCAGTACCGTAATACCTTTCTTCAGAGCCAGTCCGCTGCGTGGTCTCACCTGAGCCTCATAACCCACGGGCAGAGAGATATGCAGTCCCGTAGGGATCAGTCTGCGCTCCATCGGCTTCAGCACGACGGGCTCATCAAGATTAGCACGGAGATCCATACCAGCACTCTGTGCGGTGGCATATTGAGGTAAAGGTTGATGGCCTTTGTTGACTACTTTTATTTCTAACATACGTATAAATTCATCCTAAACAATGTGCAAAATTAATGATTTATCTTCAATTATCCATATTTTTCTGTAAAAAATGTAATTTTTTAGGTAAAATTCGTTACTTTTGCACTCTAGTTATGATGAATTGGCAGCAACTTATCTCCAATAAACGACTCGGACAGGAGCATCGTCACCCTGAGCGACACGACGACCGTACGGAGTTCAAACGCGACTACGACCGTCTGATTTTCTCAGCCCCATTCCGTCGTTTGCAGAACAAGACCCAGGTATTCCCCCTTCCTGGCAGTATCTTCGTACACAACCGTCTGACACATTCGCTGGAGGTGGCCAGTGTCGGCATGTCGTTGGGCAATGACGTGGCCCAGCAACTGATCAGGAAGCATCCCGAACTGAAGGACACGCTCTTTCAGGAGATCGGACAGATCGTCGCCACCGCCTGTCTGGCCCACGACCTGGGCAACCCGCCCTTTGGCCACAGCGGCGAAAAGGCAATCCAGGCCTTTTTCATCGAGGGGAACGGCAGTCAGTTGCAGCGCGAGGTGAGTCCCCAGTTCTGGAGCGACATTACCCACTTCGAGGGCAATGCCAATGCCTTCCGTCTGCTGACCCATCAGTTCCAGGGCCGTCGCCCTGGCGGTTTTGTCATGACTTATTCCACATTGGCCAGCATCGTCAAATACCCGTTTTCTTCCACCGCCTCAGGCAAAAAAGGAAAGTTCGGATTCTTTGAGACGGAGAAGGACAACTATCGCCGGATTGCCGACGAACTCGGAATTATCTGCCAGTCTGAGATGGGAGAACCACTAAGATACGCCCGTCATCCGCTGGTCTATCTGGTGGAAGCCGCAGATGATATCTGCTACGAAATCATGGACATCGAAGATGCCCACAAACTTAAAATTATTTCATACGAAGAAACCATGAAGTTGTTGTTGGCTTTCTTCGACGAACAGAACCAACAGCATATCCAGCAACGCATCATCGAAGAGGGCGTTACGGACAACAACGAGAAAGTGGTCTATCTGCGCGCCTGCGTCATCGGCAAATTAGAGAACGAGTGTGTGCGCGTCTTCGTGGAACATGAGGAAGAGATTCTGAGCGGTTTGTTCAAGGGCAGCCTCATCGACCACATCAGCACCTTACAGCAAGAAGCCTACCAGCGCTGCATCCAATTCTCTGTCAGCCGCATCTACAAGAGCCGTCCCGTGCTCGACGTGGAACTCTCCGGCTATCAGATTATGCAGACGTTACTGGAGAAATTCATAGGAGCCGCCGTTCACCCGGAGCGTTTTTACTCCAAGCACCTTATCAGCCGCGTCAGCAGTCAGTACGACATTGAGGCATCAGACTTGGAAACACGCCTCATGGCTGTCATTGACTATATCAGTGGCATGACGGACGTCTATGCTCTTGAGGTTTATCAGAAAATCAGCGGTATCTCACTTCCTATCGTCTGACTTTTCCAAATTTATTTGGAATAATCCGATAAATGTCGTACCTTTGCACCCGAAATGAAGAAATTGTATATAGAAACATACGGCTGCCAGATGAACGTGGCCGACTCTGAGGTGGTGGCCTCAGTGATGCAGATGGCGGGTTATGAGACGACGGATGACCTCAACGAGGCTGATGCCGTCTTCCTGAACACCTGTTCCGTGAGGGACAATGCCGAACAGAAGATTATCCACCGACTCGAAGCACTTGCGGCCATCAAACGCAAGCATCCCCTGATTATCGGTGTGCTGGGTTGTATGGCCGAAAGGGCACAGCAAGACCTGCTGGACAATCATCACTGCGACCTTGTGGCAGGACCAGATGCCTACCTCTCGCTACCCGACCTGATTGCACAGGCCGAGACGGGCCATAAGGCCATGAACATCGAACTCTCTACGACGGAGACCTATCGTGACGTGGTGCCCCAGCGTATCGGACTGGGACATAAAATCGGCGGCTACGTGAGTATTATGCGCGGTTGCAATAATTTCTGCCACTACTGCATCGTACCCTACACCCGAGGCCGCGAGCGGAGCCGTGACGTGGAGAGCATCCTGCGCGAAGTGCGCGACCTGAGGGATCGTGGCTTTAAGGAAGTGACACTGTTGGGACAGAACGTGAACTCCTTCGCCTGTGGCGATACGAATTTTCCCCAGTTACTGCGCAAGGTGGCGGAAGAAGCGCCAGAGATGCGCATCCGCTTTACCACCTCGCACCCCAAGGACATGAGCGACGAGACGCTACAGGTGATCGCTGAGATGCCTAACGTCTGCAAACATATCCATTTGCCCGTGCAAAGTGGCAGTGACCGTATTCTGAAACTGATGAACCGCAAATACACGCGCGAGTGGTATCTGGACCGTGTGGCCGCCATCCGCAGGATTATCCCTGATTGCGGTCTCTCGACGGATATCTTCGTGGGCTACTGCTCCGAAACGGAGGAAGACCACCAGTTGTCGCTGAGTCTGATGCGTGAGGTGCAGTACGACTCTGCCTTTATGTTCAAATACTCCGAGCGTCCTGGCACCTACGCCTCGAAACATCTGCCAGATGACGTACCTGAGGAGGTGAAGATCAGTCGGCTGAATGAACTCATTGCGCTACAGACAGAGATGTCGGCCATCCAGAACAAAAAGGATGAAGGAAAGGTATTCGACGTGCTTGTGGAGGGTTTCTCGAAGCGCAGCCGCGAACAGCTCTGCGGCCGTACGGAACAGAACAAGATGGTAGTGTTCGATAAAGGCAATCATCATATCGGTGAGACTGTCCGCGTCAGGATCACAGGCTCAACAAGTGCAACACTAATTGGAGAAAGCGTATGAAAGAGTTTTTGAATGTTCTCAGACGGTTTGTACCGCCCTACAAAAAATACTTAGTACTGTCGGTGGTGTTCAACATTCTCTCAGCAGTTCTGAACATCTTCTCGTTCGCAGCCCTGATACCCATCCTCCAGATCCTTTTCCAGACAAGCGATGCTGAGACGGCCACCTCGCTGATGGCCTGGGACTGGTCAAACATCCAGGCCGTTCTGATGAACAACATGAACTATTACGTGAACGGTCTCATCGACGAATGGGGACAGACTACGACACTGCTGTTCATAGGACTGTTCCTCGCTGTGATGACCTTGCTGAAGACTGGAGCCTACTTCCTCTCTGCCGCAACGATCATCCCTATCCGTACAGGTGTGGTGCGCGACATCCGCAACCAGCTCTATCAGAAGATTACCTCCTTGCCGCTGAGTTTCTTCTCTGAGGAGCGCAAAGGTGATATCATTGCCCGTATGAGTGGTGATGTGCAGGAGATCGAGAACAGCATCATGGCCTCACTGGAGATGCTCTTCAAGAACCCCATCCTCATTATCAGTTACTTTGCCGCCCTGCTCTTCATCTCATGGGAACTTACCCTGTTCACACTGATTATCGTGCCCGTCATGGGATGGTTCATGGGTTGGGTGGGCCGTAAATTGAAACAGGACTCCATCAAGGCACAGGCTTTGTGGAGTGACACGATGAGTCAGGTGGAGGAAACGCTTGGGGGACTACGCATCATTAAGGCCTTCATCGCCGAAAGCAAGATGAACCGACGTTTCGACCAGATCAACACTGCCTACCGTAACGACATCATGCGGGTGAACATCCGTCAATCGTCGGCCCACCCGATGTCAGAGTTCCTTGGCACCATCCTCATTGTCATTGTTCTGTGGTTCGGCGGTGTACTGGTGCTGAACAACCAGACGCTCTCTGGTCCAATCTTCATCTACTACATGGTGATGCTCTACTCGATCATCAACCCTCTGAAGGACTTCTCAAAAGCCGGCTATAACATTCCTAAGGGACTGGCCTCTATGGAACGCGTAGATAAGATACTGACGGCAGAAAACACCATCAAGGAACCAGTCCAGCCTCAGCATATCAGCAGTTTCGAACACGAGATCGAGTTCCGACATGTCTCATTCAAATACGACCAGCAGTGGGTACTAAGGGATATCAACCTTATGATCCCCAAAGGCAAGACCATCGCCATCGTAGGACAGAGCGGCAGCGGCAAATCGACGCTCGTCGATCTTATCCCCCGCTACTATGACGTGCAGGAGGGTGAGGTACTCATCGACGGCATCAACGTCAAGGACCTCGGCATCCATGACCTGCGCCAGCTCATCGGTAATGTGAACCAGGAGGCCATCCTCTTCAACGACTCCTTCAGGAACAACATCACCTTTGGTGTAGATAATGCCACACAGGAGCAAATCGAGGAGGCGGCGAAGATTGCCAATGCCTACGATTTCATCACTGCTTCAGAACAGGGTTTCGACACGAACATCGGCGACCGTGGAGGCAGGCTCTCAGGCGGTCAGCGCCAGCGCATCAGCATCGCCCGTGCCATTCTGAAGAATCCGCCCATCCTCATCCTCGACGAGGCGACTTCCGCTCTCGACACAGAGAGCGAGCGACTGGTACAGGATGCTTTAGAACGACTGATGAAGACGCGTACGACGGTAGCCATCGCCCACCGTCTGAGCACCATCAAGAATGCCGACGAGATATGCGTGCTCCATGAGGGACGTATCGTGGAACGCGGTACCCACGAGCAACTGCTCAACTCCGACGGCTATTACAAGAAACTGCACGACATGCAGCAGGTTTAAGGCATCTTGTCTAAGGTATTCAGGAATATAGGAATGGTTGCGCGAGTCAAATATCTCATCAAAACATACTTATGGACGGTGGTGGTGTTCATCATGGCAAAGGTCGCCTTCATGATCATCAATGGTGGGGAACATCCATTTGCACTGACAGATATCGTTGAAGTGATTGGGCATGGTTTGTCGCTCGATCTCAGCACGGCGCTTTACATCATCGCCATTTCTTTCCTCTGCATGGCAGTCAGCATCTGGTATCCACAAGAGCGACTATTCCGCAGGATCCTCCGTCTCTACAGTCTGGTGATCTCCATCGCCTTTGCGCTGGCTTTTGTGGCCGACACCAGTCTTTATGGATTCTGGGGGTTTAAGCTCGACGCGTCCTGTCTGCAGTATCTCGAAACACCCACTGAGGCCATGGCCAGTGTATCTACCGGTTATATCCTATTACGTCTATTAGCTATCATCCTGTTGGCCGCACTCTTCACCAAGGGTTATTGGCAGATCCCTTTAAGGCTCCCAGCCGTACGCCGTCGTATCGTTTCCACCATGGTATGTCTGCTGACCATTCCACTTATCATCATTGGCATCCGCGGTGGACTAGGGGAATCGACAACGAACATCGGACAAGTGTATTACTCACAAAACCAGTTTCTGAATCATTCTGCAGTGAATCCCGTTTTCAGTTTTCTGGCATCGTTGGAGAAAACTGCCAACGATGTGCCCGACTACACCTTTATGGAGGAATCAGAACGCGCCCGACTCATGAAGGATCTCTATTTCACAGACAGCACAGAGCCTGACACCCTGTTGAAAACACAGCGTCCTAACATCATCGTTATCCTGTTGGAGAGTTGTGGAGGCATCTTCACAGAGGATATTGGCGGACGTTCCGACATCATGCCTCACTTTAACCAACTGACAAAGGAAGGCATCTACTTTGCCAAATTCTTCGCCAATTCCTATCGTACGGACCGTGGTACGCTCTGCACTTGGAGCGGCTATCCCTCGTTCCCACGCTCCTCGGTGATGAAAATACCTGAGAAAAGCCGTTTGTTGCCCAGTATTGCCCAGTCGCTTAGACAGGAGGGCTACCAAACCACCTACCTCTATGGCGGTGATATCAACTTCACCAATATGCGAAGTTACCTTATAGCAACAGGCTTTGAGCAACTGCACTGGATGAAAGACTACTCCCGTGAAGAACAGAACACCTCGGAATGGGGTGTACGCGACGATATTACTTTCGCCACCCTAAGCGACATGACAAGACAGCAGCAGAAACCATTCCTCATCGGCTATTCGACACTGAGCAGCCACGAGCCCTGGGATGTACCCACACACCGTCTGGACGATAATGTCCTTAATGCATTCAACTATCTGGACGAGTGTATCGGCACCTTTATCAACAATATAAAACAAACACCACAATGGGATGACCTGTTGATTATCCTGTTGCCAGACCATGGATTTTCATACTTGGGAGTTGGTGAAGAACACGAACAGCACGACCACGTGCCAATGCTCTGGTTAGGAGGTGCCATCAAGTCTCCACGACGCATTGAACAGATCTGCAACCAGACAGACCTTCCTGCCACCCTGCTCGGACAATTGGGCATGACTCATGACGAATTCCGCTTTAGTCGCGACATCATGAGCAAGACCTATCAATACCCGTTCGCCATACATACCTATAATAACGGCATCACGATGAAGGACAGTACGGGATTCGCCGTGTTTGACCTGAACGCCAACCGAATCATCGTCAACAAAAGCAGTAACAGCGAGTTGCTTATCCGTAAGGGGAAAGCAATCCTACAAACAGCAGCCATAGATTTGAAACATTTAGGAACAGAATAGTTTATGAAGAACAAATATTGGTCCCTCCTGCAACCGTTAGCAGCCGTGCTCTACAATCTGATGTTAGCTTACGTCGTCTATCTCATTGCACGTATGGCTTTTCTGGCAGAGAACTACAGTCTGTTTGCTGATAACCTGACCCTGCCGCACTTCCTGGAGATGCTGAGGGGCGGTCTCATGTTCGACACATCGGCCATTCTTTATACCAACGCCCTTTGGGTTGTGCTCATGCTATTACCCTTCAGCCGTAAGGAAAATCCGACATATCATAAAGTTTGCCGTTGGGTCTTTGTCGTGATTAATACCCTCATGCTGATCGTCAATCTCTGTGATTCGGTGTATTTCCAATACACTTTACGGCGTACTACAACCACTGTCTTCAACGAATTCCAGAACGAGACCAACCTGGGAGACATCTTTGCCCAGGAAGCAGTCAACCACTGGTATTTCTTTCTGCTGACAGCATTCATTGCATGGTGTTTATACCGCCTTTACTATTTGCCCAGACTCCACTACCATCAGCTTAATTGGAAACAGTATGCCATAGTTACCCTTTTATCGCTTGCGGCCTTTGCACCATTCTGTGTGGCTGGCATGCGTGGCGGCTGGACGCGTGATATTCGTCCCATTACCATCTCGAACGCCAATAACTATTGTGACCGGCCAATGGAGACCGGACTGGTACTCAACACACCTTTTGCCATGATACGTACCCTTGGCAAGAACATTTTTGTGGTGCCTGACTTCTATAATAACGAACAGGAAATGACGAGAGTCTTCAATCCCGTACACCAGCCCCAGCCCCGTCATGAGTTCCGGAAGAAAAATGTCGTGGTCATCATCATCGAGAGTTTTGGAAGGGAGTATATAGGTGCATATAACCACCACATTCCTGGTTACAAAGGCTATACACCATTTACTGATTCTCTGATTGCCCATGGCGCATTGACCTATACCTATTCCTATTGTAACGGACGGAAATCGATAGACGGAATGCCGAGCATCCTGTCATCTATTCCTATGTTTGTGGAGCCCTTCTTCCTGTCACCCTATTCCACCAATTCCGTCTCAGGTATTGCCGACTGTCTGAACGGGAAAGGGTATGAGACAGCCTTCTTCCATGGTGCAGAACGCGGCTCTATGGGATTCATGGCTTTTGCCAGAGCGACAAAATTCCAGAAGTATTTTGGCCGTGAAGACTTCGTGACAGATTCCCGCACCCGTGGTGATGAGGACTACGACGGTTGGTGGGGTATCAGCGATGAACCTTTCATGCAGTATTTCTGCCAGAAGATGACAGAGATGCAACAACCATTTATGACTGCCCTCTTTACCCTGTCGAGTCATCACCCCTTCCGCGTACCAAAGCCTTATAAAGACGTGTTCAGGGAGGAAAACCCCGATATGCCTATCTATAAGGTCATACGTTATACCGACATGGCTCTGCAACACTTCTTCGCCACTGCCCGCAAACAGCCGTGGTTTGAGAATACGATCTTCGCCATCACCAGTGACCATACAAACATGACTGCCTATGAGGAGTATCGCACTGACATCGGCGGTTTCTGCTCCCCTGTGATCTTCTACGACCCTAGTGGTGAGATGGGTAGCGGCATGGTTGATGCCATTGCCCAACAGACCGATATCATGCCAACCATCCTTGAGCATCTGGGGTACGACAAGCCATATCTTTCTTTTGGTATTGATCTGTTATCAACACCTGCTGAACAAACATGGGCCGTCAATTACCTCAACGGCATCTACCAGTATGTGAAGTATGGCTATGTGTTGCAGTTCGATGGCGAGAAGACCCGTGCGATCTATTCATTGGACGACCGTCTGATGAAGCGCAACCTACTTGGGACTGTGCCGGAACAAACCATCATGGAACGTGAGTTGAAAGCCATCATCCAACAATATATGGTGCGGATGACAGAAGACCGGCTACATCCTTAGGATTTCTTTTCGTGAACTTTTCCATCAATCACTTCGAAACGGCGGTCGAAGCGTTCATGCGTACGCTTCCAACGGTCATGAGTCCACAGATAGCACTCTGGCTGGCGGCGGATGCTCGTCTCCAGTAATTCAAAATACATATCGGTCAGTTTAAACTCTTCCATTTCCTGCGGATGACGTGTCATCAGTTTGATTTCCGCCTCGTAGTAACCTCGCTTAACACGGTGTACATCCACATAGAAGACTGCTTGGTTCAGTTTGCGAGCAATACGCTCAGTACCTGAGAGTACCGCTGTGTCGTGATGGAGGAATGGGCACCAGTGATGGATGTTCCACCAGAATGGAGCTTGGTCAGCAATATAGCCAACAACCGTCAGCCGACCCTGCCGCTTATAGTCCAGAATGCGGCGCAACGTGTCACTCATGGGAATGCATACGGCACCAAAGCGCTGACGCGTATCAAGGAACAGCCGGTCGAACTCCTTGTTCTCCAACGGATGATAGATCTGCCCACATTGTGCCTGATCCGACATCCATAAGGGCAACGACGTGATCCACTCCCAATTGCAGTAATGTCCCAAATAGAGGGCGCACGACTGTCCCTCAGCCAAACACTGGTCGATCAGCTCTAAACCTTTGAACACCATCCGTCGCTTCATCTGTTCAGGATCAATGGTCCTCAGTTTGACGGTCTCAACCAGATAGTCGCAGAACCAGCGATAAAAGCGCCGTTCTATAGTCTTATGCTCTTCGGGCTCAAGTTCAGGAAAGGAGGTGACGATGTTCAGCCACACCGTACGACGGCGGTAGCGCAGCAAATAGAAGATGAGTACGAATAATATGTCGCTTAACCAGTAGTGTACACGCAGGGGCAGCAGCGAGGCAGCGTACCACAATCCATAGACAAGATAATAGAACAGTTTATTCATTCCTCATTTCATACAAGGTACGTATCTTACTATAAAAATGATCATAACTCAACAGGCTTTGGAAATCTTCCTTCGCCTGCTGACCTAAGCGCTGACGCAGGGCTATATCATCGACGAGACGGGCGATGGCCTCAGCAAGAGCCTGGGCGTCACCAGGAGGCACCAACAGACCATTCTGCTCCTGCACTACATACTCACGCTGCCCACCATTGTTGGTTACAATGACAGGATGACCCTGCGACATATATTCCTGTGGCGAGAGCGGACAACCCTCCTGGACGGTAGAGGCCAGAATGCCGAAGTCGGCAGCAGCGACGTATGGTAGCACGGGATGAACGAAACCTGCAAAAATCACCTTTTCTGAGAGTCCCTTTTCTACAACGACTTGTTTCAGATGGGCGGTATATTCCTCGTTACCACGTCCAACCAACACCAGACGGAAGGAACGCTCCTTGACGAGAGCAACAGCATCCAACAAGACATCAAGTCCCTTCTCTGGATCCAAACGGCCATGGAACATGCCAACAACACAATCATCAGGAATATGAAATATGTTTCTGATGTCGGTTACGTTCACCGTCTCGGGCACTACGATACTCGTATGAACAATACCCAATTTGGCTGCGTCGATGGTGGGATTGGTACTAAGAAACTCCGACTTCGACAATTCAGAATCGAAGATCAGACGATCCAGATGACGGTAGAGCCAACGATAGAGCAACGTGTTCTTACCCCTGCGGGTGAGGTGACGGCACATGACCACACGTATCTGCTTGTTAGAAGACAGGCAACGGGCATAACAGGCGGTAAAGGCATCCTTGAAGTTATGGGCATGGATAGTACAAGGACCAACACTGTTGATCACCTTTGCCATCTGCCAAGCACTCTTCACGTCAAGGGCCCCACCTAAGGTCAACGGCAACACCTTCATTCCTGCCTCCTTGAATTTCTGTATGATAGCCTCAACAGGCTTACAGAAAATGGTGATTTCAATACCATCTGCCTGTTGGTGCTGACTCAGGTCATAGACATATTGTTCGCCCCCGCCCCACTCCTTATTCGATACGACATGGAAAATCTTCATGCTGCAAAAGTAGCAATTTAATGGCGATTCTGCAAATTTTAGGCAATATATTTTGCGTATTCGCTTTTTTGTACTACCTTTGGCACAAAAAATATGGCATCATACGATATAGAAACACTCCATCAGCATATTCTGCAGATCCTTCTGTCTGTAGACCGTGTTTGTCAGGCGCACGACATCAGATACTACTGCTGGGCCGGCACCATGTTGGGAGCCGTTCGTCACAAAGGATTCATCCCCTGGGACGACGATATGGACATCTGTATGCCCCGTCCTGACTACGACCGTTTCATGGCCCATGCCCGAGAATGGCTGCCTCAACCATTGGAAGCCCTGTGCATAGAGACCTCACCCACCTACCCAGGTGGTTTCGGCAAGATTGTCGACAGTAGCACCACCCTGATCGAACGTGCCCACAGCGACTATCTCGCCGGCATCTATATCGACGTGTTCCCCATCGACGGCATCTCTAAAAACAAAATGGCCCAACGGCTGGCAGTAGCACGATACAAGGCACTCGACAAACTGCTCTATTTCCTGCACCGTGACCCCTATAAGCACGGACATGGACCCAGTTCGTGGCCCATCTTGCTCATCCAGCGCTGCTTCTCGCATGAGTGGGCGCGCCGTCAGTTGCGGGCTGCCTATCTGGCCTACGACTACGAATCCAGCGAGTATGTACTCGACTACGACGATGGCGTGCAGGGCGTGATTCCCAAGACGATGTTAGGCACACCGCAGCCCGTCACCTTCGAGGGCCACACCGTGATGGGCGTTGAACAGGCCGACGCCTATCTCCGAAACAAGTATGGTGATTATATGGTCATCCCGCCGCACGACAATCAGCGCCAGCATAATTTCTATTATCTCGACTACAATCTGCCTTATCGCGAGTATCAGGACAACCGCGCTTTCGTCAACCGCGATAGCGTTTCTCAATAATCTTCGCCACCAGGATAAACTGATACACGGCATGCATCCCGGAGCGTATCAGTCCTCGGATGCCCATGCGGAAGCTGCCGTCCATCACATAACTCTTGAAGAATCGCCACAAGGGCCGCCAGAACAGGGCGGCTATGCCATATTGTTTCTTCTCCGTCTCGTTGTCGGTATACACGTTCATCTTCGCCACATACTCATGCATGGTTTCGTCCATCAGATGCAGCAGCCGCGCCTCCTTCGGGGCTTTCAGCTTCTCTACCCTCCCAGGTACCTTCGGTAGCGAATGGATGGTCGGAGGCCACTCCGTACCCTCGCGCACCAGGAACCGCAGCTGATAGTCGTAGTGGAAATCGCGCACAAACATGCTCATAAACATATTCTGCCGGGGGATATAATAGCCCGCAGGATAGTCAGGGGGACAGGTACTTGATTCTGGCGAAGCCCAAGTACCTGTCCCCCTGACTATCCGATAGAGTGCCTCGCGCAGTTCGGGAGTCACGATCTCATCGGCATCGACCACCAGTACCCACGGGTTAGATGCCGACTGAATGGCAAACGTACGGGCAGGCTCGCAGCAGGTATGATTCCCCTTTGGAAACGTCACGACCTTGCAGCCATACTGCTCAGCAATCGCCACCGTATCGTCGGTACTCTCCATATCGCACACCACCACCTCGTCAAAGTCCTTCACAGACTCCAACACCTTGGCCAAATGCTGTCGGGCATTATAGGTATTGATGACTACCGATATTCTCTGCGTGTGGTTCATGCCTTGCGTATAACGGTTTGGTAAGCTTCAATGACGGTCTTGATGACAAATGCCACCTGTTCGTCAGTCAACTGCGGATAACAGGGCAGCGTGATCTCGTGGGCATAATTCTGGTACGCCTGCGGATAGTCCTTAATATCGTAGCCCAAATCACGGAACAGCGTCAGCATGGGTAGCGGAATGAAATGTACATTCACGGCCACCTCACTTTTCGAAATCTCTGCAATGATCTCATCGCGCTGATCCTCAGTAATATCCTTGATACGCAAAGCATATATGTGATATGAACTCTCACGATCTGCCGATAATGATGGGGGGACTATCGCCCACGGTTGTTGGCTGAAGGCCTCATGGTATCGTTCGAAGATGCTCTTCCGTCGAGCCAGCAACTGGTCATATTGACGTATTTGAGCCAGTCCGATCGCCGCATTCACGTCCGCCATATTGGCCTTCATACCCATACCCACGATGTCATAACGCCATCCACCCGCCTTACTTTTCGTAAAAGCATCTTTCGTCTGGCAATTCAGTGCTTTCATCCGCAACTCTGCATACAGCTGTTCATTATCGAAGGGGGCTGGCATATTCAGACAGATGGCACCACCTTCAGCCGTCGTAATATTCTTCACAGCATGGAGCGAGAAGATAACAATATCGGTTTCAGTACCAGAGAACTTGTTGTGATAACGCGATCCGATAGAGTGTGCCGAGTCGTTAATCACAATAACACGCCCCAACTTCTCCATGACGGGTGAAGTAGGCTGGAACATTGCCTTCACTTCCGGTTCCTGCACCAAGTCCATGATGGCATGGTAATCGCAAGGCCAGCCAGCAATATCCACAGGTATGATAGCCTTCGTACGGGGAGTAATGGCACGTCGGATGGCTTCAACCGATATGTTTAGGTCCTCCCCCGAATCCACCATCACAGGCTTACCCCCTGCCCAAAGTACGGCCAGTGCCGTAGCACAATAGGTATAAGCAGGGATGATCACTTCGTCACCCGGCTGTATGCCCAGCCAGCGCAATGTCATAATAGCCCCTGTGGTCCAAGAGTTGACACACAGCACTTGAGGAGCACCCGACAACCGTGCTATCTCTGCCTCCAGAGCCTTTACCTTCGGTCCAGTGGTAATCCATCCCGAACGTAACGATTCGGTCACTTCCTCAACAACACTATCGTCAATATATGGGGGTGAAAAGGATATTTTCATACTGTCATTATTTATCGATGATCATTATAAACCTTCAGAATAGTATCAACCACGGTCTGCGTCTGTTCCTTACGACCCAACGTGATGCGCAAGCACGACGACTCCAGACCCTTGTCGCCCATGAACTTGATCTTGTAGTCCTGAATCTTCAGCGCCTCCATCAGCGCCTCCTTGATCTCAAGGGGATACTTGATAAGAATGAAGTTTGCCACAGACTTATACACCTTGAAGCCAGGCAGCGAGCCCAGTTCCTTCTTATACAACTGGCGCCCCCACTCCATATCATCGGGCACATGACGGTAGTGCTCGTCGCTGTCCAATGCAGCCAATGCCACAGCCTCAGAGAAGCGGTTATAGCCCAGATACTTGTTGACGTAACTCAGGAACTGGTCGTGACCCTTGCCGATGAAGCCGAAGCCACAGCGCAGGCCGGGCAGTCCGTAGAACTTCGACAGCGTACGCGAAATGATCAGGTTGCTGTATTTGTTCACCAACGGAGCGATATAAGCAGTATCCGTAGAGATAAAACTGGCGTAGGCCTCGTCAATGAGCACCATCGTATCCTCAGGGATACTCTCCATGATACGGCCGATCTCCTCAGGCGTCAGACCATTACCCGTGGGGTTGTTGGGCGATGCCAGCAGGAGCATACGGGGATGCACGCGGTTGGTGTATTCTATCACCTCATCGATATCGTAGGCGAAGGTGTCTTCCTGCTCGTGCAGGGGATACATCTCGAAGGTGCCGCCACACTCACTGGCCACACGGTTGTAGTACCACCACGAGAACTCGGGGATCAGAATCTTCTTATTGTCGCCCAGCATCAGGAAATAGTGGATGGCATTCTTCAGCATATCCTCACCACCGTAGGTCAGGAGCACCTGCTCCTCAGGCACACCGTAGATCTCGCTCACGCGGACGGAGATGAAACTCTTCTTACCCTCATCATAGATACGGGTATAGAAACACAAGGTTTTGGGATCGAAGTTCTTAATAGCATCAACCACTTTCTGGCTGGGCTCGAAGTTAAACTCGTTTCTGTCGAGATAATTCATATTCCGTTCCATTATTTAGTCTAATACCTCTTGTATGTTATAAAGCGGACGACGCTTCACCTCTGTGTATATCTTACCGATATAGACGCCAGTGACGCCCATCGAGATGAGTATCACGCCGCCAACGAGCCAGATGGAGAGGATCAGCGACGACCATCCCGGCACGGCCGTACCCATGATCAGCGAATAGGCCACATAGATACCAATACAGAAGGCTACCACGATGAATAGCATTCCTATAGTGAAAATGGCATACATCGGCTTCACGCTGAAGGCCGTAATACCGTTGAGGGCTAGGTTGAGCATCTTACTGAGCGTATATTTCGACACCCCCGCCTCACGCTCGCCTATCACGTCATCGACGGTCGTCGAGGGCAGTCCGATGGTGGGGATCAGTCCGCGCAGGTAGAGGTTACGCTCACCGTAGTCAGCCAGCATGTCAAGAGCTCGTCGGCTCATCAATCGGAAGTCGGCATGGTTATACACGCTCTCCACCCCCATAACACTCTGCAACTTATAGAAGGCCTGCGCCGTCATGCGCTTCATCAGGGGGTCGGCCTCTCGCGACACCTTCACACCATACACGATGTCGTTACCCTGCTCGAAATGGCACACCATCTGGGGGATGCACTCAATATCATCCTGCAGGTCGGCATCGATGGTAATCACGGCATCAGCCCACGCCCTGGCGGTCATCATGCCTGCCATAATGGCGTTCTGGTGACCCACATTGCGCGCCAGGTTGATACCGCGCACGAATTTGTTTTCACCGTGGAGTTCCTTGATGATCTGCCAGGTCTTGTCACGACTGCCGTCGTTCACGAACACCATCATCGAGTCACTGCTGATAAGCTTCTCGGTTATCATACGCTCAAAGAGCGCGGTGAGCCGCTCCACGGAGTGGCGCAGCACGTCTTCCTCATTATAACACGGTGATACTGTCGCAAGTTTTATCATAGAAGTCCTTAAAAGTGATAAATTCGTAATAGTGTTTTTTAAATTGCTTGATCAGACGATCCAGACGTTCCACCATCTCGCGGCCGCTGTGGTTGCGGATGATGAAGGGCATCTTGAACTCGGGATGCTCCTTCAGATCATAGAACTCCCAGGGGTGGAAGTAGGTCACGAAGTAGCCGTCGTGCCTCAGCGTCCAGTTTGCCAACATCTTATACCACGTCCATGGCAGGTTGTGGAGCGACAACCAGAACAGGGGGAACCTCACCCAGGGCGTCACCGAGGCAGGTATCTGCAGCACGCCATCCTTCACAAACCAGGTGCGTGGCGCCGTCAGGTGCATGTATCGCCCGGGAATAAAGGCAGGATTCAGCGAAGAATTATATAGATAGCCCACGCGTTTGATCTCCGACTCATCAACAGGGAACATCCTTGGCTGACGGTAGCCATAGACCTTGTGTCCCGTGATGCTCTCCACGATCTCCTTCGAGCGGGCAAAGTCAGTCTCCTTGGGATCCCAGTGATCGACACCGTGGCAGGCCACCTCGTGGCCCTCTTCCATGATGCGCTTCAACACCTCTGGTGCGTGGATGGCGAAGTTACCCGTACAGAAGAATGTGGCCTTCACCTCGTTCTCCCGCAACATGTCGAGAATGCGGTTCGTCCCCTCCACAGAGACCTTCATCCCTTCCTCCAGCGAGAAATCGACCCCATGCTCACGGGGCACGTCAAACTCTTCCGTGTCAAAACTCAACAGTACCATACGCTTTTGTATTTGCCTGCAAATTTACAGCAAATATGGGAGAAAACAAAATAATAAGCCATTTATTCGTTGAATTACGCAAATTTCACTACCTTTGCAGTCGTTATGAGGAAAAATGAGACATTCGGCGAACTGATCCGGTTCGGTATCGTGGGCACCACGGCGGCAGCCGTCCACTATGCCATCTACTGGGTACTGCAACACTGGATCAACGTCAACATCGCCTACACGGTGGGCTACGTGCTCAGTTTCCTGATGAACTACTACCTCTCAGCCCACTTCACCTTCCACGAGAAGACCTCCGCCAGAAACGGTATCGGCTTCGGGGGTGCCCATCTGGTGAACTATCTGTTGCACATCGTGCTCTTCAACTTCTTCCTCTGGCTCGGTCTCAGCCGTGAGTTGGCCCCTATCGCCGTGCTCGCCATCGCCGTACCCACGAATTTCGTCCTCGTCAGAACAGTCTTTAAGCGCCTATGATCATCGGTTACGACGCCAAGCGCGCCTTCAGCAACGCCACGGGCCTGGGCAGTTACGCCCGCACGCTCATCAACGACCTCGCACCGCTGCCCCTCGAGATGCGTCTTTACGCCCCCGACCACGGCATCTGCCATCTGCGGCGCCAGATCGTGCGCAGTGACAATATCCGTACGCGCTATCCCCGCCGCCTGCCCCTGGGCGGGCTCTCCAAGGCCTACTGGCGCAGCCATGGCATCCTCGGCCGCCTGCGCAGTGACGGCATTGAACTCTACCACGGCCTCTCGGGCGAGTTGCCCATAGGCATCTCCAAGAGCGGTGTAAAGAGCGTGGTCACCATCCACGACCTCATCTTCCTGCGCCACCCCGAGTACTACCACTGGCTCGACACAAAGATCTACGCCTGGAAGTTTCGTCAGACGGTGCGCGAAGCCGACCATATTATCGCCATCAGCGAGTGCACCAAGCGCGACATCCTCCACTACGCCCCCTTTGTCGATCCCTCCCGCATTACGGTCATCTACCAGTCCTGCGCCCCCCGTTTCTCAGCCTCACAGGGGGACTGTCCCCCGTGTGCCCCCCGCTACCTCTTAAGCGTCGGCTCCATCGAGGCCCGCAAGAACATCCTTTTGGCCGTCAAGGCACTCCCCCTTCTCCCCTCCGACCTCACTTTGGTCATCGTCGGTCGCCACACCCCCTATACCGACACCGTCGCCGCTTACGCTGAGTCCCACGGCCTGAGCCACCGCATCCAGATCCGTCACGACGTCTCCAACGACGATCTCCCCTCCCTCTACGCCCACGCCGAGGCCTTTGTCTATCCCTCGCGCTACGAGGGTTTTGGCATTCCCATCATCGAGGCCATCAGCAGCGGTCTGCCCGTGGTGGCCTGCACGGGCTCCTGTCTCGAGGAGGCGGGCGGCCCCGACTCCCTCTATGTCGATCCCGACGACGAGCAGGCCTTCGCTCAGGCCGTCCGCCAGGTGCTCCGGGGCGCCGAGGATCGCGAGGAGCGCATCCGCCGCAGCCGCGACTATATCCGCCGCTTCCAGGGCCACGATGTCGCCCAACAAGTATATGACCTCTATCAGCAGTTGCTGTAGGAGTCAGAATTTCCATCTCACCTGGATATCAAGATCCGTCATCGACGAAGCATTGACCTGCTGGTAGCCGCTACCGATAGTCGTTCTGTCGAAATAATCCGTCACTCCCACTTTGGCAGTGAGCATCAGGCGCTGGCCTATGTTCACCCTCGTCATCAGCCAATAACGGATACCCTCGCCATAGAACGAACTCATCGAATACGTATAAAGAGGTCCCCGCTCATAGAGATAGATGCGACTGTCGTAACTATCCGTGTGGAAATAGCCTATTCCCCCATTCAGTCGCAGCCACCGATAGGTATAGGACAGGCTTTCGCTGATCATGGTTCCCCATTCACCTTCACCGTATGCACAATAGCCGCCATCCAACTGGGTACGACTGCCCCAACCACTATCACCTGCATATTCCGCACACAGACGCCAACGGTGCTCCATACGATTCGTGAGCGCATCCTTGTCTTCGTTGTCACGCTGACGGAGTCTATAACGGTAACGCGTCCCAAAAGTCCAGTTCCGACGGAGCCAAGTAGCTTGCATCAGATTATCCCAGGAGTAAGACGACTGCGACACCTGATATCTGGCCCACGCGAAATAGGCATAATCGGTATAGGCAGCCAGACGGAAGGAAGGAGAGGGTTGCCACGAAAGTCCGAGATAGATGCCGCTTTCGTTCTGAACCCTACCACCGTCACTATAACTCTGGGCATCCAGAGAACTGTAATCATACGAGTAAAAACGCTGTAACGTCATGATGTTCAGGCCGTCGCCCAAGCGAACACTCGCGCTATTGATCGTTGCCAGATGTCCAGACTTATCCAAAGCTGTCTCTCCGCTAAGTGCCAGACGAGGCCTGACAAGACCGTAGTCGAGACTCGCATTCAGGAAATCCTGCCCTTGGGGATAGTGCTGACGATAAAGGGCGGAAGTATTAGGCCTCAGCTCCCTGTCCAGATGAATATAGAGAGCATGCAGCCCCAAGCGAATCCCATTGTTGACATACCTCAGACTCCCACCGGTCTTCAGAGCATGGAGATTGTTTTTCTTGGCCATCTCCGTCTCCGTGCGGTGATAACTGGTGGTGAGGACGGTCGCTGCCGTAGAGTCTTTGTTCAGGGTTGCATCCATCGCTTGATAGGAGGCGAAAGCTGTCATCTTCACGCCCTTGCCCAGATCCACCGTAGCAGCGACTCCTCGCAGGCTATTGTTGGAACGGGAAGAATGCGCCCTCAGACTATTGACCGAACGTCCCATGTTCTGTAGAATGGCCACTTTGCCCAGGCTGAACTCGCTGTTCATCACCAGTCCCATGCCCATCGAGACGCGATAGTTACCAAGACATAAGGACTCCAGTCTGCCAAGGTTCCGCAGTTGCAGGTAGAAGGAATAGTAATCATAGCCCCATTTATTCTGATGAGCAAAAAAAGGTTCGCCAGCATCCTGCGCTCCTACAAGGCCGAACTTCACCCACTCACCGTACTTAAACTGATAGCGCAGCCAGTGACGATAGGGGTAACCCAAATAACCCTCCTGATCACCCTTCCGCTCATAGAAGGGGATGCGTCCTGTACCAATCAGCTCATGCTGGCCGTATCGCGCCATCGTTCCCACTTTGGGGATTTGTTCTGACTCTTCTTCCCCTATATAAGTGAAATAGGTAAGCAACCGCCGCTGACCATAGTCGAGCGAGCGGATCATCAGCAGTTCATTCAAAGACCTCATCGCCCCATAGCGATCAAGATACTCCACCAACTCCTCTACCTGCTGAGCCGAGAGGAATGGAAGTTCCTCCAACTGTTCCCTTGTCGCTGAGTTAATGTCTAAGGGATGCTGTTCGAGTTCACATAGCAGTTCATAGGTTTCCTCCCATGTTTCCGACTCTGCGTCCTCCTGCGTCATCACTTCATTCAGATACCTTTCCCATGGCCGAGCCTCCTGAGCATTCATGCCCATTCCAAATGCCAATGCCATCAAACACACAATAAGATGAATTCTTTTCATAGCAATTCAATTTGGGGTTAAACAATTATTATCGCTGCAAAGATAGTCAATTCCCATGAAACCACCAAATATTTCCACAAAATTATTTAACTCATTGGAGACGTTTTATTAGCCATGAATAAGCAAAGGATACAAAACACTCTTGATTATTACCGTTAATTCTCCGTAAATTCCAATGAATAATTTGGGATTTACGGAGATATGGCGTACTTTTGCACCCAGATGTGTAAACTCTTGATGATCATATTGGGCGCGGCCATGTGCCAGCAGGTGCTAGCGCAGGATCAGCCGATGACCGCCGAGCAGGCGCTCGCGGAGATGGACTCCCCCACTTTCGTGCCCACCGTGAAGGTGGGAAAGGTGCTCCACGAAGGCGACAGCATCCAGTATATGGAGATGAACAACGTCTATGTGTATCCCACACTCACTTTCAAGAACAGGAAGCAGGCGCAGCAGTACATGCGACTCGTGACCAACGTGAAGAAGGTGCTGCCCATCGCCAAGGAGGCGCGACAGATGCTCATAGAGACCACCGAACTACTCGACATGCTGCCCGACGAGAAGGCCAAGCAGGAGCATATCAAGCGCGTGGAGGATGACATCTTCCGTACCTACAAGCCGAAAATGAAGAAACTGACCTACTCGCAGGGCAAGCTGCTCATCAAGCTCATCGACCGCGAATGCCACTCGTCGAGCTACGACATGATCAAGGCCTTCATGGGACCGATACGCGCGGGATTCTGGCAGGTGTTTGCCTGGGGATTCGGCGCCTCGCTGAAGAAGGAGTATGACCCCGAAGGGGTGGACAGGCTCACGGAGAGAGTGGTGAGGATGGTGGAATCGGGACAAATTTAACGGGACTGACCCAAATGCGGATGTCTCCGACTCCGCAGAGGGGTCTGTCCCCAGTTTATCTTGGGGCCTGACCCCAGTACTAAGTTAAAAGAACATCGTAGGGAGGGTGTTCTTCTTTTTCTGGGCCAGTTCGCTCTTCATACGCTCGATGGCTGTCTTGAAGAAGAATGTAACCAAGAACTCATCTGAGCCTTCCGTACGAATCTGTTTCAAGGCTGAGATATAAGCCGAGCGGTCCTCGAGTTTAATAATCAGCATAGGATGATCTGCTCTGAGTAAAATGAAGTTTGAGAGCAGACGTCCTGTTCTGCCATTACCATCGCGGAAAGGATGCAGATATTCGTAATAGCCATGGAATTTGGCTGCCACAATCATCGGATGCTGCCCATCGTCAATGGCTCGCTGGGTTGACTCCATCAATCGGGGCACACGAGCTATCAGTTCTTCGTGATCGCCAAACACGGTATCACCGGCAGCCATGTCTTCTGAAGTATATTCGCCTGCTATACAGCCTGGAGCACGATAAGCCAGAGTGTGCTCAGTTACCAGGCGATTCACCTCTTTCAACAGGGCTTCATCGAATGTTTGATCCAGATGGGTTACCATATAGTCGAAGACTCTGAAGTGATCAGCCATTTCCGTACACTCCAACAACGATTTGCCTACAGGAATCATCGCCATGCCTTGTTCGCGAAGGATTCTCGTATCGTCAACAGTAAACGAGTTTCCCTCAATAGCACAGGAGTGGGCAGAGAAGAGGATTTCATTGTATTCCATCCACTGCTTCTTCCCCATCCTATTGGCTATCTTCTCCTGATATTCCTTTCGGATGCGTTCGTATTCTTCTACTTCTTTCTCAAACATCGTCTGCAAAGATAGGGAGAAATCCTGAAAAATGCAAGGATTTTGCGGATTATTTTCTCTCGACTTAATGCCGGGGTCAGGCCCCAGTAGGAGGTGAGACCTGGCCCTTGTGTCGAAAAACTTAGTGTTGGGGCCTGACCCCAGCACTAAGTTAGGTTCTTGTCGTTGTGGGTGATGGTGGGGGTGTAGTTCAGCCAGTCATCAGAGTTTGGCGTGCTGCCAACCAATAACTGCGGTTGATGACGCAGCGGATACACCTTCATCGAGGGCTTCATATATTGTTTCTTCATAATCCTTCCTCCTATTTATTTGATGACGACCTTACGGCCATTGTTGATATAAACACCCTTCGCAGAGGGCTTGCCATTGAACTGGTGGCCACTGAGTGAGTACCAGCTACCCGTTGTCACCTCCCCCGTGCGGGTGTCGATGGTGCCGATGGCCGTGGTGTCACCCCGCCCGCCTACAAGTACGACGGTCATCTGTTCGGGCAGTTCTTCAATTACGCCGCGCGTCAGGCTGGCACCCGTATATTTCAGGTAGGCGCGGAAGGGCTTGATGCCACCCGTGGTGAGGCGGATGAACGTACCTGCGTCCGCGCTCGGCAGCGAACCCTCATAGCCCTGCCCTGAGGCGAAGCCGTAGATGGTGCCGATCTCAGCCGTGTTGTGCGTGTCGTCCCAGCGCTTCTCGGCGTAGGTGCCCGTGAACGTCCAGTCTGTTATATCTGTCACGTCTGCCTCGATATTTGCTGCCGATGCCGGAGCCGTGCCAGAGAAGGTCACTGCGCCAGTGGCAGCAGGCATGAAGAGATATGGCGTATTCGCCGCCAGCGGTTTCTCAGCCACGTTCGCCTCCTCCATCGTCACCTCTGTGCGATCAGCGTTCACACCCACGAAGGTGTAGAACTTGCTGCTGTTGCCCGGAGAGAAAAAATCGACACTGAAGGGCAGGCATATCGTCGAGGCAACGCCGCTGGTGAACTGTCGCTTGAAGTTCACCGGCTTCCCCGCGATTTGCGTAGCCACGGCGTTGGTGACGCTACCGAAGAGCGACTGAGTACTGCCGTTGGTGTAATAGATCAGATCGTCGAAGGTCACCGTGCCACAATCGCTATAATCATTGGCATTTTCACTGCCCTTACCAATGAAGTTGTATGCATTATTCTTCGTGAGAATGAGGCTGGATACGCCGCTGGTGATGGTGATGTCTCCACAAGTGCTAGATAATTTGACAGATGATCCTCCACCTTCGCTACTACCGATGGCTGCAGCCATATTTTTGCCCGTAGCGGTCACATTGCCGCCGCTGATGGTGATATCACCACACCAGCCCTTTTTTCCTGCGCCGATGCCCGCACCATAATTACCGCCCGTGGCATTGACCGTTCCACCACTGATGACAATATGCGAACAATAAGGATGCTCATCAGTATTACCCCCAGTGCCGATACCTGCAGCATAAGTACCACCCTGGGCGGTCACCTCGCCGCCGCTGATGGTGATGATGCCACACCCGGCATCTTGTCCGGCGCCAATACCTGCAGCATAATCACCACCCTGGGCGGTCACGACACCGCCGCTGATGGTGATATTGCCACAATAGGCTTCTGCTCCACCGCCGATACCTGCAGCATAAGTACCGCCTGTGGCATGGATTACACCATCCTCGATGGTGATGTTACCGCAACTCGACGTGTAATAGACGCCACCGATGCCAGGGCCATGGCCGTTGCTGCTGACATTGAGTTTACCCGTGCCTGCTGCGCCGTCAGGGACGGTAATGGTGAGCGTCTTGCCAGAGGGCACAAAGATGCCGGGATAATCATTAAAGAATCCTTTCACGGTGTTCGTCGTGCCATCGGCCAGCAGGATGGTGGCATTGCCCGCGCAGGTGATGCCCGCCCACTTGTAGCTGCCATCGTCCACGCCGTTGAGGGTCACGTCGCTGAGGGTCACCTTCGCACCGTCGGCAATCGTGATCTGCACCGGGTAGTTGGCCACGTCGAGCGTGCCCGTCACCACGTCGCCGTCGTTGAGCGTCGTGTTGATTGTAACCGTCGAGAGATCGACATTCTCCGCCCAGGCCGTCGCCGTGATCAGCATCATCGCGAAAGCTACAGAGAGGCGCTTCAATGGAAATTGTCTAATGTTTTTAGTATTCATAAATGGTATAGGTGTTGATTTATGGCGCAAAGATACGAATAATTCCCGAATTAATGCAGATTTAATGCAAAAACTTGATTCTGGGGCCTGACCCCGAGATAAAGTTTTTCGACGCTGGGTTACCACTGTTCTGCTGCTTCGGTGGGATCGATGGGCATGGAGGTGGAGGACTGGAGGAGATGAGAGTGGGCGATGAGGGGATAGACCTTCATCGAGGGCTTCACGTAAGCGAGCTTCTGACTGTCGCAAGGCATTGCGCAGGCGAGTTTGTTGTCGTGATGTGTCATAGTTTAGTCCTCCTTTATTTTACGATGTATTTCTGTCCGTTTCTCACATAGATGCCCTTTTTCTGGGGCTTGCCACTCAGTCTGCGACCATCGAGCGAATACCACGCGGCCTCGGAACTCCCCGCCTCTATCAGGGGAGGAGTAAGGGGTGGGGTAAGGATCCCCGTTGTCTCGTCATCGTCGATGTCGAAGAAGCCGCGCGCAGGACTGAAGGATGATGGGTCTATCTCCAGATGGGCCTTGTAGGGGTCGAGCGATGTGCCGCTGAACTTATAGAAGCCCAGTGTGCCCGTTCCGCCGTCGCCGCGCGACAAGGTGTAGGCAACTTTGCCAGGGGTCACTGATGCGCCACCTTTGAGGTGGTTAGTGCCACTGGGCTGAGCGATGCCATCAGAACGCGTCAAAGTGATTTTTCCATTTCCATTAGTCGCTGCTTTCACGATCACTGCCTGACCTGCGGGAATACATCCGATAGGCTCTATTCCTGTCAGTTCCACTTTCGACCCGCTTACTGTTGCTATATACGCCGTCGGGACGCCATTCTCGTTGGCACTGATATTAAAACCCACCGCAGGGTGGTAGAACGTAGTCCAGTAATTGCCTGTACCGTCGTCATGCACCTCCAAATCGATGCGGGTACTGCTAGCAATATCACCTCTATTGTCGGGCGTCAGCGTCGTCGTGCCGTCGATCACAATATCATTTCCCGAAACTGGAGTGCTGCCGTCGAGGAACTGCTTTCCGTTAGCGATACTGACGGTGCATCTGTTGGCCGTGAAACTGTCGTAACAGCTGCTCCAGCTGAGAGTAACGTTGCCAGATATGCCAGCATAGTCACTGCTACCTGTGGCCTTAAAGTTGCCACCAGTGAAGTTGACAGAGCCTTCAATGCCTTTTTTATTTGTGCCTGTAGCGGTGAGGAAGCCTCCGCTCATGGAAGTGACATGGCCAGCAATGCCTTGGTTGCCTTCGGCCGTGAGGACGCCACCGCTCATGGAAGTGACATCGCCACTGATACCACAAGAAGTTGTGCCTGTAGTGGTGAGGACGCCTCCACTCATGTTGACATTGCCCCAAATGCCACAACCTTCGCTTGTGGCTGTGAGGACGCCACCGCTCATGGTGACATTGCCTTGAATACCAGAATTACTGCCTGTGACCGTGAGAACGCCGCCGCTCATGTTGATACTACTAGTACTATTTGAGATGGTATTTGAGATGGTGATGGCAGTGACAACGCGTGGGTTGGTGGTAGTGAGAGTGCCACCGCTTATATTGATATGACTAGAATTACCAGAGAGATTGATAGCGGCACTGGCACCAGTACCGTTGTTGATGGTGAGACTGCCTCGGGTGAGGGTATGTGTTTTGCTATCACCAGATAAAGTGATCCCATACCCATCGGATGTACCATTGAGATTGACATTGCCGCCATACTGATTATAGGATCCACCAAGACTTATGTGAGATGATCTACTACAATAGATATTTATTGTCCCTGTCTGGTTTGTCTGGCCATAGATGGTGAGAGAGTTGTTGCCTCCGTCGATACAGGGACCGCTGAGAGGATTCTGATTGGTGCCAATGTTCAGCGTTGCGCCGTCGCAGAGGATGATCGTCGTATTGCCAGAAAGCGTGATCTTGTCTAAGTAATTGGCGGTGGTGTTACTATTGACGAAATATACGCCAGAGAGCGTAGTGGCTGAGTTGCTGCCATTGAGCTTCGTGGCATTTAAGTCGTTCTTCTCAACCCCATCTTTATTGATGTATTTCACGTAGTCTGCCCAGGCTTTACAGGTGGGGGCAAGAATGGTGAGGATCAGCAGGAATAGCGTCATCGCCACCCTGGTGTGGAAGGTCGGGTTTTTAGTCATGTCCATGGATCAGTTATGTTTAAGTTGATTTCGGCCACAAATATACGAAGTTTTCCTGAAAGTTCCAAATAAATTTGGAAAAACTTCATCTTGGGGTCAGGCCCCGAGATAAAGTTTTTCGACGCTGGGGACAGACCTTTGTGTACTGGGGACAGACCCCTCTGCGGAGTCGGAGACATCCGCATTTGGGTCAGTCCCGGGGCTCCGCGTTGAGTCAGTCCCAGGTACTAAATTTATGGCAATAACATAGAAGTTGACCCAAATATCTAAAAAAAATGAGCAGCCATCGCTTGACTGCTCATTCTATTTTTTTAATGTTTGGTAAAAATTGAGTTCTATAATCTATTTCGCCATTTGCTAATTTTAGAAGTAAATCCATATTCATAACAACAAAACTCTTCAGTAATTCTAAGTCTCTTGCTCTTAAGTCTGGTCTTTGAGGATAATTTTCAATTGTTGGTGGGTTGGTCAATAACATTGAACTAAACTCTCTTGTATTCCTCTGTTCTCTTGAAGCTCTAAACTTTATCCTTGGTGCGTGACCTTGATATGTACCACCTTCGTCTACCCAAATATCCATAGGAAGATTGCTTTCGGCTTTTCTTAATGTTGCCATTTCATTTATTAGATGTTTTTCTTCCCTAACATATGTAGGGATTTTTATGACTGAAATGAATTCTTCGGCATTCAACTTTCCATTAGCCATATCCATTAATACCATTGTGTTTGCTTTAATAAAATCAAAAACTTGATTTATAGTGTTTTCACCAATAGCAACAGCCAAATTGTTATCAAGTATCTTCGGTGTTTGTGAGATTGAAATTGGTATAAACTCTATAATCTCTCTGCCTTTACCGTTACGAACAAAAAGCAAAGGAACGTGTCGGTCTCTTATGTATGCTTCACCATCATCAACGAAAATATCTGCATCGATATTTGTAACATCTGGTTTGAGCCACATATAATTATACAACTCATCTACGTCTTGCAATTTATATTCTATATCTTCTTTTATCAGATTAGAAACAAACTTGTTAATAGTTTCTTTTATGATTGTATTAATATTTTTCCTTTTCATTATGATATACTTTTTAAATTCTACAATAAATATCCTTATTTGTGCAAAGATACATAAAAAATCTGATAAAAACAAATTCAACGTGATATTTATTAGAAAAATACGTATTGATTATGAATAAGAAACTAATTAGATTAACGGAATCAGACTTACATAGGATTGTAAAAGAGTCTGTGAATAGAATACTTAATGAGATAGGTGACACGCCAAAAGGACAGCTTGCACTTGGTGCTGTTGCTGGTAGAGCAAATGTTCGTGGTAATAGAGATACAGAGATAGCTGCATCCAACAAAGCGTGGGATAGGTCAATGAGTACAAACCCATATATGAACAGGCATTATGATAGTGGCTATGAACTTGGAAAAGATATGGAACATGACAAACAACTAAAGCAACGCCTTGCTTCACGTTTAAAGGAATCTGTAGACGAATTTGAATATAGCGATTCTGAAGATTTGGGTAGAGGAAAACATCGCCAAGTAATCATCTATAACGGTAAAGAAATTGGGTATCTATTATATATTGAGAAAAATTGGTTAGCACCAGTTGAAGAAAAATATATATTACCAGACATTGAATATGGTATGTCCGAACCAACTGATAGTATGCTTGATGGCAAGAAAGGGTGGATTGACTTTAAGGTTTTCGATAATTACGAAGAGGCATTTGCATATGCAAGACAAAATTTTGAACAGTTAGCATATTTGTTTGAATATGGTGATTATGATTAAGCAGCCATCAACCCAACTCTAATTTCAGACCACTTACGAACAAGTCCAATTGACTTGTCGAACATATGAGCGAATCTCTCTGATTCGCTCATTTTTCTTGTGTTCCAACGATACACAGCCTCGTCAATGTACTGCTGAAGGTGCTCATCAGATACATCGTGATAGCAGCCAACAATCATTCTACGGAAGTGTGACCAGAAGCCCTCAATAGAGTTGGTGAACACGTCACCATTGGCATATTCTTCAGCACCGTGAGCAACCACAGCGTGAGTATAACCCAACTCAGCAAGCCCATTATAGGCTGACAGTTCATCAGTGATGACTCTTGAACCATCAGCAACGAATTGCTGAATAATGGGCTGCAAGGTAGCCCTATTTGTGTTCTCCACAACGAATGCGTGAACATTCAAAGGTGCTACGCTCCATCATACCAAAGACTGGTGTCTTGGTCTTGGTTGAGCGACCTTGAGTCTTGGGAGTACGCATTGACTTGTGCTTCCACTTTTCCTTACCACCGATGTACACCTCATCACACTCCACAGTGCCATCAAAAGCCTCTGCATCGCTCTGAGGATAGAGAAGACGTACCTTCTGAAGCATATACCAGGCTGTGGCCTGAGTCACCTCAATATTCGTTGCAAGCTGATAGGAACTAATACCCTTCTTATGAGAAGAGATAAAGTACATTGCCAAGAACCACTTGATAAGTGGCAACTTGGTATTCTCAAAGATTGTACCAACAAGACAAGAGAAGTTCCTTCTGCAAGTCTTGCAACGGAACTTACCATCCTTGCGTACAACACAATGATGACCACCACAGTAGGGACATACAACGTCACCATCAGACCAACGTGACTGGATGATGGCTTGCTTGCACTTCTCGTCAGAGGTGAAATACGAGGTAAGGGAGATAACGCTGTTGAACTTCTTGAAATCTATCATAACACTTGGAGTTTTTTATTAAACTATACTACAAATATAGCTTTTTTCAAGTACCAAGTGTTTGTTCTTATACATATAAGTGGACAAAATTGAATGCATCATTTTTATAAAATAAAAATGGATATATCAGATATATGACCAAAAACTAATACAAAAATAATTCCTTGAAATCACGAGGATTCCAAGGAATTATCAAAAAGTTGGGTCAACTTCTATGTTATTGCCAAATTTATTCGCTGAAGAGGACTTGGATGAGGGTTTGGCCGACGGCTTGGAGGGTGTTGGGGTCGATGTGGTCCATGTCATCGTGGATGGTGTGCCACGTGGGGCCGAAGGAACTCTGTTCACAGTCGGGATAGTGGGGGATGATGTCGATACAGGGGATCTTCGCCACGCGGTTGACGGGGATATGATCGTCTGTGATGCCTCCTCCCTCGCTGGTGGGGAAGAGTGATCCGAAGCCTACGACCTGTGCTGCGCGCCACACTTTCTCTACGATGTTGCGGGCGTAGTAGAGCGACATCTGTTCCTGATAGAACTGTGCGCCCTGGCCTCCCACCATGTCGAGGAGGATGCCGAAGCGGTAGTTCTTGGCCTTTTCCTTGGGGACGGAGGCGGCCCAGTGTTGGGAGCCAAGGGCCCAGGTGTTGCCTGGATCGGGGGTGTTGCTCCATTGGGGAGTGCCGTAGTCTTCGGCATCGAAGCAGATGAAGTCGAGGCCGAGGGAGAGGCTCTTGTCTCCACTGATCAGACGAGCGATTTCGAGCATCACTGCGACGCCGCTGGCGCCGTCGTTGGCAGCGAGGACGGGCGTATGATGATTAGCGGGGTCAGGGTCGTTGTCGGCCCAAGGACGGCTGTCCCAGTGGGCGCAGAGCAGGATACGGTCCTGAGCGTCAGGGTTGTAGCTGGCGATGATGTTGGTGCTGCGCAGGGGGGTGCCGTCGTAGCCAGTGAGGGTGGCGTGCTGTTCTGTGACGGTCATGCCGTAGTCAGTGAATTTCGTGACGATCCAGCGGGCGCAGGCGTCGTGGGCAGGACTGTTCATCGTGCGGGGGCCGAAGGAGCACTGGGCCTGGCAGAAAGCGTAGGCGCTGTCAGCGCTGAAGACGGGGCCCACGGGGGTGGCAGTGGTGGTGTCGGAGGTGGTGGTCTGCTGGCGGAAGCCGCAGGAGAGGAAGAGAAGGGGGAGGAGGAGGAGGATTGAGCGCTTGAGGACTGAGCGCTTGAGGACTGGGGACAGACCCCTCTGCGGAGTCGGAGACATCCGCATTTGGGTCAGTCCCAGGGCTCCGCGTTGAGTCAGACCCTTCAGAGATATTGATGTGATTAGTGTAATCATAATTACTAATTTCTAATTAGTCTGAGGAAGTTTCCGCCCCAGATTTTCTGGATGTCGGCGGGGGAGTAGCGGCGGGCGAGGAGCTGGCGCGTGAAGTTGAGGAGTTCGGAGGAATCGGCGAGGCCAGGGACGCCTCCATCACCGTCGAAGTCGGTGCCGAGTCCCACGTGATCGATACCCATGATGTCGATGGCATGGTCGAGGTGTGCCATCACGTCACGGATGGTAGCCTCACCATCGGTGCGCAGGAATCCGTGATAGATGGTGGTCTGTGCCACACCGCCTTTCGCTGCGAGGGCCCGCATCTGATCGTCGGTGAGGTTACGGGGATGGTCGCAGAGGGCACGGCTGCTGCTATGGCTGCATACGATGGGCACGCTGCTGATGTCGAGGGCATCGTAGAAGCTCGTCTCTGCGGCGTGGCTCATATCCACGAGGATGCCCAAGCGGTTCATCTCACGGATCACCTTCTCGCCAAAAGGACTGACACCGCCCCACGTGTGGCTGCCCTTGGCGGAGTCACAGATGTCATTGTCGCCGTTGTGACAGAGCGTCATATACACGATGCCGCGATCCTTGAAGTGCTGCAGGTTCTCGAGACGGCCGTCGAGGGCGATGCCGTTCTCTATGCCGAGCATGATGCTCTTACGGCCCTCGTGCTTGTTCATCCAGAGGTCATTGGGGGTGCGTGCGATACGGATATAGTCACGATTCGCGGTGACTATCTCTTCTATCTTGTCGAAGATATTGTCGGCAAAGGCAGTGGGATGCTCCGTGGGCTGCGGGAGGTATGCCACCATGATCGTGGCATCCTGGCGCCCCTCCGTCATCTTATGGAGATCAACGAGGATCTTCGGGTCGCGATGGTCGAAGTGGATGCCCTGCGGGAAAAACATCGGGGTGTCGCAGTGGGTGTCGAGGGTGAGCACGCGGTCGTGGATGCGATGGGCCTCACGGTAACTCCTGGCCTCAGCGACAAGCCATTGGAAAATCGGCAGTCCTTCCTTCAGGCATTCGGGATGCCACTGCACACCGAGGATCGGCTTATACTCCGTGCTCTCCATGGCCTCGATGATGCCATCGGGCGAGGTGGCTATCGTACGGAACTTATCGCCTGGGGCATCAACGGCCTGGTGGTGGAAGGAATTTACATTAATCATTAAATTCGGCTGCGCCTCAGAAGACAATAAATTAGGCTGCGCCTCAGAGTAGATGCGATGAAGGATGGAGTCCTGCTCCACAGTGACACGATGTGTGGCCTCTTCGCGAGGTGCCTCCTGCGAATGTTTAATGTTTCGCTCGGCTTTGCCGCTTGGCTCGTCCAAGAATGTTTCATGTTTAATCTCCGACAGGTCCTGCGCCACATGTCCGCCAAGGGCCATGGCCAGTGTCTGGATGCCACGGCAGATGCCGAGGATGGGGATCTGACGGTTATAGGCCAGGCGCGTGATGAGCAACTCGGGGAGGTCGCGCTCGGCGTTGATGGTACCAAGCAGGGGTGAGGGTTCCTCGCCTGCCCAGTGGGGGTCGTAGTCGCCACCACCACTGAGGATAAGACCATCGATGTGAGAAAGGGTGTTGAGCACAGCATCCTTATCGGCAACGGGGGGAATGATCAGGGGTACACCACCTGCGGCCACAACGGACTTGTAGTAGCCCTCAGCCAGTTTACACGTCAGTTCTCCGTAATTGCCTGTAATGCCGATGACGGGTTTCTCGTCGCCCTCGGGATACCGTGCATAGATATCGTCGAGATACGACTGCAAGTCGAAAGCCTTCGCCATATCAATCCTCCACCGTAATGGGAATCTCGCGCTTCAGACTCTGCTCCAGTGAGATAAGCGTCTCTGTAGCCATCACACCGGGGATGCCCTGCAACTTACCATTGAGCAACTCCATGAGTTGTTCGTTGTCGCGGGCGTAGAGTTTGACGAGCATCGTGTAAGGACCCGTCGTGAAGTGGCACTCCACTACCTCGGGGATATGCTTCAGCATCTCTACCACGTCCTTATACATCGAACCCTTCTCGAGCGTGATACCTACATAGGTGCAGGTGGAATAGCCCAGACTCTTCGGGTTCACATCAAAGCCGCTGCCAGTGATGACGTCGGCATCGATAAGATGCTGCACACGCTGATGGATGGCAGCGCGGGAGACATTACACTCGGCAGCCACATCCTTGAAGGGGATACGCGCATTCTTAGACAGAATGCTCAGAATCTTCTTATCCAAAAGATCAATTTTTTCCATTTTTAGTTGATTATGTTACAATTTGTCAGCAAAAATAAAGAATTTAATTGAACAATGCAACTTTTTATGGAAAAAATTTAAAAAAGTGTGTCACTTTCGTGACACACTTACTTATTTCTGCTTGATTCCTACCAGTTCGACGTCGAAAATCAGCGTACTGTAGGGTTTGATATCGCTGCCTGCCCCTCGCTCACCGTAGGCGAGATAATAGGGGATGTAGAGTTGCCATTTCGAACCTACGGGCATCATCGTGAGCGCCTCCGACCATCCTTTGATGACCTGAGCGGGAGTGAACTCCGCAGGCTCATCGCCGTGCTTCGAAGAGGCATCAAAGACAGTACCGTCGATGAGACGGCCCTCATAGTTCACAAGAACTTTGTCATCTGCCAGGGGCACTTCACCATTGCCCTGCACGAGCACCTTGTACTGAAGACCGCTGGGCAACTTGATGACACCCTCCTTCTTGGCATTCTCCACGAGAAACTGCGTACCTGCATCGCGGATAGGGCCATAGAGTTTCTCTTCCTTGGCGGCTTTGTCGGCCTGCTGCTTCTCAGTGAAATACTTCGTGGCGGCATCGATGGTGAATACAGAAGTGTCGCCCTTCAGGGCAGCCTCAAAACCTTTGTAAAGCTTCTCGGCAATGATGGAGTCGGGAGAGTCCTGAAACTCCTTCGTCATGCCGGGTACCATACGCTCGTTCAACTGGCGCGCGATGTCCATACCTACCAGATAGGCCCTCTGCCGGGGATTATCGCCAGTCTTCACCACCTCGCGGAAGCCACGCAGGAAATCGTCCATCAGCGCGGTATCCACCTTCTGCTGAAGCAGGAAGGGGATCAGACCCTCCGTCAGACGCATGCCTGCGGCATAGCTCACGGAATCGGAACTGCCGATGAGTTGCATGGGCTCCTCGACAGGAGTGGGCACAGGCTTTTTCTTACCAGCATCAGCGGGAGAAAAAGAAGCACTCGCCACAAGAGCGAGTGCTATGATTACGACCTTTTTCATTACCTCTTCAGCTTATTCATCAGAGTCTGCTTCATACTGGCATTGGCCTCCAACAGTTCGATCTTGAAGATCAGGGCCGAGAAAGGATCGATCTTGTTCTGCTGACGCTCACCGTAAGCCAGTTCCTGAGGGATATAAACCTCCCAGATGGAACCCTCAGGCATGTGGCAGAGCACCTCTGTCCAACCCTTGATCACCTGATTGGCACGGAATGTGGCAGGCTCACCACGCTGGTAAGAGCTGTCGAAGATGGTGTCGTTCACCAAGCGACCCTCGTAGTGCACCTTCACCAGAGAAGTATCGGTAGGAATGGCACCAGTGCCCTCCTTGATGACCTTGTACTGCACACCACTGGGCAGGGTCTTCACACCCTCCTTCTTGGCATTGGCAGCGAGGAACTTCTCACCAGCCTCCTTGTTAGGACCGAAGCTCTTTGCCAACTCACGGGCCTTGATCTCCTGCATCATGCGCTGGGCTGTCTCATTGGCCTCGTCCATGGTCATCTGACCCTTCTTACCTGTCACGGCACCCACGAAGCCAGCCATGAAGTTCTTCAGGGAGATCGTCTTCGTAGAGTCCTCACCAAACAACTCGTGGTTGATGCCCTTCACCATACGGGTAGAGATCTGCTGGCCAATCTGAATACCTGCATAGTAGGCAGCCTTCTTTTTGTTCTCACCAGCATTCACGCCCTCGTTCAGACCCTTGATGAACTCTGCCATGTAAGCAGTGTCAACACCCAGGCTTCCCACGAGATACTCCTTCAGACCTTGTGTCTGGGCCATACCGATGGCATAGCTCAAAGTATCCACATCATTCTTCAGACTTGCTCTAGGAGCAGAGTTGCCACAAGCGCTAAAACCTGCAGCCACAATAGCCATAACGGCTACAAACAGTAATTTCTTCATTATTTATAATGTTTTTAATGTTTAATCTTTAATGTTTAATGTCTCTCACACCACCTGTATCAACTCCACATCGAACACCAGAGCGGCATACGGGGGAATCGAGGCACCTGCGCCACCTGCACCGTAACCCAGACGGTAGGGGATAAAGAAACGGTACTTGGCACCTTCCTGCATGAGCTGCAGACCTTCCGTCCAACCAGCGATTACCTGCTGCAAGGGGAAGGTGGCGGGCTCTCCGCGCTTATAACTGCTGTCGAAAATCGTGCCGTCGATGAGCGTACCTTCATAATGGCACATCACCGTGTCCTTGGCCGTCGGCTTCTTACCGTTACCCTCTTTCAGCACCTGATACTGAAGACCGCTGGGCAGCGTGATGACACCATCCTTCTTGGCATTCTCTGCCAGATATTTTTCACCAGCCTCCTTGTGCACCTTGCCCTGCTCGGCGCGCTGAGCCTGCATCTTCTGTTCCTGCTTCTGGAAATAGTCCTGTACGATCACCTGGGCCTCGCGGTGCGACACCTTCAGTTCCTTGCCCTCCAGCACATCCTTGATGGCCTGCGCGAAGTCTTCGGCACTGATATTCTCGGCACCCATCTGCGACAACTGCTGACCGATGCCCAAGCCCAAAGCATAACTTAATTTATCCATTCTTTCTATATTAATAATGTGTAACCTTAAAAAACGGCGCAAAGTTACATATATTTTCTCATTCTATTGCAATATCTTCTGCAAAAATTACTTTTTTTAGCAGAAAAGTTGTATATTTGCATCACAAAACCAATTTTACGCCTATGAAGAAGATTGTAGTATTGACTGGTGCAGGCATGTCGGTGGAGAGCGGACTGAAGACCTTCCGCGATGCCGACGGCCTCTGGGAGAACTATCCCGTAGCGAAGGTGGCCACCCATGAGGGATGGCTCGCAGATCCTACCCTTGTGACAAACTTCTACAACATGCTCCGCAAAAAGTGCTGGGGCGTGCAACCCAACGAGGGGCACAAACTCGTGGCGAAACTTGAGGAGAAATACGATGTGACAGTGGTGACGCAGAACGTCGATAACCTCCACGAGATGGCGGGAAGTTCGAAGGTCATCCACCTGCACGGGGAACTGATGAAGGTATGCTCGAGTCTGGATGTCGATGACCCAAGGTATCAGATCACGCTCACCCCTGAGAACTGCGAGGTGGAACCTGGTACGAAGGCTGGCGACGGATCGCTGCTGCGGCCGTTTATCGTATTCTTCGGTGAGGCAGTGCCTATGATTGGTGTGGCTGCTGACGCCGTGTCAGAGGCGGATATCCTGATTATCATCGGTACGTCGCTGGTGGTCTATCCAGCCGCAGGACTCATGCACTACGCACGTCCAGGGGTGCCCATCTATCTCATTGATCCTAACCCCATCTCCGCAGGCTCCCGTGTTCAGCAGATACAGAAGGGTGCCTCCGAGGGCATGAAAGAGCTCTCTGAGATCCTGATGAAATAATTAATCCCCGCCACTTGGCGGGGATTAATTATTATCCACGGTCTTTGCGGATGAGTTCGAGGAGCTTTTCGACGGCCTCGGACTCGGGAATATTCTTCTCCACACACTCCTTCGCCTTGTAGAGGGATATTTTCCCTCTGCCTGCGCCTACGTAACCGTAGTCGGCATCGGCCATCTCACCAGGACCATTCACGATGCAGCCCATGATACCGATCTTCAGTCCTACGAGATCCTTCGTGGCGGCCTTGATCTTGGCAATGGTTTCCTGAAGGTTATAGAGCGTACGGCCACAGCCCGGACAGGAGATATACTCCGTCTTCGTGAACTTGATGCGCGCTGCCTGGAGGATGCCATCGGCGAGTCCCACGAGACGAGCCTCGTCGAAGTTCGGATTCTTAATCACGAGCTGATGGGCCTTCTTGTCTATCAACAGCGCACCCACCGCCATGGCGGCCTTCAACTGCAACGATTCCCAGTCTGGGGCATCGACGGCCAACGTGATGGTATCATCCTTGACACCAGCCTCAGCCTCTTCGCGCAATTTCGAGCACTCGGGAATCATATCCACGAGCTTACGGGCGACGGGAATCTCGCATTCGGGTTCCTCACTCAGAGAGACACGGATGGTATCACCAATACCCTCAGTGAGCAGGGTGCCGATACCCACGGCCGATTTGATACGGCCATCCTCGCCCTCGCCAGCCTCCGTGACGCCGAGGTGAAGGGGATAATGCATATCCTCCTTGTCCATCGTCTTCACCAACAGGCGTACGGTAGTCACCATCACCACGGTATTCGAGGCCTTGATGCTGATCACCACATCGTTGAACTGCTCGCGCTTGAAGATACGCAGGAATTCCATACAACTCTCCACGATACCCTCTGGCGTATCACCATAGCGTGACATGATACGATCAGACAGCGAACCATGGTTCACGCCGATACGCACAGCCGTATGGTGCTCCTTACAGATATCCAGGAAGGGCACGAGTTTCGCCTCGATCTTCTTCAGTTCAGCAGCATACTCCTCGTCCGTATATTCCAAGTGTTTGAACGTACGTCCGGGATCCACGTAGTTGCCGGGATTGATGCGTACCTTCTCGCAGTAGAGGGCAGCGACATCAGCGGTATGGGCCGTGAAATGCACATCAGCCACGAGGGGCGTGTCGTAACCGTCGGCCTTCAACTGTGCAGAGATATGCTTCATATTCTCCGCCTCACGGATGCCCTGGGTGGTGAAACGTACGAGTTCACCCCCAGCGTCGATGATGCGTTTGGCCTGAGCCACACAGCCCTCAGTATTATTGGTATCCACTGTTCCCATCGACTGGATGCGGATGGGATTAGTGCCCCCGATGCCTATGCGGCCCACGCGGGTCTCTGTAGATAATCTTCTCTGATACATTAATGATTAAACAATAAAGATTAAACATTAGTTGGTCTTGAAATTGTACTTTAGACCAGCCAGCTCCTCATTGGCCTTCTCGATCTTCACGCGCAGGCCTCCCTTATAGGCTGCCAGACGCTGAGCCAGATCCACATCACTGAGCGCCATCATCTCCACCGCGAGGATGGCCGCGTTCTGGGCACCGTTCACGCCAACCGTAGCCACAGGGATACCCGGGGGCATCTGGATGATGGAGAGCATGGCGTCGAGACCATCGAGCATGCCCTTGATGGGTACACCAATGACGGGCAGTGTCGTCGAGGCGGCAATGACACCAGGCAGTGCGGCTGCCATACCAGCGCCCGCAATGATCACCTTAATACCTCGCTCCTTTGCCGTACGGGCAAACTCCTCCACAGCATCGGGCGTGCGATGGGCTGAGAGGGCATTCACTTCAAAAGGCACCTGCATCTCGTCAAGCAGTTTGCAGGCTTTCTCCATAATAGGCAGATCACTCGTGCTGCCCATGATAATACTCACTAACGGTTTCATATCTTACTAATAAATTAATCCGAGAATAGAACAGACGACACCCACGAAGAAGCCTGCAGTGACCTGTGCCAGCGTGTGCTGACGCAGGATCATGCGACTGGTGCCGAGGACACCTGCCAGGATCAGCACCAGACAGAGCCACCACACGGGGTTGAACCCGAAATACTCGCCAAAGACGAACAAAGATCCCGCCACACCACCAATGGCTGCCGTATGTGTGGAGATCTTCCACCACACATTGATGAGCGCGCAGACAATCTGTATAAACAACGCTGCAGTGAGGATAGACCCCATGAAATGTGGAATATGCATCATATCCATCAGATAGATGCAGAAGAAATAGCAGAGGATGGAGATGACGTAGGGCACCACACGGCGCTCCTTATGTCCTAACTCTATGAGGTTCCACCCCTGATGACGACGGTAGAAATGGATGAGCAGCGTGGGCAGGAGAATGGTAAACACATATACCAGCGTGAGCACCTGTAGCTTGTAGGCCCAGGGCATCAGACTGAGATAACTGAACACAAACAGCGCCATCAGTCCCACCAGCGGCAGATAAAACGGTGTGAACAACAAGCTCACGATCCGCGCTGCCAGAATGATATTCTTCTCCCTATTCATCGTCTCACCTTTTCATTTTCTCACTTTCTCAACCTCGCAATGGGTATGCCCAACTGTTCACGGTATTTCGCCACCGTACGGCGGGCAATGGGGAAACCGCGCTTGGCCAGTTCCTCCTTGAGTACATCATCACTCAGCGGACGTTTCTTATCCTCAGCGTCGATGATATCCCTCAGCGCTGCCTTGATCTGACGGGTGGATAGTTCCTCGCCACTCTCCGTCACAAA
Source organism: uncultured Prevotellaceae bacterium (assembly GCA_902784615.1). Lineage (GTDB taxonomy): Bacteria > Bacteroidota > Bacteroidia > Bacteroidales > Bacteroidaceae > Prevotella. The sequence goes on along the minus strand of CACZVN010000007.1, from coordinate 75,767 downwards.
GCCGTCGCTGAAGAAATGGCGCAGGGGGAAGGTGCCCCAACGTGTCTGCGCATATTTCGAGTTGCTCACACGCGAGATCGTCGAGGGATCCAGTCCCGTCTTCTCCGCCACGTCACGCAGGATCATCGGGCGCAGCGAGGCTTCATCACCATCCACGAAGAACTGATGTTGTAACTGGATGATGGCCCGCATGGTCACCGTCAGCGTATGACGGCGCACCTTGATGGCCTCAATGAAGTTCTGGGCAGCATCCACCTTTTTCTTAATATAGAGCAGTGCCTCCTTCGTCTGGCGGCTCAGATTCTCCTTGTTCTCCTGATATTCCTTCATGGAATCAGCAAACGACTGCGACACCTTCAGTTCAGGCACCTCACCATTGTTCAGCACGAAAGTGACGGTACCGTCATCCTGCGTATCCACGATGAAGTCGGGTGTGATCTGTTGCAGGTTACGGCCGACGGTCTCGCCCAGAGAGGCACCAGGGCGCGGGTTTAGTTTCCGCAGTTCACGAAAGAGAGCCTCCGCCTGCATGTCATTCAGCGCGAGGGCTGATTGTATCTTATCCCAGTGCTTCTTGGTAAACTCATCGAAATGACTGCTCACCACGCGCTGCATCAGATCCCTGACACGCGAAGGCTCACGACGGCTGATCTGCAACAGCAGACACTCCTGCAACGAGCGCGCGCCGATACCCGCAGGATCAAAATGCTGCAAGAGGTCCAACACCTGTTCCACCTGTTGCTCCGTCACGTCGATGTTATGATAGATGGCCAGTTCCTCGCAGATCACGTCGAGACCTTTGCGCAACAGTCCGTCATCATCGAGCGATCCTATCAGATACTCCATGACATCGCGCTGCTGCTCCGTCATCTCCAGTTCGCCCATCTGCTCTTTCAACTGGTCATAGAACGACACCGTCTCACCATAGACCATCTCCTCCCGCTCCTCGGCCACAGCACTGCCACCCTGATACACGGGCAAATCCTCGTCATCGCGGCCGATATTGCTGAGAGCATCGTCGAGGGCAGACTGGCGTTCCTCGCGCTCACTGCTCGTCTCATAGTCGTCACCATCCCCATAGTCGCTGCCGTCCTGGAAGTCTAGGGCCTCAGGCTCGTCATAGTCGGCATCCACCTCCAGAGCGGGGTTGTCGTTCATCTCAGTATTGATACGATCCACGAGTTGTGCCACAGGCAACTCCACGAGGGCAGCCTGCAACAACTGCTGATGCGAGATACTCTGTCCGAGTTTCTGCTCCAACTTCTGCTCCTGTATTTGACTATATTCGCTCATTTAAAATATTCTTTCAACTGACTGGCGTATGAGGCCAGATCCTCGGGATTGGCATTACCAAAGCGGCGCCATACCTGCTGGCAGGGCAAGAACAGCGGACTGAAGGTCACCTCCTTACGATGCAGGTAGGGATCACAATACTGGAACACCTCTAACGCCTCGGCCACCTCCTGCGGCTTCAACTTCATAAGCCGTGCCAGTTCCTGCACTTCAGGCGTTTCTGCCACCATCGTGATGGGCGTCAGACGGAAATAGAGATCCAGAATCAGGATCAGCATCACAGGCGTCATCTTCTCCCCCTCGGCGATGGGCTTGAAGTCCTTCTCGAAACTCTCACTGATCTCCACGCCATCGTAGAACTCATCAGCATTGTTGAAGCCCTTCATCTCACGATACAGACGCACGGCTCGCGCCAACTTACGGGGGTTCTCTCCGTAGGTTTCCCAGAACCGCTCGATACGGGGTGTCTCCAAATTCGCAATCTGGCACATCCTGTTGAAGAGCACCGAAGGTGAGATATGCAACTCCATGCTCAGATCCACCATCCGACGACTGTACATCGGCTTGATACCCACGGGTTTCTGCAGGTAGATCTGCAGCAGCAGAAGCCAGTAATCATCCTGCCATTTGATGTTTTTTGCCATAATCCCTGCTATTTGTTTGCAAAAATACTGTTTTTTTCGTATATTTGCACGCAAAATCGAAAAAACTTTATGAGAAAATTCATATTCACCGTCATCTTAGGCTGTATTACCCTCTACGCATCAGCCCAGAGCGTCCGCGATGAGATCGCCCAGGATCCTCGTCGCTCTGCCAGTAACTACATGGCCTATCCCGAACCTACGAAGGCACTCACCCCAGCCCCTAAGGGAAAGAAGCCTTTCTATATCAGCCACTACGGCCGCCACGGCTCGCGGTATATCATCAACCACCGCGACTACGACTACCCCTACTTCACCCTTCTGCTGGCCGACAGTCTGGGGAAACTGAATGCCAAGGGGCAGGAAATCCTGCGACGGATGAAGCTGTTGCGCGACGATGCCAATATGCGCCATGGAGAATTGACGCCGTTAGGTGCCCAGCAGCACAGAGACATTGCCCGTCGTATGTACGAGCGATTCCCAGAGGTCTTCAAGGGTGATGTCTGCGTCGATGCGAAGAGCACGGTTGTCATCCGCTGCATCCTCTCCATGGAGAATGCCCTGCAAGAACTCGTTGCCCACAACCCGAAACTGCGCATCACCCACGACGCCAGTGAGCACGACATGTACTACATGAACCTCCGCGACCCCAAACTGAGGAAGAAGCGCATGCCGAAGATCTCTCAGGACATCTACGACGCCTTCTGCCTGAAGCATGTCGATCCCAAGCGTCCCGTGGAGTCGCTCTTCAACGATACCGCCTACTCCAACAACTGCGTCAACCTGGAACGTCTGAACTATTACATCTTCAAGAACGTCTCCATCGCCCAGAACACGGAACTGCGCGACAAAATCGACTTCTACGATCTCTACAACGCGGATGAACTCTATGTCAATTGGCGCAAGGATAATGTGTATTGGTATCTCACCTACGGAGCCTCTCCCCAGAACGGTGGCACACAACCCTACTCCCAGCGCAACCTGCTGCGGAAGATCATCCAGGAGGCCGACAGTTGCATCGCCCTACCCCGCCCTGGCGCCACCCTGCGCTTCGGCCACGAGACGATGGTCATGCCCCTCGTCTGTCTGTTAGGCCTTAACGGCTACGATGTCCAGATCGATGATGTGGAACAACTCGAGGAGAAAGGATGGGTCAACTACCGTATCTTCCCCATGGGTGCCAACGTCCAGTTCATCTTCTACCGCAAGAATCCCAAGGACCAAGATGTGCTATTCAAGGTGCTGCTCAACGAGGAAGAGGCCACACTGCCCATCCCCACCGACTGCGCCCCCTATTACCACTGGAGCGACTTCCGCGAGCATTATCTAAAGAAACTCAACGATTATCAGGAATAAAATGCTTTCTTATTTCTGGACGGCCTTTCGTCCGTTCTTGAAGTAACTAGTTAAGAATGATTATTTTCGTTTGTTTTCTATTGCTTTCTTCTTTTCACTGGCCAATCTACGCTCCACCTTCTTCACATCCTCCTCTGCTGGCAAATCTTCTGGAATGACACCACGTTCCAAAAGAATACGACGGACAGCAGCATTATTCTCTATATGCTCTTGCGTGATCATCGTTTCACTTTGCAGGTCCTTGGTCTGCACATTTACACTGGTCAGCTCTGTTGCAAAATCTTTGGCCTTAATGCTAATTGTGGGCAAGAAATCTGCTAATGGGCGACTGGCTGGTATATTCATCTTTCGCTTCAATGTGGCAGTACTTAGCCTGAAAAGCGCTTGGTCTCCCTTTGAACGGATTACTGCAAAGGTCTTGTCGTTGATACCGCGTTCATACAGTACGCCAGAGAGTTTCTTTTCCGTCTCCTGCAATTTAGCTCGAGCCTGAACACGTTCAACCTCAAGAAGACGTTTCTCTATTAGTTCCGCTTTCCTTGTTTGAACGGCAAAGTAGGTTTGAGCAAAAGCTATCTGTTCCTTGCGAGGATCACCATTCTGAGCCACCAAGTAGCAGGCATAGCGATACACCCCAGAGATTTAACTTTTATTTTAATTTTAATGGAAAATGTTCAAATGTTCAAATGTTCAAATCCATGTTTTATTCAAAAGGGTGCAAAGGTGCAAGGGTGCAAAATGCAAAAGATGCAAATGGTTGGAAGACAAAACTGTCAACAAGTCAACAAAAGGTGATTTTCATTTAGATAAAAATTTGACGAAACATTTAATTATATTATATATTATAATATATAATATAATTAATATAATATTCGTTGTTGTTTATTTTGAATTTCTTTTTGTTGACTTGTTGACCGTCCGAGACAAAATGCATTTTGAACATTTGAACAATTGAACATTTTTGCATCTTTTGCATTTTGCATTTGCACCCTTGCACCTTTGCACCTTTTTGGATACTGTGTTATGGCGCGAATAAGTGGCGAGTATTGAGAATTTGGAGGCACTTATTTGAAATTTGGTGGCACTTTAGCAAAATTTAAAGGCACTTATTTGGCGAAAAGTGCCACCATTTTCATGTACGTATATCTATGTCTGGCTGCCAGAGAATAATCTCACCTGAATAGAGGGTTTTCTGGACATCGATGATGCGCTGGTTGGAAGAGCCTCGGAAGAGCAGGTCTGGGTCACGGAGACTCTGGACAAAGGGACCATCGACGAGTACGTCGAGCAGTTCCAGGAGTTCACGCTGTGCCCTCGTAATCAGCGTTTCAAAGGTAAAGCCCGTATAGCACCAGATATCCTTGTTCGTGCGACGGTGGATGGCACGTGCCAGGTCCGCAAAGCCGTCGCACTGATACATGGGGTCGCCGCCCGTAAAGGTGACGTTGGCGTATGGATCGGCCTCGATGATCTTCATCAGTTGCTCCGTCGTCATCTCACGGCCGCCCTTGGGATCCCACGACTGGGGGTTATGGCAGCCCGGACACTTGTGACGACAGCCTGCACAATAAATGGAGGTCCGGAATCCCGGACCGTCCACCATTGTATCTTCTATGATATCGAGAACACGAATCAATTTAATGTTTAATCTTTAATGTTTAATCTCCAAAAAGATCCTGTGCGCCATGGTCGATATGCGTCACACGGTCGTTGAGTTCGGCGAGTTTACCAGAGTTCCAACGGTCGGTGGTACCCACAAGGTAACCTGTGATGCGCTGCAGTTTGTCGATGTTGGTAGAGCCGCACTTCGGGCATTTCTCCAAATGGTCGTCGGCGTTCTCGTAGCCGCAGTCCATGCAGCGGTTGCGGTTGTGGTTGACAGAGCCATAGCCCATGTCGAGCTGATCCATCATATCCACCACGCTCATGATGACCTGAGGGTTATGGGTGGCGTCGCCGTCGATCTCCACGTAGAAGATATGTCCGCCACGCGTCAGGTTGTGATAAGGTGCCTCGACCTCGGCCTTATGACGGGCGGAGCACTTGTAATACACGGGCACGTGGTTGGAGTTGGTATAGTAGTCGCGATCGGTGACACCAGGGATGATGCCAAACTTCTTGCGATCCTTCTTCGTGAACTTGCCACTAAGACCCTCGGCGGGGGTGGCCAACACGGAGTAGTTGTGGTGATAGCGGTCGCAGAACTCGTTGACACGGTCGCGCATGTAGGTGACGATCTTCAGACCCAGTTCCTGCGACTCGGCACTCTCGCCATGGTGCTTACCCGTAAGGGCCACGAGACACTCTGCCAGACCGATGAAGCCGATACCCAGCGTACCCTGGTTGATGACGCTCTCGATGGTGTCCATCGGACCTAACTTCTCGGCACCGATCCAGAGACTCTTCATCAGCAACGGGAACTGCTTGGCAAAGGCCGTCTTCTGGAACTGGTAACGGTCGTCGAGCTGCTTGGCAGCCACCTCGAGCATGTGGTCGAGTTTGGCGAAGAACATGTCGATGCGCTTCTGCTGATCCGGCTCTTCCATGCACTCGATGGCGAGTTTCACGATGTTGATGGTGGTGAAGGAGAGGTTACCGCGCCCGATAGAGGTCTTGGGACCGAAACGGTTCTCGAAGACACGCGTACGACAGCCCATCGTGGCCACCTCGTGGATATAGCGCTTGGGATCGTCAGCACGCCACTCGCTGTCCTGATTATAGGAGGCATCGAGGTTCAGGAAGTTGGGGAAGAAACGACGGGCCGTCACCTTACAGGCCAACTGGTAGAGGTCGAAGTTACGATCCTCGGGCAGGTAGTTCACACCACGCTTCTTCTTCCAGATCTGAATGGGGAAGATAGCCGTCTCGCCACCGCCCACACCCTCGTAGGTAGAGAGCAGGATCTCGCGCATGATGCAACGACCCTCGGCAGAAGTATCCGTACCGTAGTTAATAGAGGAGAATACCACCTGGTTACCACCACGCGAGTGGATGGTGTTCATGTTGTGAATGAACGCCTCCATGGCCTGATGCACGCGACCCACGGTCTTGTTGATGGCATGCTGCTGGGCGCGCTCCTTTCCAGTCAGCCCTTCGAGGGGCTTCTTGATATAATCCATCAGCGGCTCGTCGTAGAGGTCCTTGTAATCCTCACCGTTGAGATCCTCGAGGGCCTTCAGTTCCTCGATATAGCTCATACGCACGTAGGGTGCGAGGTAGAAGTCGAAGGCGGGGATGGCCTGACCTCCGTGCATCTCGTTCTGGCAGCACTCCATCGAGATACAGGCGAGCACTGAGGCCGTCTCGATACGACGGGCTGGGCGCGAGGCACCATGACCAGCGATGAAGCCGCACTCGAGGATATGATCCAGGGGATGCTGTACGCAGGTGAGCGACTTCGTGGGGTAGTAGTCCTTGTCGTGGATATGGAGGTAGTTGTGCTCCACGGCCTCACGGCTCTCCTCAGAGAGCAGGTAGTCATCGACGAAGGGCTTCGTGGTCTCGGAGGCGAACTTCATCATCATACCAGCCGGGGTGTCGGCATTCATATTGGCGTTCTCACGCGTGACATCATTGTTCTTGATGTTCACGATATCGAGAAACACCTCACGGGTCTTGGCCTTACGGGCCACAGAGCGCTGATGACGGTAGGCGATATATTTCTGGGCCACGTCCTTACGGCTGGAGTTCATCAACTCCACCTCGACGGCATCCTGGATCTGCTCCACCGTCATCTGACTCTCGCCACGCTGGGCGATATGGTCGGTAATCTGATACAAGAGTCGTTCGTCCTCACCCTGTTCGGTGTGGAGCATGGCCTTACGGATAGCAGCCATAATCTTCTGCTCGTTAAAGCCCACAATACGTCCGTCGCGCTTTACTACTGTCTGAATCATGATCTATAAAAAAGGTTTTTATTTGTTGCTTTTTCTGAGTGTTGCGGCCCATGAGCCGAAACCGTTTGCAAAGATACAACATTTATCCGAAAGTTATCCGTTTTGGAAAACTTTTCTTCAGTTAATAAATGTCAAACTATTGATTATCAGGTAGTTGAAAAATAAAATGGAAAACTTTACCCATTTAGACGGTAAAAAAGTTTTCCATTTTAAAGTGGTCTTAATTTATGCTTTCGCGCTGAAAGCCAGCGCATAAACGCGCATCTGCTTCACCATTGCTACAAGTCCGTTGGAGCGTGTAGGCGACAGGTGTTCCTTGAGTCCGATCTCGTCGATGAAGTAGAGGTCGGCATCCAGTATCTCCTGGGGCGTATGGTCGCTCAGCACGCGTATCAGCAGCGCCACGATGCCCTTCACGATCAGCGCGTCGCTCTCAGCTGTGAAGTGAATCTTACCATCCTCATAGTCAGCCTGCAGCCACACACGACTCTGGCACCCGTCAATCAGATTCTGCTCCGTCTTGTATTTCTCGTCGAGCGGTGCCTGTTCGTTACCCAGATCGATGAGCAGCTGGTACTTGTCCATCCAGTCGTCGAAGCCGGAGAACTCTTCTATAATCTCGTCTTGAATCTCATTAATTGTCATCTTTCACCAATTTAAAAAGTTTGTCACTGGGGCGCACCTTGCCTGTGACGGCAATCGATACCTTCGTACCCTGCTGGGCCTCAGCCACAGGACCATTGTCATCGTGGATCTCGTCAGCCGTGACATACATCACACCTGTTGTGGGACCTGTGATCAGCATCTTGTCGCCCACCTTGAAGGTACTGGCCTCGACGGTGAACTCCGCCACACCCAGTTTCGAGAAGTATTTCACGCCCTTGCCAATATAGACCTTGCGCTCCGTGGCATTAGAGCCGTAGTTCTTGTTCCACTCGCCCATGAGCTGACCCTGGTAGTAGCCGTCCCAGAAGCCACGGTTGAAGACGGTGGCGAGGCGCTCGTCCCATTCATCTTTTCTCTCCTCCGTGAACGTGCCGTCGAGCACGGCCTGGATGGCCTCCTTATAGCACTTCACGACGGTATAGACATATTCGGGTCCTCGTGCACGACCCTCGATTTTGAACACGCGCACGCCTGCGTTCATCATCTTATCAATGAAGCGCACGGTTTTCAGGTCCTTGGGCGACATGATATACTTATTGTCGATGTCGAGCTGATAGCCCGTCTCGTTGTCCGTAGCCGTATAACTGCGACGGCACACCTGGATGCACTCACCACGGTTGGCACTGCGATTGGCAGCGTGCAGACTCATATAGCACTTGCCACTGATGGCCATGCAGAGAGCACCATGACAGAACATCTCGATGCGGATCTGCTCACCTGATGGACCACAGATATGCTCGGCCTCCACCTGACGGAAGATGTCTGCCACCTGCTCCATATTGAGTTCACGCGCCAAGACCACGACATCGGCAAACTGCGCATAGAAGCGCAGGGCCTCGATGTTCGAGATGTTCAGTTGCGTGGAGAGGTGTACCTCCTGTCCCACCCTGTTGCAATAGGTCATCACAGCCACATCACTGGCGATCACAGCCGAGATACCAGCCTCCTTGGCGGCATCGATGATCTCGTGCATCAAGGGGATATCCTCGCCATAGATGATCGTGTTCACCGTCAGGTAACTCTTGATACCATGCTCATTGCAGGTGGCGGCCATCTCCTTGAGGTCGTCGATGGTGAACGTAGAGGCTGAATGGGCACGCATGTTCAACTTCTCGATACCGAAGTAGATACTGTCGGCACCGGCTTGGATGGCGGCTGCCAGCGACTCGCGCGAGCCCACAGGGGCCATAATCTCGTAATCCTTAATATTTTTGCTCATTGCGGCTGCAAAATTACAAAATAAATACGAATTAGCGGGTGTTATTTAGAAATAATTGTGTATCTTTGCAAACAGAAACCTAAAACGAAAGGATATGAATTCCAGATATTGGATTGTGCTGTTAATCTCCCTGATGTTCACGACGGCTGGAGCACAGACTGAGGTCAATGACACCATGACCGTAAGGATTGGCTATACGAAAGGAGACAAAAACACGTTTGCCGGAGCCATCGACCAAGTCACGGAAGAGCGCATGAACAAAGGTCTGATCACGTCGTCGTTAGATGCCTTGAGCGGACAGTCGGCTGGTGTACAGGTGACATCGGGCGGCAATCAGGAAGCGATGGTCTCGGCCGTACGCGTCAGAGGTACCACCTCACTGACGGGTAACAACGACCCATTGGTGATCATCGACGGTGTAACGGCAGACCTCACCATTCTTTCTACGATCTATCCTGCCGATATTGAGAGCTTCACCATCCTAAAGGACGCCTCTGAAACGGCACAATACGGCAGCCGTGGTGCTGCGGGCGTCATCGAGGTGGCTACGAAAAAAGGACGCAACCAGCAGTTTCATATCTCTTACGACGGTAGCATCGGTTTTGAGAGTGTATATAAGCGGACGGAGATGATGAACGCCCAGGAGTTCCGTCAGGCAGCAAACAGACTCGGCCTCAGCTATATCGACAAGGGTTATGACACGGACTTCAACAAGGCCATCGAGCGCACTGGCTTCGTTCAGAACCACCACATAGCCTTCGGGGGTGGCACAGAGACAGCCAACTACCGTGCCTCAGTAGGTATGATGCAGCACAGAACGGTCATCAAGACGCAAGGTTCTCGCAATTTCATTGCCAAGCTTGACATCTCGCAACAGGCCTTCGACAATCATCTGACAGTTGACCTCGGCATGGTGGGATCCATTCAGCAATATTCTCGCCTGCCCTTTCCGCAGGAACTGTTCTACTCGGCTGCCACCTTCAACCCCACCTTTCCTGACACCAGGAATGCCGACGGCACGTATGACCAGGTGACAGAAGCCCTCTGGATCAAGAATCCACTGTCGTTGCTCGATATGACACAGGAGGAAGATAACGGTCACTTCAACATCCACATGAAGGCGAAGGTCATCCTCTCCAAGGACCTGACGCTGCGCGCCTTCGGATCCTATTCCTACAATGATATAGGAAACGGGCACTACTACCCCATGAGTGTATGGAACAGGGGCGAGGCCTACTGTCGACATGACAAAAGCGAGGAGATGCTGGGTAACATCTCGCTGACATATATCCTCAACACCAGCCACTCGACACTTAACCTGATGGCGCTGTTCGAGGCAAATAATCAGAAGGCGAGAGGATTTTACACCACCACGACAGGTTTCCCCTCCGATGCCTTTAGCTTCTACAAGCTGTCGGCAGGTGCCCAACGGCCATGGGACGGTACCGACTCCTACTTCAGTGACTCCCACATGGAGTCGTTGCTGTTTCGCGCTCAATATACCCTGCTCGACAGATATACTGTCACCTTCAACGCCCGTGGTGATGCCTCCTCCAAATTCGGAAAGAACAACCGCTGGGGATTCTTCCCCTCAGCCAGTGGTGCATGGGTCATCAGCAAGGAGCCCTGGATGAAAGCCTTGAAAGCCGTCTCCAATGCCAAGTTGCGCATCGGCTACGGACTCTCAGGAAACCAGGCAGGCATCGATTCCTACAACTCCCTGGAGCTGATGAAGCCCAATGGTGTCGTACCCGTAGGAGGCAGCCCTGCCATCACCCTCGGCATCGTGCGCAATGCCAATCCTGACCTGAAGTGGGAGATCAAACGCACCTTCAACGTCGGCTTCGACCTCGCTCTTTGGAATGGCCGCATTGCCATGACCATCGACTACTACCGCTCGAAGACCACCGACATGCTCTATGTTTACGATGTGCCTGTGCCACCTTTCACCTACGACAAACTGTTGGCTAACCTTGGTTCGATGGAGAACAGCGGACTGGAAATCGGCTTTGGCATCACCCCCCTGCGCACCAAAGACGTGGAACTGACCATCAACACCAACTGGACGTTTGAGCGCAACAAGCTCATCTCGCTCGACGGCTACTATAACGGCCAGCACCTGACGGCTCCTGACTCGAAAGGTATTTCCTCCCTCTGGGGAGCAGGCTTCCACGGCTCCAGCGATATCGTCAAACAGATCGTCGGTGAGCAACTTGGCGTTTTCTACCTGCCCCACTGCAATGGTTTCGTCACAGATGAAGACGGTAAGAAATACTACGATATTAGCAGTGAGAAATACATCTGCGGACAGGCTACGCCCAAGGCCATGATGGGTTCGAACATCGCCCTGCGCTACAAACAGTGGGATATCACCATGCAGATAATCGGTGCCTTCGGACACAAGATCTACAACGGTTCGGCCCTCACCTTCACGAACATGCTGTCGCTGCCCAACTACAACGTGATGAAGGGTGCCGACGAAAAGAATATCCACGATCAGACCATCAGCGACTATTGGCTGGAGCGAGGCGACTATGTGAACTTCGACTACGTCACCCTAGGCTGGAACGTTCCCATCCGCTCCAAGTACGTCCAGGGTATGCGACTGTCAGCCTCCGTGAATAACCTCGCCACCATCACTGGCTACAGCGGGGTGACGCCGATGATCAACTCCAGCATCATCAACGGCACACTCGGCATCGACGACAAGAACGTCATGCCCGTCTATCGTTCCTACACCATGGCTCTCAGTTTGAAGTTTTAATGAGGATTTAGAAATTAGGAATTATGATTACTATGATCAATAGAATAAATCGGCTGGTGTTTGGCACAGCACTTGTCTGCATTTTTACCTTTTTACCTTTATCCTGCTCTCTCAATGAAAATCCACGTGACCAGATTTCAGAGGAGGAGGTTTACACCAATGCCGACGCCATCTACCTGAACACTGTCGCCACCTTATACAATTATATAGGCGGCTCGACTGATGGCGAAGGCATACAAGGCACCTGCCGTGGCATCTATGATCTGCAGACCTTTGGCTCCGACGAGGCCATGGTGCCCATACGAGGCACCGACTGGTATGATGGCGGTACATGGGTGGACCTGTATCGCCACTCTTGGGATAAAGGACACGAGATGCCCAAGAACGCGTGGCTATACCTCTACAAGGTCATCACCCTCAGCAACCGCTCCATCGAGTTGCTCGACAACTACAAAAACCTGCTCACCCCAGACGAGTTTACCAGCTACACGTCGGAGGTGAGGGCCCTGCGCGCCATCTGTTACTGGTACCTGCTCGACCTCTTCGGACGCGTGCCCATCATCACCTCTACCGATGTGTCAAGAAACCAGCTGACGCAGTCGGAACGCAGCGAGGTCTTCAGGTTTGTCGTCAGTGAACTGCAGGCAACATGCGACGACCTCATGGTGGCAAGCAGTGCTAAGCCTGGCGACTACTATAGTCGTGTTACACGTCCTGTAGTCTTCTTCGTGCTGGCCAAACTCATGCTCAATGCCGAAGTCTATATGGATGATGATTGGACTGACGGCGTACGTCCTGACGGCAGTGAGATGCAACTCGACATCGAAGGCCAGACGATGAACGCCTGGGAGGCCACCATCCATTACTGTGACCTCCTGGAGCTCTGTGGCTTTACCCTCGAGGACTCCTACACCAATAATTTCCAAGTTCACAACGAGAACTCTAACGAGAACATCTGGACCATCTTCATGGACAAGGACCTCTATTACAACATACAGGACTGTTTCTACCGCTCATGGCACTACCGGCATGCTGATGCCTACGGTTTCACTGGTGAAAACGGTGCCTGTGCCACCAGACGAGTCCTCGAGATATTCAAATACGATACTGATGAGGAAGACACCCGCTTCTTCCAGAACTACTGGGCAGGAGTGGTTTATGACTATAACCATGAAATCGTGTACGACCGCAATGGCAATCCCTTCATCTACTACCCCTGGGAGGTCGATCTCGACCTGAGCGGTAGTCCCTACGTGGAGACGGCAGGAGCACGTATGAAGAAATACGAGGTGGATAAGAATGCTACCAAGAACGGTCGTCTGATGGACAACGACATCGTACTCTTCCGCTATGCCGATGTGCTACTGATGCGGGCAGAGGCCAAACTCCGCAACGGCATGGACGGGCAGGCAGACTACGATGCCGTGCGCTCACGAGCCCCCATGCCTACCAAGGAGATTAGTCTTCAGAACCTGCTCGACGAACGTCTGCTCGAACTCTGCTGGGAGGGTTGGCGCCGTCAGGACCTCATCCGCTTCAATCAGTACGAGAGTCTCTTCATGGGCAACGAGGACTATAGCAAGATAGACGAGAGCGATGGTCACACCACCGTCTTTCCCATCCCTGGCGACATCATCACCCTCAATCCTAACCTCACCCAGAACAAGGGCTATGACTGATTAGTCCTCCTTAACGATTGGATAAAGCTCAATGAATTCGCCCTGGTGGTTCTGTCCATCGTTGATGAGTTCAGCCATCTTCTGCCCTACGGTCTCGATGTCATGGAAACCAGGCAGTGCCATGTTACCATTCAGATCGGTGGTGGTGGGACCCGGGTGTACGGAGAATACCTCTAACGGGGTGTTGCTCTGTTGGAACTCAATGGCCATCACACCCATCATCGCATTCTGGGCTGCCTTGCTGGCAACGTAAGCTAACGGATGCCAATATGGACTGATCTCTGAAGGAACGGTCACGTTAACGATGCGACCCTCGTTTTTGGTGAGCAGAGGCAGCAGTGCCTTGGTGAGGGCGAAAGTGCCGATGAAATTCACGTCAAGTGTCTCCTTGATATCTTTAATCTCTGTGTGCAGACTGTCCACACTCATATCACCAGGGATGCCGGCATTGTTCACAAGCAGGGAAAGACCAGCATATTTCTCATTTATCTCCCTGGCAGCCTGTTCGATATTGGCGAGGTCACGCAGTTCGATGTTCACCCAACCCAGCACGTCAACACCAGCTGATTTCAGTTCGTTGATAACATTTTCTGCACGCTCCTCATTGCGAGCGCCAACAATCACTTTCCAACCACTAAGGCCGAGATACTTGCTAATTCCGAATCCTATGCCCTTATTGGCACCTGTCACTAATACTGTTTTTTCCATTTTATATGATATTAATTTATGATGTTCATCTTCTTCATTGTGTCTTATCTCTTTTGTGGGTGCAAAGGTACGAAGATTATTAGGAATCAAAAATACCACGACTGCGGTATTTTGCAAAAAAGTCATCTTCGGATTCAATTATTCAACCACCTCAATATAGAAACTGAACGGACGGAAGCCGTCGTTGCAGCTGATCATCGCACTCAAGGGATTTTTCATCCAGCCATCATAAAAGTTCCCTTCACCTCTGGCTAACGATTCCACGAACTCACGCATGGAATACCATGCAGAAGGACACATTCCTTCAGGACATTTACCATTCTCAGAGATCCATTGCTGACCCTCCCTGACATCACAAGTATGCTCAATTGGATTCTCATACTTTGCCATCAGGTCAGGATAGACCGTCTGACGGATGGCTGTAATTCGTACCTTGTTCATCTATTATTTTCATCATTTCAAATGTTTCCCGTCATTTATGAAGTTATGGAATATAAGAAGATAGATCCCATAGGTGGCGCTGCATATCTACGTGGCCGTTGGGCTTGAAAGTGACGCCTTCGGACTCAAGCAACGGACGCTGGTGGCTCCAACCAGGGGCGGTGCGTCCCTCGATGTTCACCACACGATGACAGGGCAATGACTCTGCTCCAGGAGTATAACGCAATGTGCGGCCTACCATCCTTGAGTGACTTGGCCAGCCGGCTAAGGCTGCAATATGGCCATAAGTCGTAACGCAGCCACAAGGTATCTGGCTGACAATGTTCAGTACATCATCACGGAATATCCTCGCCTGCTCAGGCGTCATTTTGTCAGGGTAGTCTTTCATTGGCTCATCCACTCTTGACGCTCGCGGTCGGACATTTTTTCGATGGCATAGCGGAGCATGGTACGGGGCATTTCATGGGCATGCTGGCGGAGGAAGTCACGCAGGAGATCCATCGAGACGCGCTTGCCCATCTCACGAAGCATCCAGCCGACAGCCTTATGCATCAGGTCGTGAGGATGGTGGAGATGAATCTCGGCATAGCGGAGGCACCACGAGGGATCGCCCTGTTGTGAGGTCTTCCATGAGCAGACAATGCTCATGCGCTGTTTCCACAGGCATGGGCTGGCGGCAAGGTCGTCGAGCAACTTAATCTTATAATCCCTGTCGCCCAGGTTCGTGGGCAGGAGCAACCAGTGCCCAAGGATCTTATGCACAGAGAGATCGACCAAGTCCCAATTGTTCGCCTGCTCGGCATATTGCAGATACATCGTCAATATCTCATCGCGCTTAGCGATGGCATCGGCATTATTATCCAGTCGCTTCGTTGCCAACTTTTCGAACTTCGCCACGAGTATCAAAAAACCACAGAGTCTCACCTCATGCCATTTCGACATCAGCAACGTGGGCACCTCGCTCAGCGGGAAATCAGGTCCTGCGGCCTTAACCACCTCCCTCGTCTGCGGCACCTTCAGGCCTAAGAATTCATCACCGAAACCGTACTCACCTGGTCCTGTCTTGAAAAACCCCATGAGTATCTTGCGCTGCTCATCGTTGCGCAGCGACTCCATGTAGGTAATTATCTCTTGTGCGTTCATTTTATCACCTTTTCGGCTACAAAGATAGTGTTTTTTGCTGAATCAGGTCATTATATTCGGAAAAATAGTGTTTATATTAAAATAATAACTATCTTTGCAGCAGAATAACTAAACGATAAAGATATGGGAAAGTTTGAATTAATGGCGCTACCGTATGCGCAGGAGGCTTTAGAGCCGGTAATCAGCAAAGAGACGATTGGTTTCCATCATGGGAAGCATTTGGCTGGGTATGTAAACAACCTAAACGGACTGTTGGAAGGGAGTCCGTTAGCAGGATTGTCGTTGGAAGAGATTGTGCTGAGGGCTGAGGGAGGTATGCTGAACAATGCCGGGCAGATCCTGAACCACAATCTGTATTTTGGGCAATTCTGTGCACCCAAGGCAGATAGCAAACCTGTTGGCAAACTGGCAGAGGCTATCGACCATCAATTTGGTTCATTCGAAGTTTTCAAGGAAGAGTTCCAAAAGAAAGGTGCTACGCTGTTTGGCTCTGGTTGGGTATGGCTATCCGCTGAAAAAGACGGTAAACTGGTTATTACCCAGGAGCCGAATGCTGCTAATCCTGTGCAGAAGGGCTTGAAGCCCCTGCTGACTTTCGATGTCTGGGAGCATGCCTACTATCTGGACTACCAGAACCGCCGTCCTGACCACCTCGCTGCCCTCTGGCAGATCATCAACTGGGAGATCATCGAACAGCGATATGTATAGTCATCTGCCCTATACCATGCGATGAGGAGATTCTGCTATTTCATGGCCGTTCTGCTGCTGTTGGGGTGTGCCCGACAGGAGCCTCAGCAGTTCACCCACGAGGTGCTGAACCGTATGACGCCCGTGAAGGATCAGGGGAAGAGTCAGACCTGCTGGATCTACGCCATGCTGGCCGCCATCGAGACGGAGCATCTCGCCTGGGGCGACTCCGTGAACCTTTCTCCTTACTATATTGAGAAGATGCTGGAGCAGGAACCAAACGCCCCAGAGAGCAAACGGGGCATGGGCGCCACACTGCTACGGCTGATACAGAAATACGGTATCGTGGGCTACGACGCCATGCGCAAGGTGGAGACACCAGCCCCCAAGTGGGTGTTCATGCTCGGTGCCACCTACACCCCTCAGGAATTCGCCCGTAGTGTCTGTGCCCCCAACGAGTATATCACCCTGACAAGCAACGACGACGAGCCCTACTACCAGATGACAGATATCGACGTACCTGACAACTGGTTGCACGACCGCTACTATAACATCCCCATGGACTCGTTGCTTGCCAAGACGGAACGGGCAGTGAGAGCCCATCATGGCATCTGCTGGGAGAGTAAGGGACACGCGATGGCAATCGTGGGCATCGCCCATGACAGCATTGGGGCGAAATACTTCATCATGAAAAACTCATGGGGCACAGATCGTCCGCACAAGGGCCTCGACTACCTCTCGTTCGAGAAATTCAAGCGTAAGACAATCGCCATAGAAATGACAAAAGAAGCGTATCAGAATTGACACGCTTCTTTTTTTACATTTTTACTTTTTTACCTTTTTACTTTTACTTATTCAGTTTCCAGGTAACACCATCCTTGGTGTCCTTCACCTCGAAACCTGCAGCAGCGAGTTCGTCGCGGATCTTGTCGCTGGTGGCCCAGTCTTTGTCAGCCTTGGCCTTGGCACGCAGTTCAAGTACCATATCCACTACCTTACCGAAGGCCTCCTCACGGGCATCATTAGAGTTCCCCCCTACCGTTGCGCCGAATTTGGAATTCGGTGCTAATCCGAGGATATCGAAGGCGAAGAGACTCATCACCTCCTTCAGTTCCTTCAGACAGTCGGCACAGATCGTTGCCTTGTGATCCACGAGTTTATTAATCGTGGTGCAGGCCTCGAAGAGGTAACTGATCACCTGAGGAGTGGCAAAGTCATCGTTCATGGCGTCGTAGCACTTCTGGCGCAACTCCGTCACCACCTTCTTCGTCTCAGCGTCGCACTCAGCAGAAGCCTGAACGCGCTCCAGATCGTTGATGGCGTTGAGCAACTTCTCCAGTCCCTTTTCTGCAGCCACAAGGGCTTCGTTCGAGAAATCGACGGTGCCACGATAGTGGGCTGAAAGCACGAAGAAACGGATAGTCATCGGCGAGTAGGCCTTCTCCAACAGCGGATGGTTGCCCGTAAAGAACTGCTCCAGCGTGATGAAGTTGTTATACGACTTACCCATCTTCTGACCATTGATGGTCAGCATATTGTTGTGCATCCAGTACTTCACGGCGGGGTGGCCCAACGAGGCCTGAGCCTGCGCGATCTCACACTCATGGTGGGGGAACACGAGGTCCATGCCACCACCGTGGATATCAAATTCCTCGCCTAAGTACTTACGACCCATGGCCGTACACTCACAGTGCCAGCCAGGGAATCCGTCACTCCAAGGTGATGGCCAGCGCATGATATGCTCGGGCTGGGCCTTCTTCCACAGGGCGAAGTCAGCCTGATTACGCTTCTCACCTACTCCAGCCAGTTCACGGCTCTCGTCTTTGATATTCTCCAACGAACGGCCAGAGAGGATACCATACTTAAACTTCTTGTTGTAAGCCTCGATGTCGAAATAGATCGAGCCATTGCTCTCATAGGCAAAGCCGTTGTCGAGGATCTGCTGCACCAACTGCTGCTGTTCGATGATATGACCCGTGGCGTGGGGCTCAATAGAAGGACGCAGCACGTTCAGTGCATCCATTGCCTGATGGTAACGGTTGGTGTAGTACTGAGCGATCTCCATCGGTTCCAACTGCTCCAGCCGCGCCTTCTTGGCGATCTTGTCCTCACCCTCGTCGGCATCATGCTCCAGATGGCCCACGTCCGTGATGTTACGGACATAGCGAACCTTATAACCTAAGTGCTTCAGGTAGCGGAACACCAAGTCGAACGTGATGGCAGGACGCGCATGACCCAGATGGGGATCACCATAGACCGTGGGACCACACACATACATGCCCACATTAGGGGCATGCAACGGCTCGAAGCGTTCCTTCTGCCGTGTCAGCGTATTGTAAATTACCAGTTTTGATTCCATCTATAAACTCTAAACTATAAACTATAAACCAAAATTTGGCTGCAAAGGTACTAAAATTATTAGTAATCCACAAAAAATCAGCCAGATTCTTGCAAACTCCAAAAACATTTCTTATCTTTGCAACAGATAACAAAACAATTGAAGACAATGAAAAAGAACATGATGTTTTGCCTGCTCTCCTTGCTGATTGCCATGGGAGCCGAGGCCCAGGAAGTGCGTAATGTGGTCTATACCACTGGTATCAATGAGCTGCAGTACACCCGCAAAGAGTCAAAGCCCACAGCCGGCGAGGTAATCGGCGAAGTGCTTTCAGCCCTCATTACAGGTGAGACCACGCAGGACATGGACAAATATGTGGACGCCGTACAGGCAGCCGTTGTCAAGGGTATCTCCCAGGCCCGTCGCATCAAGGCCATCGACGGCCAGCTCACACCAGAGGAGAAAGAGCAGCCTCACACATGGTATGTCGATGGCACCATCGGCAGCATCTCCGCCACGTCGAAGGTTGATACCTGGGAGGACAAGGACAAGAAGAAACACTCCAGAACGGTCTATAAAGGACTTGTCAGTGTGACGCTCCATTTCAAGGATGCCCATACCGACGAGGTACTGTTCAGTCCCTCCTTCAGTGTCAATGCAAGCGACCTCTCATGGGTAGAGAGTGCCTCAGGAGCTGTCAGCAATGCCATCAACAGTCTGCCATGGCGTATCACCAATTACCTGAACGCCAAACTCCCATTGTCTGCCAACATCATTGAGGGTGCCCGCGACAAGAAAGACAAGCAGAAGGAAGTCTATATCGACCTCGGCTCTGCTGAAGGCGGTTTCAAGGGACTGCACTTCGATGTATTCACCGTCAAAACGGTTGCAGGCCGCGAGGCCAAGAAGAAGATCGGCCGTCTGAAGGTCACCGATGTCGAGGGCGATGATATCAGTCTCTGCAAGGTGCAGTCTGGAGGCCGCGACATCAAGGCCGCCATCGATGCTGGTGAGCAGTTGCTCATCATCACGACAGACTGAACTGCAGATGCCCTATCTTATGTAGGGCGACGATGGCAAGAATCTCTATGATGTAAGCGATCAGATAGCTGTACCAGAGGTAATCTGGTGCAGCTTTTGCTATGATCCACAGTACGGGAATGACCGTCAGCGACAGGGCGAACGATATGAACATCGCCATCTTGTGACAGTTGTAAAGTTTATAGACCACCATCACTGCGTAGATATAGCAGAAGGGAACAAAACTCAGCGCGAAGACGCGCAGGGCATGATTGCTCTCCTTGAGAACCTCTGGGGTAGAGGCGCCAAACAACTCAGCCACAAACTGCGGAAAGATCCACACCAGCACACAGGTGATAGCCATCGAGACGGAAATGAACCCAAAAGAGTTGCGCAGCACCAGATGGAAAGCCTCATCGTCGCCCTTACCCACTTGGATGGCACCTAACGACTGCAGGGTGCGACAGGTACCTGCCAAGAAGAGATTATAGATCTGCAGGAGGTTCATACAGACGGCGAAGATAAAGATACCATTACGACCTGCCGTTGAGAGTATCACGTTGTTGGCTGAGAACAACAGCAGTGTGAGACATACGGAGGCAACGGCCATAGGTGCTCCTTGCGAGAGGATATTCACCCACTCGGGTGTCTCGTGCTTGAAGGAGAAACGCAGATGGTTCGTCTTGTAATGGAAATGCCAGAACATGAGGACGATACCTACCAGATGGCCAACGATGGTGGCAGCAGATGAGCCAGCAATGCCCCAGCCAAAGTATTTGATGAAGACCACATCGAGCATCAGGTTCACCGCATTATCGATGAGGATGGCTATTGACACCAGACGCGGACTACCATCGACACCCACCATGGTACTGATGGCCCACATCATCAGGTAAGCAGGACCACCCCATAGCATCGGACGGAGATATTCCAGAGTAGGTTGGAACAGGTGCTCGTTGTCACAAAGCAAGGCCGTAGCCCCTTCAGACCAAAACAGACCTATCATCGTAAACGCCAAACCTATCAGGAAACAGCCAATCATAGACTGTGTATAGAGATAGCGCAGGCGTACCATATCCTTCTTTCCCAGAGCAAAGCCTACCAACATACCAGCACCTGTCTCTACGAGAATGCTCAGTGTAAACATCAACTGGACCACCGGCTTCGATAGGTTGATGGCACTGACGCCATCCTCACCTATCAAATTACCGACAATGATACCATCGACCACATTCCCCAAGCAACCCGAGAGCGCTATCAGGATGGATGACCACAGATAGCGCCAGAACTCCGTACTGAATGCCGCCTTTTCTTCCCTATTCATACCTATTCAAAGAATCCGAAGCCGGCAATGGCCTGCAGCATCTGCTGGTCGTAATCCCATGAGGTGGTTGACCAGTAGAAACCTAAGCGGTGGAGCACTTGCGACGTGTAACTGTTCTGACGTCCCACACTGGCCGACTTCTGTCCATGGGCCATATCCTTATAAGCCAACAGGGCCGACAGTTGCTTGGCCTTCTGCGGATCGTTCTGAGCCTCTGCCATCACGGCCTCAAACTCATCAGGCTCCACGAAGCGGACGCCACCAGTAATGTCCCCCAACTGCGTCAGGATGTCACCCATCAACTGGATGTGATTGTTATAAGGATGGAACACGGTACAGTCCTTCGGCGTGGATGCTAACAGGACGATTGCACGGGCCGTCTCGTTGATGGGCGAGAACTCTGCCGGCGCATCGTACATGGCGTATGGACAGCATCCCAGCATGTTATAGACCTTGATACGACCCATATAACTGTTTGACTGGAAGTTGACCTGGAACTCTCCGTCTGTACTACGGGCAGCCAGGTTACCCACACGCATCACCTTCGCGCTGAGTCCATGCAGAGCCACGGCATCGAGTATAATCCTGTCGGCCATGAACTTGGAGTAGATATACTGGTTGCTGAGCGTCTGACCGAAGTAGAGGTTCTGTTCTGTCAGTACCACATCAGGCGCAGGCACGCCGTTGACGGAAAGGCCACCCACACTGGTGGTTGACACGTGAACCAGACGGGCACCCGTCTTCAGGCAGAAATCAACGCAGTACTTAGCACCGCCGATGTTGACGTCCTCGATATCCGTTCCTTTGGAGAAGTGCTTCACATTGGCAGCACAGTTAAAGACGGTATCTACCTTCAGACTGGCATCGAACGCCTTCGTCACGTCACCAAGAACGATATGCAGGCGCTTGCCAAAGAGTTCTTTGAACGAACTGGAGAAGTAATAGTATAACAAGGTACGCAGACGACCCTCAGCGGCCTCAATCGTATTGCCACGTACCATGCAGTAGATTTCTTCGGCATCTGAGTCGATGAGTTCACGCAGCACATGGATACCTAAGTATCCGGTGGAACCAGCCAGCAGGACCTTGCCCAACTTCTGGCACTCACCTTTCTGGAAGGTACGAAGCGTGTTGCGCTGCAGCAGATTGTTGATAGCGGTATAGTCGAATCCGCTCACCTCATCGTTGCCTGCCTGAGCACCGTCGGTAGCAGTGGCTCCGCCATTGATGAAGTTAGCCAGCAGTTGTGGGGTTGGATTGGCAAAGACATCGCCATAAGCCACATGCACGCCAGCCTTGTCGGCCTCGATAATCACACGCGTCACCATCAGCGACGTACCACCCAACTCGAAGAAGTTATCGGTAGCGCTGACCTTGTCCATGGTCAGGATATCACCGAAAATCTTGGCAAACAGCCGCTCCTGGTCGTTCTTAGGCTCCACATATTCGCGGTCGGTCACCTGAATGACAGGTGCCGGCAGTGCCTTACGGTTCACCTTCTGGTTCTGGTTCAGCGGAATAGCGTCAATCTGCATCGTGGCGGCAGGAACCATATATGGCGGTTTCTGCTGGGCGATAAAACTGTTCAGTTCCTTGATGTCAACCTGTGTGTCGCTGACGATATAGGCAGCAATAAACTTACCACCGTTCTCGTAGTCGAAGGCCTGCACGGTAGCGTCCTTAATGTCAGGATACTGACGGATCACAGCCTCGACTTCTTTCAGTTCGATGCGGAAACCACGGATCTTCACCTGTCCGTCGCGACGACCCACAAACTGGATATTTCCATCAGACAGGTAGCGCACGATATCGCCAGTGCGATAGCAACGGCTGTACTTCTCATCCGTCGTGAACGGATTCTTCAGATAGGTCTCTGCCGTCTTGTCAGGACGGTTCAGGTAGCCACGGCTCACCTGCGGGCCACTGACCCAGAGTTCGCCAACAGCACCAATAGGTAAACGATGCAGTTGCTTATCGACGATATAAAGTCGGATGTTGTCGAGCGGCTTACCAATAGGTGCATTCTGTTCGAACTCCTTCATGGGGTATGTGGTCGTGAAGATCGTACACTCCGTAGGACCGTAGCCATTATGGAGTTGATAGTTGGTGGGAGGTGTGAGCGGCAACACCTTCTCGCCACCAACAGA
Organism: uncultured Prevotellaceae bacterium; assembly: GCA_902784615.1. Classification (GTDB taxonomy): domain Bacteria; phylum Bacteroidota; class Bacteroidia; order Bacteroidales; family Bacteroidaceae; genus Prevotella. The sequence goes on along the minus strand of CACZVN010000007.1, from coordinate 52,445 downwards.
CAGATGGAGCAAGGAGTGATTGTCGAAGTTCATGGCAAACTGACAACCCACCTGTGTGGTCATAAACGAATGGGTAATGCCTTCACGGTTGAAGTAGTCGTTCAGATCGGGCAGGTTCAGACGAATATCCTCGCCAATGATATAGACGGCAGCACCACAGGTCAGGGCAGAGTACATATCCATCATACAGGCATCGAAACCATACGACGCGTAGGCCGCCACCTTGTGCTCGGGCTTGAGGTCGTAGTAGCGATGATACCAGTGGCAGAAGGCCACGAGGTTGCCATGTTCCAACTGACAGCCCTTAGGCGTACCCGTAGAACCGGAGGTATATAGCAGGATAAAGAGACTGCTGGGCTTGATGTCAGCCACTACAGGAGCCTCTGCTACAGGTAATGCTGCGATATCCTTCGTGAGCAGTACCTTCCCCTGATACTCATCCACGATGGGACGCAACTCCGCATCAGCGATCAGCAGTTTGGCACTGGCATCCTGCATCATGAAGTTCAGGCGCTCAGCAGGATAACTCGGATCGAGTGGTTGGTAGGCACATCCGGCCTTCAGCACACCCAGTGAGGCAATCACCATCCATTCGCTACGCGGAATGAGTACGGAGACCACATCCTCATTGCTGAGTCCCAGCGACTGTACATATTGGGCGATGCGCTCCGACTGCTCATCGACCTGCTGATAGGTGAGGCGCACATCGTGATAAACCATGGCGATGTTATCTGGATGCTGTGCCACCTGCTGACGGAACAACGATATGACGGTCTGTGTGGCGTCGTAATCAACATCGTTCTGGTTGAAGCCGTCGAGCACACTGAGTTGCTTGGTGTCAACCAGAGGAACGTTTGTCAGGGTTGCCTTAGGATTGCTGATGAATGCCTGCACAGCCAGACTCACACTGTCGGCCAGACTCTGCATCAGTCCCTGAGAATAGCGTCCGTTGTCGTACTCAATCCAGACTGAAGGTACACCCTTATATTCCTTAATATAGAAGGCCACACGGAACTTGGGAACATTCAGTTCCAGACTCTCTAACTCCAGTTCTTTGCCCTGACAGGTGTATTGGCTGACGACACCCATCTGGTAAGCGAACATGATTTCTGCCGACAGGTCATAGTCAGCGGCAATCTTAGCAAACGGATAGTTCTCGTGGGCGAGGGTCTTGTCGAAGTTCTCGCTCACTTCCTGCAGGAACGCCTGTACCGTCTGATGGCCAATCTGTGCACTCAGGGCCAGCGTGTTGACAAACATACCAATGGTGTCATGGATGCGCAGGTTAGAACGGCCATTACTGATGGTGGTGATGCAGAGCCGTTCACTGTTAGAGAAACGAGAGAGCGTATAGAAAACGGCTGCCAACGTAAGGTGGGCAGGTGTGATGTGGTTGGCACGACAGAAGGCATCGACGGCAGACATATCAAAGGGCGAGGTTGCCAAACTGATTGTTCCCTGCTCGATGGGATTGGTCAGGTCGGCAGGAATCTCCGTGACACCCTCTAATGCACCCAGACTCTCCTGGAACCAGGCACTGGCAGCAGCAAAGGCCTCACCGTTTTCGGCCTCTTTCTCTTCCATCACGAAGTTGGCGTAACTGAGATCCTCGGAATCAAGGGCTTCGCCGTTGAGTCTTGCGCACAACTGATTCAGGAAGAGGTCCATCGATGCACCGTCGAACACCAGATGATGAACGTCCATCAGCAGATAGACCTGCTGTTCGGTGGTTACAATCTCAAAATGATAAAGGGGACCTCTGTTCAGATTGAACGGTCTGACGAACTCATGCTTATAGCGCTCCAGTTCTGCTTCTGAGAGGTTCGACATGGCAATCTCCACCTGCTGCTCTGGGGCAACAATCTGGACCGTCTCAGAGCCCTCGCTGCCGAAGTGTGCCGTCAGTTGCGGATGCAGTTTGACGAGTGCGCGCAGCGCATCTGCCAATGCCTGTATGTCGATGGTCTTTTGGAATGCCACCTTGAAGGGGATATTATAGACGGTAGCCGTGGGATTCTTCATGCACTCCACATAGACGCCCATCTGGGCATAGGAGAGCGGAACAGACCCACCCCCTTGCCCCTCCCTATCAGGGAGAGGAGTAGATTGACTCTGGCCTTGAGTGCGACCACTCCCCTCCCTCGCAGGGAGGGGTTGGAAGAGGGTCTCCTTCAGGATTTCATTCTCGATGCTCTGCAGGGTTCCAGTCTTGACCAACGACTTTGAGTCGAGGGTAACGCCAAAGCGCTTGTTCACCTGTACGGCCAGTTTGATGGCAGAGATAGAGGTCAGACCAGCATAGCCTAATACGGTGGTAACACCAAATTCCGTGTTATTGACAATACCTGCTATCATCTCGTGCAGTTCTTCCTCGAGCACATTCATAGGTATGTTCGATTCCTCTACCACAGCCGCTTTCTTCTCTGGCTTCGGCAGGGCGCGCTTGTTGACCTTCTGGTTCTGATTCAGGGGGATGGCATCTATCTGCATCGTCACAGCAGGCACCATATAGGGAGGTTTCTGGTCGAGGATGAAATTATTCAGTGCCTCGATGTCGATCTGCTCGTCGCTCACGATATAGGCAGCGATGAACTTACCACCACCCGACGACTGGTGCTCACCGTCGTCTACATCGAAGGCCTGCACCGTAGCATCCTTGATACCTGGGAACTCACGGATAATGGATTCCACCTCTTTGAGTTCGATGCGGAAGCCACGAATCTTCACCTGTCCGTCCTTACGTCCAACGAACTGGATATTGCCATCAGGCAGGTAGCGCACAATGTCGCCAGAGCGATAGACGCGGGCGTATTTTTCATCATCGGTAAAGGGGTTGCCGATATACACCTCGGCCGTCTTCTCAGGACGGTTCAGATAGCCCCGGCTCACCTGCGGACCACTGATCCAGAGTTCTCCAGCAGCCCCAACGGGCAGACGATGACCTTGCGGATCCACGATATAGAGGCGCATATTATCGAGTGGTTTGCCAATGGGGATATCCTTGATCTTTTTGTCAACCAGATAAGTCGTCGTAAAAATGGTACACTCTGTAGGACCATAGCCGTTGTAGAAATGATATCCCTCGGGCGGTGTTAGCGAGGCCAGTTTCTCTCCACCCGAAGACAGATGCTGCAACGAACGGTTCTCGATGCTGGTGGCAAACTGATAAGCCACCTGTGTCGTCATAAACGAGTGGGTGATCTGATTCTGCTCGAAGTAATCGTTCAGGGCAACAAGGTCGAGTCGTATCTCTTCAGGAATGATGTGCAAGGTAGCACCACAAGTCAAGGCAGGATACATGTCCATCATACAGGCATCGAAGCCATAACTGGCGTACGCAGCCACCCGATGTTCAGGTTTCAGGTCATAATAACGCTGATACCAGTGGCAGAAGCAGACGAGGTTGCCATGCGTTAACTGACAGCCCTTGGGCACACCCGTCGAGCCAGAGGTATAGAGGAGAATGAATAGATTCTCAGGTCTCGGTTCTGTAGGCTGCTGTGACACAGCAGCACACAGACCGAGGTCCTTGGTCAGCAGCACGTCGCCCTGATATTCATCCACGATGGGACGCAACTCCGCATCAGCGATCAGCAGTTTGGCATTGGCATCCTGCATCATAAAGTTCAGGCGCTCCTTGGGATAGGAAGGATCGAGGGGCTGATAGGCACAACCTGCCTTCAGTACACCTAACGAGGCGATGGCCATCCACTCGCAACGGGGAATCAAGACAGAGACCACATCCTCTGTACCCAGACCCTTCGAGGCGATATATCCGGCAATGCGATCACTGATCTCGTCCACCTCAGCGTAGGTATATTGCTTGTCCTTATAGACAACGGCGATGTTATGAGGCGTTGCCTTGGCCTGACGACGGAACAGCGAGACGATGGTCTGCGTGTCGTCATAATCTACATCAGTATGATTGAAACCATCGAGCATGTCTATCTGGTTGGCCGTAGCAATGCTGATATTACGCAGATACTCCTCCTTGAGGAAACCCTTAACCACAGTCTCATAACTCTCCAAATACTGGCTAATGAGTTCCTGCGAGTATTCGTTGCTGTTGTACTCCGCCTTGATATGGTACTGACCGTTCAGGATAAAGGCCTTCAGATAGAGCGAGGCCTCAAGCGTACTATTACAGAGACGGATGGTCTTCATGGGCTTGCCACACAACTGCTCGTCGGCGAACATCATGCCATGCCAGGCAAACATCGAGTTGCTCTGCAGACCCAGGTCGTTCAGCGCATCACTAAAGGCGTATGCTTCGTGCTGGCGGACACCACCCATCTGGTCCTGCCCAGCCTTCAGGTAATCCAGCACCTTGGTCTCGTTGTCAAACTTGGCATATACAGGCAACGTCTTGACCGTCATACCCACAGAGTGCAGAAAACGTTTGTCCGTACGACCGTTATAGATCGTTGTAAACAGCGACTCCTGTTCATTATTATATTTTGCCAACAGGAAACTATAGGCCGTTGTGAAGAAATTACTCTTGAAGATGCCTTTCTCTTTACAGAAGGCGTCCACCTCGGCCATCTCCACGTCGAGCGTCCGCACCAACGACGCCTCACTGTGTTCTGGTTCCTCCAGGTCGGGCATCAACTGTGTAAAGCAGTCGCCACAGTCGAAGTTCTGAGCATACCACTGCTTACCTTCTTCAAAGGCCGATGTCTTACGTAGTTCCGCCTCTGCCATCGCCACCTCTGCCATCGTCATAGCCTCTGGCTCCAGTGTTCCTCCACCATAGACCTTATCCACGTCAGCCAGCATCACCTTCAATGTGGTACCATCACCAATGATATGGTGAATGTCGAGGAAGAAATAGTAGTGCTCTGCATCTTTCAACAGACGGATATGGAATAACCTGTCCTGATAGATGTCGAAGGGCACGATTAATTTTTTGAATTGATAATTGATAATTGATAATTGATAATTATTGGCATCCGCCGACTTTTTCTCAGAAGAATTATCAATTATCCATTGTTCATTGTCAATTGTCTCGATATCGAGACGAAAGGTCTCCGTATCATCGATGGTTTGCAGAGGGTCACCCTGTTCGTTCAGTTCAATACGCGTGAACAGTGTCGGATGCGCTGCCACTGCGGTCTCAATAGCCGTCTTGAGTTTATCCTCCTCCAGACTGCCGTCGAGCACATAGAGATAAGGAAGATTATAACAGGCCTCTCCTTGGTGTGCTACACACTCCACGTAGAGACCATATTGTACTTTTGATAATGGTGCGATAGTTTTCATATTGGGATTATTGCTTACGCGAATTCGAATAAAGAGATCAGTCCTGTGAGTTTAAACACGCTCTTGATGTCATCGTTGACGCCCTTCATAATGACCTTGCTGCCATTAGCCCTGGCCCCCTTCAGGATGCCGAGGAGGATGCGCAAACCACTGGAAGAGATATACTCTAACTTCTCACACTCGAAGAGCACGTCCTTACCATTACTCTTAAACAAGGGTTGCAGCACCTTTTCCGTCTCCAACGCAGCGGCTGTATCCAACTCGCCATCTAAGTTCACCACAAACTGATTGTCTTGTTCTTGAATTGTTGTCTTCATCGTTCTGAATATTTAATGTTTAATCTTTTAATGTTTAATGTAAGATGTTCTTCATCAGCGTTAGCACGTTCATGCCTCCTGTCCGCTCGTAATTGATACTGTCCATCATCTCTCTCACCAACAGGATGCCTAATCCTCCGATGGGACGATCTTCTACAGAGAGCGTGGTATCTGGCAATTCTTTCATCGTCGGATCGAAGGCCCCACCCTGATCCTTGATGACGAACTTCAGGCTCTGTCCGTCAGAAGATACTTGCAGGGAGATATCACCAGAGGCACCTGTCGGATAGGCATATTCCATCACGTTCACCACAGCCTCTTCGACGGCCAACTGGAGTTTCTTGGCCAAAGACGCTTCTATGCCAAGCCGTGCCATGACCTGTTTGACAAAGGCATTGAGTTGCGGTACCTGATGAACATCACTCTGGATGACCAGTTGTTCGTCCAAGACCAGTTCACGACTGACAGGTGTATAACGGATGGCGAGCATTGTCAGGTCGTCGCTCTGTTCTGCACCCTCCACAAAGGCATGCACCTCACCAGTCATTTTCTCTAACAGTTGTTCTGGCGACAGATCGGCGGAGTCGGCTAATACCGTCATCACACGACCTAATCCGAACTGCTTGCGCTGACGGTTCTTGGCCTCCGTCAGTCCGTCGGTATAGAGAAAGAGCATCGAACCGCCCTCCAGCGTTGTCTCCTGCATCTGATAGGTAAAATCTTCAAACAGTCCCAAGGGGATATTTGCCTTGACGGGCAATGCCTCACGTCCCACGATGACAGGAGCATCATGACCAGCATTCGCATAGCACAGATGACCTGTTGGCAGATCGAGGATACCAACGAACATGGTAACGAACATATTCGACTCATTACCCTCGCACGACGTCTCGTTAATATTCTGCAGGATGTGTGCAGGGTTATTGTCGTGGGCTGATACTGCCCGGAACATCGCGTGCGTCACAGCCATCAGCATGGCAGAGGGCACCCCCTTACCACTGACATCACCAACACAGAAGAACAACTTCTCGTCGCGGATGAAATAGTCAAAGAGATCACCGCCCACCTCTCGGGCTGGCACCAGTGAACCGTAGATGTCGATATCGTCGCGTTTCATCTGAGGCGACTGTTCTGGCAACATCTCCATCTGGATATGACTGGCGATTCGCAGTTCATTGTCAATGCGATCCTTCGCAGCATTCACCTGGCGCAACCGTTCCAGATGGCGTGAGACACGCCAGACGATGAACCCAGCAATAAGCAGTCCTGCCAAAGCCAGGAACAACAATATCCTGCGCATCAGGCGCAACTTACCAAACACCTCACAGTCGTCCAAGACGTTGATAAGCACCCAGTCTGTCGTGCCACCAACAGGGGCGTAGAACACATGTTTCTTCTGACCTTCCTCGTCCATCTGGATTACGTAGCCTTGATGATCGCTATCGGCCTTCAACTGCTCCAGTGCTTCCTTGTATATCAGACAGTCCTCGCCTGCCAACAGATGGTAGTCGCCTGTCACAAGGAAACGCTGTGTGCCTTTATACATTTTCCCTTCATTCAAGACACGATCCAACCAGTTAGTGTCATGAGCGGGTACACTATCGGTGGAGACCATCGCCTTGCCCAGTTGGCTGCTGATGTTGAGGTAGATATTATTCATCTCACTTTCCACCAGTCGTTCCATGGTCCGTTGGATAATGTTCTGTGCCGAATAGTACATCAACCCCGTCGTCAACTCCAACAGGAGAGCAGCAACAACGATGACGGTCAGGCTGATGTTAGTTCTCAAAACGTGCATCAGACGCTCCCAGAAGGTCTTTAGCATCATAATAAGTATAGTTTTACGATGCAAAAATACAAAAAATAGGAGAGTTCCGTAAAAAACTCTCCTATAATATTTGTTAAACCAGAATACTTCCTATTACTTGATGTATTCAGAGAAATCCGTCAGTTTCATGTCACCCTTGCGAGCCAGTGTGTCGTGCATGGCGAAGGCAGCGGGAAGGTTGTGACGGGTCTGACCCATCTTGGCAATCTTCAGGTAGTCCCAGAGCAACTGCTTGTAATCAGGATGTGCACAGTTCTCGATGATGGTCTCTGCACGCTGGATGGGACCCTTACCGCGCAGGTCGGCGATACCCTGCTCCGTCACGATAATGTTCACATCGTGCTCTGAACTGTCCTGATGAGAGACGAACGGTACGATCGAAGAGATCACGCCACCCTTGGCCACAGAAGGACAAGTAAAGATAGAAAGGTAGGCGTTGCGGATGAAGTCACCCGAACCACCGATACCGTTCATCATCTTCGTACCGCTGATGTGGGTAGAGTTCACATTACCATAGAGGTCGGCCTCGATGGCGGTATTGATGGCAATCACACCTAAGCGGCGGATGATCTCAGGCGAGTTCGAGATCTCACTCTGGCGCAGCGTCAGGTGGTTCTTGAAGTAGTCCATATTGTCATAGACCTGCAACAGGCACTCGTTAGAGACGGTCAGTGAACAAGCCGAAGCATCCTTCACACGACCATTGAGCATCATACCTACCACACTGTCCTGCAGCACCTCGGTATAGATGTTGAAGTCGGGCACGTGCTTGTCCTGACCCAGGGCACCGAGGATGGCGTTGGCCGTCGAACCCACACCACTCTGCAGGGGCAGGAACTCCTTGGGAATACGACCCTTGTGCATCTCCTCCACGAGGAACTCAGCAGTCAGGAAACCGATCTTATCCGTTACAGGATCACTGTCCTTGAAGGCACGGGCCTCATCGGGGATGTTACACTCTACGACACCAGCCACCTTCTCCTTAGGGATGCTGACAAACGGCTGTCCGATACGATCACCTACATGCTCGATGGGGATAGCCTTACGATAAGGGGGATCCAAGGGCTCATACACGTCGTGGATATACTTCGCATTGGGGTTGTGGAAACTGTTGAGTTCGAGGATCACGTGCTTGGCCAGACGGGCAGCCGTGGGAGAGATACCACCTGCGGCCGTCAGATAGACATGATAGTCGTTGCCCACCTCTTCGATGTCGCACACCTCGAGGATGGCCCAATCGACATCACCATAGAAACCATAGCGCAATTCCTGTGCCATGTGACTCAGGTGCAGGTCGTTGTAGGGGATCTCACCCATGTTCACGTGCTTGCGGAAATCGGGGTTCGTGGTGTAGGGGGCACGATAGAGGATAGCCTGGGCATTTGCCAGATCACCATCCGTACTCTGTCCTGTGGAGGCACCCGTAAAGATAGCCACCTTAAACTCGCGGCCGGCCTCATGCTCAGCCACAGCGATCTTTGCCAACTCTTTGGTTGTTGCCTTGGCCACACCAGCAGGTGTAAAGCCACTCATGGCGATATGGTCGCCATTCTTAATCAGGGCTGCAGCCTCTGCAGCCGTCATACGTGTATAAGCCATACCTTATTTGTTATTTTGCAAAATATGGGCGCAAAATTACTGCTTTTCGATGGGATAACAAAACAATTTGCACTTTTTTTGATGTTTTCACGTTAATTCTTTGTAGTTAGAAAAAACAATTGTATATTTGCACTCAAGAATAACAAATACATAACCAAAACTATAAAAATTATGGAACAAATGATGAATTGTCCGTTCTGTGGTGCCCAGATCAGCACCGAGAGCACGTTCTGTCCCTATTGCGGTCAGAAAATCGTAAGACAAGCCCCGCCACAACCCGACCCTGCTGAGGAGGCTCGACGCCAACAGGAAGAGGCTGCTCGCAGACAACAAGAAGAGGCTGCCAGACGCCAGCAGGAAGAAGCAGCCCGCAGACAACAAGAAGAGGCTGCCCGCCAGCGTGCTTATGAGCAACAGCAACGGGCTTATCAGCAACAACAGGCCTACCAGCAACAGCAGGCCTACCAACAACAAGCCTACCAACAGCCCAACAACCAAGGTTCTGAAGTGCCTCCTGTTCCCCCTGTTCCTCCAACATCTTTTGGCGACAACTCCGACTTCTCCGTCATGAGTATTCTGACCGAAGGCATCCCCCTCGGCATCAAGAACTTCATCACTATCTTTGGGGCAGCGATCCTCTGGTTGCTCACCTTCTGGATCCCCTACCTGAACGTGGGAACAACCATCGCCATCACCACGATGCCTTTAGCCCTGGCAGACAATGAGAGTCCCGAAGGTCCTACCTACATCTTCAACAGCAGGTACCGCAAATATATGGGTGAATACTTCATCCTGATGGGACTGATGTATATGGCCATCTGGACAGCCTATCTCTTCCTCATCATCCCAGGTATCGTCATCAGCCTCGCATGGTCACAGGCCATCTATCTGCTTTTCGACAAGCACATCAACCCGATCGATGCCCTGAAGGAAAGTAACGAGAAGACCTGCGGTCACAAGTGGACGCTGTTCTTCGTAGGCCTCGTGTTCAACATAGCCTTCTTCATCCTGGCCTTTATCCTCTTATGGATATTCATCCAGATTGACGTCACATTCCTCGTTGTCATCGCTGTGATACTACTCATTGCCCTCTACATGGTGGGTAGTGTAGGCATCAATGCCGTCATATACCGTAAACTCTGTAAGTGATTATAAAATTGTATCTTTGCAGAAAATTTTGGATATGAAAAGACTGATTCTAATGGCAATGGCAGCATTGGCCACGACTGCAGTGTCCGCACAGGGACTGCAGTACCCCAAGACCGCAAAAGACGGCACCGTTGACGAGTACTTCGGCACAAAAGTGGCCGACCCCTATCGCTGGCTGGAGAACGACACGAGCGCCCAGACAGCCGCATGGGTGGAGGCTGAGAACAAAGTTACCAACACCTACCTGCAGAAGATTCCCTTCCGTGGGAAGTTGCTGAAACGACTGACAGAACTGGCCAACTACGAGAAGATCTCTGCACCGCGCAAGCGCCACGGGAAGTGGTATTTCTACAAAAACAACGGCCTTCAGAACCAAAGCGTCATGTATGTGATGGACGAGTTGGGCGGAGAGCCACGAGTCTTTCTCGACCCCAATGAGCTGAGTAGTGATGGCACGGTGGCACTGAAGGGTGTCTATTTCTCGAATAACGGCAAATACGCTGCCTACACCATCTCGCGTAGCGGCAGCGACTGGGAGGAGATTTTCGTCATCGACCTGAAGACGGGCCAGCTGACTGAAGACCATATTGAATGGGCCAAGTTCACTGGTGCAGCCTGGAAGGGCGACGGCTTCTACTATAGTGCCTATGATGCTCCCACAAAGGGCAAGGAGTTCTCGAATGTGAACTCAGGCCACAAGATCTACTATCACAAGATAGGTACTCCCCAGAACGAGGACGTGCTGTTCTATCAGAATGCCGCCTATCCTAAGCGTTTCTATTATGTTGACACAAACGAGGAGGAGACACTGATGTATCTCTATGAGGCAGGCGCTGGCGCTGGCAACAACATCTTCGTACGCGATCTGAGGCAGCCTGAGTCGCAGTTCATCCAGATGACCTCGAACATGGACTACCAGTACAGTCCCGTCTATGACGACGGCAAGCGCATCTGGCTCTTCACGAACTACGGTGCTCCCATGGGCCGTATCATGACAGCCGATATCCAGCGGCCAGGCATCGACAGTTGGGAGGAACTCGTGCCTGAGCAGGAGAACGTGCTCAGTGGGGCAGAAGTCATCAACCGCCAGCTCATCCTCACCTATCAGAAGGACGCCTCCGACCATGCCTATCTCTACGGTCTCGACGGCAAGCTGCGCAACGAAGTGAAACTGCCATCTGTAGGAAGTGTGGGCTTCACTGGCGACGAGAAGGAGCCAGAGTGTTTCTACACCTTCACCTCGTTCACCATTCCCGGCACCGTTTACCAATACGACATGGAGAAGAACGAAAGTAAACTGTACTCCTCGCCCAAGGTAAAGTTCCGTCAGGACGACTACACCGCCGAACAGGTGTTCTTCAAGAGTAAAGACGGTACGCGCATACCCATGTTTCTCACTTATAAGAAAGGCATGAAGCGTAACGGCAAGAACCCCGTTTTCCTCTATGGCTATGGCGGTTTCAATGTCTCCCTGGGCCCGGGCTTCTCGGCCACTCGCATTCCATTCTTGGAGAATGGCGGCATCTACGCACAAGTGACGCTCCGAGGCGGTGGCGAATATGGCGAGGAGTGGCATCTGGCAGGCACAAAGATGCAGAAGCAGAACGTGTTCGACGACTTCATCGGTGCTGCCGAATGGCTTATCAGCGAGGGCTATACGTGTAAGGACAAACTGGCTATTGTAGGTGGTTCCAACGGTGGACTGCTTGTAGGTGCCTGTATGACCCAGCGACCAGAACTGTTTGGCGTTGCCATCCCGCAGGTAGGCGTGATGGACATGCTGCGCTATCATAAGTTCACCATCGGCTGGAACTGGGCCAGCGACTACGGCACCAGCGAAGACTCGAAAGAGATGTTCGAGTATCTGCGCGGCTACTCTCCGCTTCACAATCTGAGACCTGGCACAGCCTATCCTGCCACCCTCGTGACAACAGCCGATCACGACGACCGTGTGGTACCGGCCCACTCGTTTAAGTTTGCAGCCACCCTGCAGGAGTGCCATCAAGGCAACAAGCCCGTGCTCATCCGCATCGACACGAAAGCAGGTCACGGAGGCGGCAAGCCCCTAGCAAAAGTGTTAGAGGAACAGGCCGACATCTACGGCTTCATCCTATACAACATGGGGGTGAAATTCAAATAAAGAGGGTGCATGTAACAGATTGGTATAACCTTCCTCGTTGCCAAAAGGAAAAGGGCAAGAAATACTTGCCCTTTTCCTTTTTGACAGTTTAATCAGTTTTTCCGATGCAGGGTGATAGGCAAGTTCTTGCCCCCACCACGTCCTGTTCCTGTGATATTATCGGCATCACCTTCGAGATCAAAGAACCATTGGTTACCCTGTGCATCTTGACCGAAGAAAGTGATATTACCACCATCAGCGGGCAATGACTCTCCCGCCAGTTTCATTTTTGCCGAATACTTAACATTCAGGTAGTCCGCACGCAAGCCTCCGTCATCCTTATGAATGGTCAGTTCGATGGGAAATCCCGCCATGTCACCCACATATTTTGTAGCGCCATTAGGAAGAGCCCCCAACAGTCCGCCGACAAAGTCATCGACTTCCATGTCTAATGCATCACCTGAATCTTCAGTATTCTCAGCCTCAGCCTCTTGGTTTTCATCAGCCTCCATCGCCTGTTGTTTCTTTTCCGGCACTTCGACAGCCTTAGCAGTAAAGAGTTCCCGGCCTGCCTCCGTCATATAGGGTTCCATATCCGACAATGGGATCATAGCTGTTCCATATCCGTGTCCGACAGGCCATACGGCCATACAACTGTCGTTGGCAGCAGGAGTGAAATAGAAGCCATCTCTCAGATATCCAGACAGACCCTCCTGTTCGTATTTCTCTACCAACGGTCCAAGATCATCGACTGTAATATTCACCATTTCTTCCAGTTTCATTACATGACCATCGGCAAGGCGGACAACACGAAGATATGTATCGGGAGAACCATTCATATAAATAGAACCAGCCGCCTCAAATACAACACATGCCTCGTTCTGGAAAACACTTTCGATAAAGATCTGGCAAGAGGGTGCAATCGGAGCCCCAGTTTCTCGACGGAACCTATCCAGATAACCACTGTAACGCTTGTTGTAATCATCAATCACCTCACGCGGGGAAGCGCCCTCCAAGGGTGCGCCTAATTCTTCAGCCATATACGTCATACCGATAATCTCACAGAGGCCTTTCCTGGCATTCTGCGCTTTCTCACTGTCTCCGACAGGGATATCGACATAAGCCTGAATATTATCCTCCACCGTGTAGGTCTCAAAGGCGATACCCTTGTTAGTACCTATCTTTGGAATGAGCCATGCGAGCAGGGCCACCACGACCACGGCACCAGCACCAATGCCTAACACTTTCTTATTAGCGGCCGCCCACGACTTGGCTTTCTTCAGTTTCGGGGCCATGTCCTTCTGTATATTGGCCATTGACTCTTTTGCCGATGCCAGGGCTGCATCACTTTTTTCTTTTATCGCTTTCATCTGATCATCGGCCGTCGGCACAGTAGCCAGTCGCTGTTCTATCTCAGCAGCATCCGTCAATGTGTCTTCACCAGGACCTCCTTTCATAATCTTATACCAGCCAATAAATGGATAGATTAAGGCAATCACCATAAAGACCAAAGCGCAGATAATCGTCACAGCAAGCACTATACCCCCCACGATGCCCGCAAACTTGAAAGCACCTTCCAAAGCACCACTCTGAAGTAACAGGAAAGATATCAGACCTATCACCAAGAACGCGCCTAACACCATCAGGGGCAATAGCATCAATCGGATATTGCAGACAGCGGCAAAGCGCAGTTTTTGGGCTCCCACCTTCGACTGGTCACTGAAAGCAGGATTCACCATCAGTACTCCAAAGGCATTCTTCATATAGAAGTATGAGACCAGAGTAGCCGCCCATATTGCAAGATTTATAATAATACCTACAAACGGTATCTTCAACAGAATACCGAAGAGCACACTCGCAGCAAAGCAGCAGATCAAAATGATGACGGCCTTACGTACTTTCTGGATGTTGAGTGCGGCAAGGCTATTGCTTTGTATGGCTGCGAACTGTGACAGCCCCAGCAGATAGAACACATAGCCTGCCACAACAGCGGTCTTAGCCAGTCCACCTGTCAATTTAAAACCACCTAATGCAAGCCCCAGTCCCGGGAGGAAATCCGTTGGCATAATTTTAGAAGCCATTTCGAAAAGGCTGACGCCATACGAAAGATAGTCGTAAATCGTGCTGAAGATACCAGCCACGGCTATCACTATCACACCCCAGAATATCTTCTGAGTGCTCTCTTTCCATGCAGTTGTTATATCCATAAACGACAAGATTAATAAACTCTATTCATAATAGGTAATCTGACGGGTAGAAATGACTCCTTGACCAATGTCGCGCTTAGTCCAGTTTCCATGACTGTCACGTTCCAACACCTTAAATTTCGTGACCCTAGGATTACTTTCCTCATTGTTGAACCAATTCACATCTTTTACCTCTACCACTTCATCATTCTCATCATAGGTATAATAAGTCTTATATCCATATTCCATATCGTGATAAGCATACACCGTCCTGAGTCCTTTATCGTTATATTCGAACACCTCTTCATATTCTACGCCATCCCCAAGATGAATGATACGACCCTGATCATCACGTTTGGAGGCCCAACTATCCCAAGGCACCTGTCCGTCACGCGTCGTCCACATACCTTTTTCATCAAAAGTATAGGTCTGCTCATAGTTACCATAATTCCATACACATTCTTTCACAGGCCCACGCAGTTCAAAGGTACCGAGTTCACCTCTTACGACATCACCAACTTCCGTTGTTGCTTCATCGGTCTGCTCGGCAACATCATCATTAGCAACAGTTTTCTGTTTTCCACCACACGCTGTCAGCCCCACTACCAGCAGAGCCGCAGCCATCATTGTCAAAAAGATCTTTTTCATATTAGTACGTATATAAAAATTATTAGTTTCTAGTGCAAAAGATAGCCTCACAAGATTCTAACCTAATACTCTAAGGCGAGACGTAGGCCAACTTGGGCAAAATGGGCATCCCATTCAAAAGTAAATTCCCTGCACGACACACGGCAACCCCTACCTATGCTGCTAAAACAGCCACCACGACGCACAGCCGTATCACCATAGCGGTAGTTTGTAGGATTTATCTGTGGGTTCGAAGTATAACTATCATAAGTGTCACTACACCACTCCCATACATTCCCGCTCATATCGTAAATACCTAGTTCGTTGGCTAATTTGGTACCAACGATATGAGTGGTGTTTGAAGAATTGTCAGCATACCATGCTACTTCGTTTATATAATTACTGCCTGCATACTTATATCCCCGACTCTTGTTGCCACCGCGAGCGGCAAACTCCCATTCAGCCTCAGTCAGCATTCGGAAGTTCTCACCTGTCATCTTATTAAGCCTGCCAATAAAACCTTCCGAATTCTCAAAACTGATATGGTATGCTGGGTAGTTGTTGCCAAGACCATCAGTACTATTCCACTCCGCCCAACCACTATTGGGATATGGTTCACCGCCCATTACAGCTACCCACAGCCCCTGCGTCACCTCCATCTGGCCAATGTAGTAGTTGCTTAGCGTAACAGAATGGATAGGTTTCTCATTTTTATATGCATCACTTCCCTGTTCACTGGTAGCACCCATTGTAAACGTACCACCCTCAACGGCTATCATCTTGAACGTTACACCGCCGACAGTAAAGGTGCGATCTTGGCCAAAAGAAGGAGTTGGTGTTGCACTATCTTGCATCACAGCAAGCGTGTGGCTAATCGATGCGGACTCTACGGTAATCGTCGCTGTGCGTGAAGTCGTGGAGGTATTCTCATCCACACTCACTGTCACATTGCCGTCGCCGTTGCCAGAAGTCGGGCTAATACTGCACCAACTACAGTCACTCGACACCGCCCACGACGTGTTAGAACTAATCCTTAATATCTTGCTGCCACTGCCAGAAGCGAACTCCATGGTACTTGCATCCAACGACAAAGTTTCAACTCCGCTCTGGGTAATCGTGATGGTAGGGACGCCTGCTTCTGAAACGACCAGAACTGTTGCTGTTCTTGTTTCTGGCAATGTATTCATACTAACCCTGACCGTCGCTATGCCATTGTTACTCCCTGACGATGGACTGACCTGACACCAGTCCGCATTGGACAATAACTTCCAAGACGTGTTAGACTTAATATTGAAAGACTTGGTGCCATTCTCTGCCGTAAATTCCATGTTATCAGTATCTAACGATATCACTAAATTCGTCTCCGAATTGCCACCATCTTGAGCTTCTTTCCTATCTTGGGTTTCTTTCGTGCAGGATACTGTCAAGAACTGAACCAACAGAGCCACAGATAATATTGTCAAAAGTTTCTTTCTCATATCAGTAAGTTTTTAGTTTCAACTGCAAAGGTAATAGTTTCTGCTGCAAATATACGAAAAAAATCCCGAAACGTCCAAACATTTCGGGATTATTTTTGATGGATCTGGGATCCTACTTCTTCATCTTCACATACCACTTGCCGTCTTCTTCCTTCTTCAGATCGACCGTTTCCTGCTTCGTACTGCCATTGTCATAGGTCACCTCGAAGATCTCCTTGGCAACACCAGCCTCCTCGTTGATCTCCTCAGAGATGAACTTGTAGCTTACCATCTTCTGGTCTGTGGAAGCCTTTCCGCTCTCTTTGTTTTTCTTGACCTTCTCCTCGATCATGGCGATGTAGCCTTCCTTCTCCTCCTTCTTGTCCTCAGGGAAATAGACGCAATCGAAATAACCACGATAATCCTCATGGATGATGCAGTCCAGAGACTTCTCTGCGACGCTACGAGGCGAGTTACTGCTACAACTTGCCAACACTCCTGCTAATACGCAGACCATCATTGCTAAAAATACCTTTTTCATTTGCTTAAACAGTTTTATTAGTGAAACATAAGGATCGATTCCAAAAAGTCCGACGAATGAATATCTGACGGGAAGATGCAATCTGCTCTCACGATAGGCAGGCTCACGTGGTGACGCTCACTACCGATAATCTCATGCCCAGCCTGACGAAAGGCATAGGCTATCAGTTCCGTGCAGTACATCTTCGTTGAGTCACGGTCATCGTAGTCATGATCGAAGAGCACGCCTTTCCAGTACTGCCTTATCGCCACCTCAGCCGCCCTCGCGGCTATCAGCGAATCCTTAGGCCGACAGATCTCCCCGATGATAGTAAACTCCGTGGAGAAGAAATGCTCAGGTCTGTCCATCTTCACCCGATCCTCGTCGCCCTCGAAGTCCGGCTCTCCTGGTACGGCATGGACGATCATCTTCTGCCCTGCCGAATCCACCACGATACCGATATGCGAGTATTCGCCTTTGGCATCTGCCATCAACACAGCCCTGCTTGTCAGACCTCCGCCCCTGCGGAACACCACGTCGCCCGTCTTCAACTGGACATCTTCAGGCAAAATGCTATGGAATTCTCCAGAAGCACAACCCGCCAACATCAGACAAAGCAACAGCAAGACTTTCATTGCCGCAAATATACGAAATAATCCCGAAACGCCCAAACATTTCGGGATAATAATTGCCACAATGAAGTTTTTTCCTTTGAAATATTTGGTGATCTCACTTTTTTGTTCTACCTTTGCACCGTAGTAATCAAAAATCGAAATATTATGTCAAACAGAAATGAAACAAAGAAGAAAGGAGAAGTGATGATCAACGAGAAGTACATACGATTTGACTGGGCCGTGAAGCGGATGCTGCGCGACAAGGCGAATTTCGGCGTGCTTGAAGGTCTAATCACAGTGTTGCTGGGCCAGAAGATCACCATTGAGGAGATCCTTGAGAGTGAGGGCAATCAGGAAACGGGCGACGACAAGTACAACCGTGTTGATATCAAAGCCAAGGATTCCAAAGGGAGCATTATCATCGTTGAGGTGCAGTTGACAACGGAACTCTACTATATGGAACGCATCCTCTATGGGGTTGCCAAAGCCATCACAGAGCACATCTCCCTTGGCCAGCGCTACAGCAACGTCAAGAAGGTCTATTCCATCAACATCCTCTACTTCGACATTGGCAAGGGAGACGACTATCTCTATCATGGCACTAATTCCTTCAAGGGAGTTCATACGGGTGACACGCTTCAGATCAACGTCAAAGAGAACGATGTCATCAAGATGAAAGCACCAGAGGAGGTGTTCCCGGAGTATTATATTATACGTGTCAACGAATTCAACAAAGTGGCAACCACACCTATTGAGGAGTGGCTTGACTACCTGAAGAACGGACGCATCAAGGATGACACCACCACACCCGGACTGGCTGAGGCACGCGAGAAACTTCTCTATATGCAGATGAACCGTGCTGACCAGTTGGCCTACGAGCGACATCTGGATGCATTGGCGGTGCAGACCGACGCCTTTGATGCCGCCAGAATCGAAGGCCGTGTAGAAGGTCTGGAAATCGGGCGTTTAGAAGGTCGTGCGGAAGGACGCGAAGAAGGCCGTGCGGAAGGACGTAAAGAAGGACGTAAAGAAGGCCGTGCGGAAGGCCGTGCAGAAGAGCGATTATCAATTGCCCGAAAGTTGAAGGCCAACGGTTTCCCCCTCGACGTGATCGCTAAGAATCTCAACTTGTCACAGGAAGAGGCCGCCAAACTCTGAGTATATTCCTCATCTTGAATAGAAATAAGTCTGGGAACTCTCAAATTGTTCCCAGACTTATTTATTGGTCATTTTGATAAGTCAGGTTCACAACTTGATATCATTTACCACAGACTAGTCGAATCGGAAGACCTTCATAACGGGAAGTGTTGTTGACATAGTCAAGTCGTTCTATAGGCACATTGTGACAGAAATAAAGCGTCCTGGCCATAGTTCTCCTACTCTTCTCGTTCAAGGTCGGTGCATATTCTCTAGTTCCTGTCCAATACATTCCGTCTTTATAATCTTCTGTAACATTAGTATAGGGTATGAATATGCTCTTGCCGTTAGGACCTGTGAACTTCCATCCGTTTTCCATATCGACGACTTTACACTTCTCGAAGAGTTCTTCCACTTCCTTTTCCGTTGGCAGGCGCCACTTGCCGCCCCAGATCACATGAGCCGCATCATATTGGGTCCCACAAATACTGGTTCCTATTTCCTTGCAATCTTCCTTCGTATTAGGAGCGCGATAGATATAATTTTCAAACGTATAGGAAGCTTTTGGCTTCACTTCGCCCCATGCGAAAAGGTCGCCCAACTCTTCAGGCTTCTCTGCACCGATATTCACTGATGCCCATTTCACTGACAAACCGAGATTAATAGCCATAGCATCGTATTTCTGCTGTTCGAGCAGTTGTGCGAGCAAATCCTCATGATAAGTGATAGTGCGTGTCTCCACGTTTCCATTCTGAGTCTTGCGTTTGGTCCAGTTGCCCTGACTATCACGAGACAGAATGGTGAAGATGGCAGAATTCTTGCCAGAACCATACATGTCGCCATAACTGAAAGTTTCCTTCGTACACTCACCTTTACTATTATATGTATAGGTTGCAATGTCGCGCCCATCCATATAGATGGTTACGTGCTTGGTCATGAGTCCGTTTGCATTGTAGGTAAATTGTTCGCCAGACTCCTCCTCGTATCCCATCAAGACCATACGTCCTTTATTATCGCGCTTCACTGGGCCATAATTAGACCACGGTTCTTTTCCGTTTTCTGATATCCACATACCCTTTTTGTCAAATCCAAGTTTCCGGGTCTGATCCTTTGTTGTCCAAACGCACTCCTTCACAGGGCCACGGAGGGCAAATATGCCAAGTTCACCTTGAGCCGTGAAGTTGATGGTTGTTGTGGCGGAGGTACGTTTTGCAGTTGTGCCACTCTTAGTTGTGGTAGTACCACGCTTTACTGGAGTTTTCTTCTGTTGTGCCATCGTGGGCATCACTGAGCCGAATATGAATGCTACGGCCAAAAGTAATAGAATTCGTTTCATATTAGTAAGTATTTAAATGTTTTAGTTCCAATTGCAAAGATAGAAAAAAGTCTGGGAACTTCCAAACTTTTCCCAGACTTTTTTCTCAAATAAAGATTGTTTAAACTTTATCGTCTATAGGTACTCCATCAGCACGTCCCAGACGGCGATGATGTGGCAGACGCTGCCTGCCAGTACGAAGAAATGGAACACGGAGTGCATGTATTTCGTCTTGTTCAGACTGTAAAAGACGGCACCCGTGATGTAACTGACGCCCTCGGCGATGAGCCAGATGATAGCAGCCTCCGACACACTGTCCATCAGCGGTTTGAAGGCCACGAGCACACTCAGGCCCATGCCGATGAAACAGAACGTCTCGAGATTAGAATGCTCCTTCAGACGGATAAAACTGGTGATGGTGCCTGCTATCGCACAAGCCCATACGAAAACAAAGAGACTCCAGCCCCAATAGCCCTGACTGCGCAGTGCCACCAGCGTCAATGGCGAGTACGAGCCGGCAATATGCCAGTAGATGGCGGCATGATCCCACTTGCGCAGCCGCTCCTTCCATTTCGAGTGGTGCTTTATCGAGTGATAGAGCGTCGAGGCCAGATACGAGCCGAGCATGCCGAAGAGATAGAGGATGACGCCTATACGCGCCCAGTTGTTGTCAGCCTGAAAGCACCAGACGAGGAAGATGATGCCGAACACCACCCCAAGGAGAATGCCACCTCCATGGGAAGCGGCATTCCAGATCTCCTCCTTCTTCGTGTATTTTATCATATCGTCTCGAATGGCATCTCGAACACAAAGCTCGTGCCATCCTCATATTCCGTATCCAGATAGACCTTACCGTTCAACAACCTGGCGATCTCCTTACAGATGGACAGTCCGACACCCAGTCCTTCCGACTTACTGTCGGCCTTGCGGAAGGGACGGAACAACAAGTCCAACTGATTATGGGCAATACCCTCGCCCGTATCATCGACGCGCAGTTGGAGCATCTCCCGGCCGCTCTCTGCTTCCTCAAACGTCTTTACCTTCAGGGTGACCGTACCAGTAAAGGTATGCTGACAGGCGTTCGTCAGCAGGTTTCTGAGCAGTTGTTCTAACCGTTTGCTGTCAGTATATATATAGGTATCTTTCAGTGCTATGGGATACTCATGAGCCAACTTTACGCCCTGCTGTACCTCAGACTTGACGGCATCGCGCGCCTTACAACAGATCTCCATCAGACTCACCACCGTCTTGTGCAACGGCAGACAGCCCTTCTGCATCTTCGAGAGGTCGAGGATATCATCCACCACGGTGAGCAGACGGTCTGCATTCCTGTGGATATGATCCTTCAGCATCAGTTTCTCGTCCTCCTCCATGTGAAGGCCCGACACACCGTTCAGGATATCGTTAAAACCAATGACGGAGTTCAGTGGGGTACGGATCTCATGGCTCACATTGTCAAGGAAAATCTCTTCCAACTCTTTCTCCCTCGAAGGGGCATAACTCTGTGTGACATCGCTCAGTCGATAGACATAATTGGTAATTTCACCTTTCTCGTCTTTACAGGGTGCGACATACGACTCCAGAACTTTATCTTTATATCCTGCCAGGAGCATCCTGTCAGTCTTTCCTTCTTTGATCACCTTATGCAACTGCAAGTCATCGATCAGGTAGGAACTTTTCAGTCTTCGGAACTCTTCATTACAAGAGATCATCTGACCCTCCTTGTCATAAAGTCCCACACCGATCTGTAGACCTGAAAATGCCAAGTCTAGTATCTGTTCACTCATATTGTGCAACATGGTTTTCTATGCATATTTACAGTTTATGGTGCTGCAAAGGAACAACTTTTATCTGAAATACGCAAGTTTTTTCGCACATTTTTTGCCCTTTTGAGCAATAATGGTGAATTTTACACTAATTCTTTCGACCAAACAGAGGGTGTTAACTTCTATTAACGCGCATAAGGACTAATTAACGCTCAATCAAAAGGTATTTCGTACCCGACATCGTGTGCCTGTTCTGGAATCCGAAATTGTTACGGCTGAGGGTTGTGCCGATCTTCTCAGGTGTGGCATTCTTCAGCGTAGCCTTGCCATACTTGCGCTGTAGCAGTTCGAGCACCTCAGTGGTGGACCACCAGCGGCCTTTCTCATCACCCTCGGGCCGACGGAAAAGATCAGCGAGCATCTCGGCCAGGGAGTCGATGCGCTGGAAGCGCTCGTTCTCCTCTATCAGACGGGCAATACCAGCATCGTCGAGCCAGTACTTCCGTCCGTCGGCAATCTCCTGCTTCAACTGGGCATAGAACTGACGGTGACAAAGCGAATCCTCGAAGTTAATCATGTCGGTGATCTCCACACAGACGAAACGGCGTGAGCCCGTAGGATCCGTAAGCGGCTTAGGCAGGTTAGTGGTGCCGATGAACGAGGCATAGCGACGATACTGCTTATAGGCCTTGCCGTAGGGCGGACGGAACTTCACATCGGCCGTCGAGAGCAAGTACTTCAACAGCACCTGCTGACGGGCGGTGGTCTTGTCGAACTCATCGATATTGATCAGCGCAAACGAGGTCAGACCGAGGTTCAGATCCGTCTCGTTCTTGAAGTTGATGCGGTCGTTATAATAGTCACGCAGTTCTGGAGGCAGCAGGATGCGGCAGAAACTGGACTTACCACAGCCCTGGCGACCTATTAATAATGGTACGAGCGCGTTACCTGTCAAGCTGGAGCGTCCCATCCAGTGGGCCACCATGCCGAGAAGCCACGTGTGCAGGTACTCCTCCCAGTGAGGCTGGTTCGTCGGTACCCGCGCTGCCAATTCCGTCACGCGGTCATGGCCATCCCAACGGGGCAGACGGTCGAGCCAGTCGTTCACGGGATCATACTTCTCGATGCGCGGCGAGTCGATGAAGCGGGCAATATCCTTGTCCCATGACTTCAGCCCCAGTTCCTTGGCCCGCATGGTCATCTCGTTGCGGGCCTCATCGTCGAGATCTTGGAAATCAAGGCCATAGCCGTTCTTATCGCGATACTGGGCCACGCCCGTCATCACATTCTTGCGCATCTCATAGTGGGAGTTGAGGAAGATGTCGGTCTTCATCATCAGCATCGTGTCCTCTGGCACGCTCTTCAGCGGCTTCATCTTACGACGTTTGTAGTAATCCTCCATCTGCAGCACGGCATAGACGTTCTCGAAGGTCTTCTCCACGAGAAGCCTGTCAGCGTTGAGCACAGGATGAAGCAGCGTGAGCGACTGCGCCACCGACTGCGGGATCCCCTCTTCCAGACACTTAGCGGCCACCTGCATCAGCAGTTCGGCGACGCGCTCCTCTGTAGGCAGGTCGAAATAATGGCCCAGTACCTCGGTAAGGATAAACTGGTAGTTCAGCCGATAGGTCTGCGGCAGGGTGCGCCCAGGCAGGAGCATCTGTTCCAACTGACGGTCTTCCACCTTTGTCATGGTCGATGGCAGTTTATTCTCCGCCATATCGACATAAAACGGAACGGCTTGTGGGCGATAGGCCAGGTCTGGATCGGCACTCAGATAGACGACACGGTCCAGCCGCGGCTCATAGGCATCGAGCGTGATTTCAAGTTGGGCGTTATAGATCTTCCGCGCCATTCTATATAATAGGAAATGGAAACGTTCGATCTGCGCCTCCTCGCGAGGCAGGCCGCCACCGTTGTCCGGCAACAGTTCCCCTCGGCAGACGATCTTCACACTGTGGCCGCTGGCACCGAGGAAGGTGAGCAGGGTCTGCGGCAGACGGGCCGCCTCGTTGCGGATACGGATGGCTTCGTCGTAGTCTGACAGGTTGTTGGCCTCCAGCACAACCAGTCCGTTGTAGGCGAGCATCCTGCGACTGCCGTTCTGGTGCTGCATTTCAGTCGAAAAACAGAGACGGGGCAGCGTCATCCTAAAGTTGAAATGACTCTGCATCCGCCCGTCGTCAGCCCTCGTGGGACGGATGATCGGATAGAGTTCGCGGAAGTGATAGACCTCCGTGATGTGCTGCCCCTCCGCCATGGTCCTGACCACGCTGTCGAGTTCTTCCCTGACTAATGTTTCCTTTTTGCCTTTGTTCTTGAATACTGAGATTTTCATACGATTTGTAGTTAATTATAGGGTTTTACATAGAGTTGTTTTCAGTTTCGGCGTGCAAAGATACAAAAAAAATCCATACGTTTTTCGCTTTTTGCATCACCCAGGAACCGTCATCTGTCATAAATTATGTTAATACATTCATTCTCAAATAGTTGCCCATGAGTTTTTGAAAAACAAACTGTCATCATCTGTCATATCCAGGGCCATATTTCCCAAAAACGGAGCCATTTTAGCATCATAAAGGGGTACAATAGCAAAATTTGGGGCCACCATTTTTTAAATAAGTAGCCCTTATTTCAGCTAAAGTAGCCTTTTCGAGACAAAAACGATTATTGACGTCCTCACACCGACGCCATGACAGATGATGACAGTACATGACAGATGGAAATCAGACTATCATGCTGAATAATAACGCCTTACACTCAAAACATGACAGATGACAGATGAATGGAGTCGATTTTGAGATTACACCACATTCTGCGGATGGCCGCTGAGGAAAGCGCGGACATTATCAGTGGCGACTTGGATGAGACGCTGGCGGGCTTCGAAGGTGGCCCAGGCGATATGCGGGGTGATATAGGCATTCTTTGTCTTCAACAGCGGGTTGTCTGCCTTGGGAGGCTCCTCCGTCATGACATCGGCGCAGTAGGCCTTGATCCGTCCCGACTCCAGGGCCTCAGCCAGTGCGAAGTCATCCACCAACGGGCCCCGTCCTGTATTGATAAGGATGGCCTCAGGATTCATCCACGCGATCGTCTCTTGATGAATAAGGTGGTGAGTGTCAGGGGTGAGCGGACAGTGCAGCGAGATGACATCCGATGTCTGGAACAGTTCTTTGAGGTCAGCCTTTTGGATACCCTCAGGCAAGGCCTCTGCTGGTTTGCTGGTAAGGGCCTTCACTTTCATGCCAAAGGCGAGTGCGATCTGGGCGACGCGACGGCCGATATTCCCAAGTCCCACGATGCCGAAGGTCTTGCCAGCGAGTTCGTGGATAGACTCGTCGTAATAGCAGAAATCAGGACAGTTGCTCCATCGCCCCTGCCGATTCCCGATGGCATAGCGCTCCGTGTGGTTCGTCACCGTCAACAGATGGGCAAACACCATCTGCGCCACACTCTCCGTACTATAGGCGGGTACATTGGTCACGATGATGCCACGCTCGTGGGCTGTCTTGAGATCCACCACGTTGTAGCCCGTCGCCAGCACACCGACATATTTAAGATGTGGCAACTGTGCCATCTCCTGGCGCCCGATGACGACCTTATTCGTCAGCACGATCTCAGCCTCAGCAGCCCTCGCCACCGTCTCACTCGGCTTGGTGCGCTCATAGATCATCACCTCGCCCAATTCCTTCAGCCCTTCCCACGACAGATCGCCCGGATTAGCCGTATAGCCGTCAAGTATTACTATCTTCATTTTCTTTCTGATTTAAATTACAGGGTACTTCTGGATATAATTCAGCCATTTGCCTAACATGTTCTGAAAACCACTTATAAAAACTATGATTCTCTTTCGTGTCAACCACTCGAATATTGGGCCCATATTCCAGAAGCCTTCCCATCAACTCGTTATTTGGAACAACAGTCAGACTTACGAGGGCAGTACCCTTTTCCTCGTCAAACTCCTTTTCAACCACCTGACTTTTATGAAGAGGTTTTGAAAGTAGTCTTTCATAGGTATATCTTGAGTCTCTTCCACAAACCTCAATCGTGATTTTCTTGGCAGCAAAGGTAATTATCTTTCCATCAGACTTTCGCTTGATCGTTGTCCTGGACACCCCGATCATGTCTTCAAAGTAATTCACGTAGTCAATCTCTGGTTCTACATATTTCTCATCATCCAGTTCTCTGATCTCCTTGATCCTGTCCAAAGCGCAGATGTCATTCTTCTTCGGGTCTGCCTTAGAGTCTGATTCGTCTCTGGAATGACCAAACACGAACCATCGATTATTCCATTCCTTAAGGTAGTAAGGGCAAAACACAAGATATTTATCTTTAGAGAAGTGTGCATGATAGACTAGCCTCAGAACCTGCTTATTCTCAATAGCCTTATATAAGGCTGGAATCAGATGGAGATTCCTGAGTTTCTCATTGCTGTCAAACTCTATGATCTTACGATAAGTTTTCTTTTCACGATCCATCATTTTATGAATCTCCACAAGGGATTCTGCCATCCACTCTCCAGGAATCAATCCCAACGAGTTCTCAATAAGACGCAATAACGTTTTCTGACGCAGTTTGCCTGCCTTTATCTTTGACTCTTCCAACACCTCATCAAGGATCGCAGCTGAAGAATCTTTCTCCAACTTGTATTTAGTGCCACGTGTTTTGCCGTCGCTAATGACATTAACATCTTTATACTCCTTCAGATAAGACCTAACGGAAGCAAATGCCTTTTTCAGAGAAGGGTAATAAGATCGTGCAGTAAGACTGCGCTTCATGTCATCTTTATCCAACCTGTCAGGGTACATTTTCTCATACTGTTCTCCCACTTGGGCATAAGTGACCTCCCCACCATTTTTCAACAGCTCTATGATAATCGGTGGGAATTCCACAGAATACATGTCTTTAGTTTCATTGGATTCTTGTGCCATAGCCATAAACTTGCATATTATGGCTACAAAGATACAAAAAATAATGAAACTATAAGACGAAAGAGAAAAACTTTATCTGAAGTACATGGCATTATGTCCTAAATCGAACAAAATGTCAAATGCTACATATTGTTGTCCACGCTTTTCATACATCTGTAGAGGATTCACAGAGTAAGGGCTTTTGAAATCTCCTTCCAAATAATAAACTGGCGAAACAATATGATGATCACCAATCACAATACTGTCTTCATCTTTTACTCCCCATATTTCCTTTCCCTCATCTGAGTAGGAAGTTGAAAAAGTACCAATATAAATCATTGGTTTATCTCCCATGTAATCGTTGTATGGGAGTTGGATTGAAAACTCACCCCTTCCTGTATCTACAAGGAATTTATGTGAATGGCCATTAATTGGAAAGACCCACAAATATCTTCCTCCAATATCGCCTAAATGCCAGTCAAACCTCTTGAGATCTATCTTTGTATTGTAGCCAGAAGGAATATTTCTGTGGAGGACCAAATAACGGCGATTATGGCATATCTCCACACAATATTTATCAAGGAAATCAGCTCCTAACAAATTCGACTTTCCAATCTCAAATCGAACCTTTGCAATCTTCACAGGTTTTGATTTAAGACAATATGTAGAATCGCTAGAGTGAACAAACGTTGTATCACCATCTATCGGAAAAGATATCTGATATACTTTCGTCCTAATATCGTAATTTCCTGCAGCATCATAACTAACTGAAGGGGCAAAGCGCTCCTCTATCTCATAGCCTTGTTCACGAAGAAGGTCTAAAGTCTCAACTGTTATGACACTTGTTGAAGCTCCCGTGTCAATGGTGAAATGAGTTACATCATAACTCTCTGCTGTATTCTTCTTCGGAACTAAGTCAATATAACAATGGTTACCATACTGGAACACTTTGAAAAAGGCGACTATGTCTTCCGTTGCATCGTCACTTTGCTCGTCTGTTATGATGTCGTAAAACTTATATATGCCAAAAATAATAAGGCAAATTACGAAGATAATTCCTAATACGATACCTGCGTATTTCAGCACCTTCAACCAAATCACACCTTTCGCCTTCGGCTGTACAGCCACAGACTTTGATTTCTTATTCTTCTTTTTACTCATTTTTCAAATACAAAGCATGATGTGAGAAATCAAATAGGATATCGAATAATTCGCCATCTTCTGTGTGCACATAAAGCGGATTTACAGCATAAGGTGATCTTGGGGAGCCCTGCTCGTACAACACATCTGCGTATATCCTTTGCTCACCCACGCTAAATATACAAGAATCCCAATTACAATAACTAGATTTTAAAGATCCACCAATGTCAGTTCCATGAAACTCTTTAGCAGGTTGATTCCCATTATATTCACTATATGGAGCAAACATCCCCATACATAGACTATCTATGATTGCAGAACGGCCTGTGTCAATGTAAAACTCATGCATCACTCCGTTTAACGGAAGTTTCCAATATGGACGACCATTTCCGCTATAAAAACTCCCTTGATAATAGTTGCGAATAATCAGATCCACTTTAGTGTTATATCCTTCTGGCATGCTATGATGCAATAGCAGGACCTCCCTGTCTCCTGTGAATTCTGAATAGAAATGATTCATAAAATCACGCCCCAACAAATTGTCTGAACCAATTTGGAAGTATACCCGTCGAATGGTTGTCTCCTGTGTAGTAATAGTCTTTGTCTTTCCTTTCGATTTAATATCCACACTCCTCGCTTTGTAAGGGAAGTCAACAAAGCATGCCATTGGAAAGAAATGGCTTCCATTCGATGCCGAATTTCCAAAGATAGGCCAAAAGAATTCTGTGACATGATAGCCTCTTTTACGTAGTTCATCCAAAGTACTCCTTGTAATAAGATTACCAGCACCCGTATCGAAGGCAAATTGAGCATAGGTCCCATCGGGGTTGTTTCCGTCGGGGCATACCATATCAATCTTATTTATTCCTAAGACATTATATGCGACGATATTCCTGTCATTGCTGGCATCATCCGTCTGGGTCAAGACAAACATAATAACAGCCCAATATATGGTGCCAAATATTGCCAGGAGTACTGCTACACCAATGATGTATTTCAGTGCCTTCCGCAAAATCTTACTTTTCGCCTTCGGCTGTACAGCCATAGATTTTGATTTCTTATTCTTCTTACTCATATTAAGATCCAAGTTTACCCATCTTATTCTATGTCGCTTATTTATACTCAAGATGTAAATCCAACTTCCACACACTTTTGCCAATATCACTGAACTCGTTGAGTAGATGAAATCCTGTATCCTCAGTATCTAAGCCCATAAATGAGATTTGCCCTAAAAGTGGCAAATTAACTTTATATAACTCCGGTGCAGCCATTGGAGACACATCTTTTTTCGCAAAGTCAACTGAGAAGAATATCTTCCGGACTTTATCACTTTCATATTTTTGTGCAAGTGACTTTACATATTCTTCTGGCATAGCCTTAATAAAAGAGGCAAGTACCTGGAAACTTTGCGTTTCCCAAGAGTATCCGCCAAATGCGATGGTATGCGATTCTTTTAGAGTATCACGGGATACACCAGGAAAATCTATTAATGAAGCCTCTATCAATTTCCTGCTATATGCCTCATCTTTGTAATGATGGGCAAGAGGTAGCAACTGGGTTTCTAAATAATATGCATGGTTGGCTATGGCAACATCTGCCCAGAAATGCATCTTTGTGATGTTGTAATACTTATATTTATCATCAACGAAATTGAGATTGCGCACTTTGGCATCGCATTCTCTATCCAAACAATAGACGCTATAGAGCAGGTAGGGTTTTAAGGCACGATTCGTCTGACGGAGTCCAGCCTGCATCATAATACTTTTTTTACTCAGTTCTTCTTTATCTTTGTTAATGTTAGTGCCATCTACGAGTTTTTGGATTTGTTCCACATATCCTTCTGGCATAAATGTCAGAAGATAAGCACCTGCAGGGTGCTTTTCTCCCATTGCCCTTATGGAAGCCTCTTCAATCAGTTTATAATCAGAATCATTATTATTAGATGCACGTAAATAACCTTCGAGAATGTAAGCGAAGGGGATCTCCTCAGCAATTTCATGAAGTTCTTTGATTAAACCAACAGGATATTTCCCAAGTCGGAGATCAGATTTCGCATTATAATAAGTGCAAATCATCTTTGCATAAAGACAACCGTTTTCTCCATAAGCAGAACGCTTCATATAATCCAAGGCCAAGGTTGAATCTGCAACAACCTGCTGGTTTAAATGAGCCTTCCGGCTAATCTCAGATCTCATAAAGAACTTCATTCCCTTTACAAAATCCATATTGAACCTACCATGCGGCCTAGATGCAACCAAGTTCTTATATGCTAATGAATCCTTGCCTAGAGATAAGTAATCATATACAACAGGAGGAATATAGCAACTATATCCTTGTATATTTTGGCCATTAGGAACCTCGTTATAAATGTCAATACTTCTATTTGGATCTTCTTTCAAAAATGCGTCATATAATGTAGCCTTAAGATATTTTCTATTAACAGCCTCGTCAAGAGCAGCATATGCCAACGAGTCATTTCCGATAGTTGTAAAATAGAATAAGGCTTTTTGATAAAATGCTTCACTAAGTAACGAATCGGGGGTATGCTTATAGAAACCATCTGTTACCCTATCCAAATACTTCATTGCACTATCTTCCACCGTTAGGTCTGCATATAGGCTTCCCAATTCAACAGCCGCTTCTGGCAAATGGGTAGCCGCCTGGCGCAAATAATCTGCTGCTTCAACTAAGTTACCACCTACAGAGATGTCGGGGAAGTTACTATTGGCAGTGATGTCTATTAGTGCAAATCTATTCTGTTTGTTAACTCTGATATTGCAAAGGTAATAGCCCACATCATATTGGGCTCTGGCATAGCCAGAATCGGCCAAACGTTTCAAAATACCAAACCCTTCTTTTATCTTCGATATATTGCCTTCACCCTTGAACAGCATAATACCTTCCAGATATTGAAGGGGAACTGGTGGCGTGTCATGGTATATCTTTTTGTAGTTTTCAATAATTCGCCAAATAACCGAACGTGACTTCTGGAAGAGATATAACGCTTCCGCAGCAGATGCACACCCCTCTTTATAGCGTGTTACATTCTTCATGGGTTCAGTAATCCTCAGTGCATTTGGCCCGTCATTTATAATCATATAATAATCAGCCAGTCGTATCCTTGCTACCTCATCAGCATCCTTGTGGGTGGTCACATAACGCTCTAAATATGCCACCACCTTCTGATTATTGACAGAATCATACTGTGTAAAATCATAATCGGAAATAAATCTTTCTGCACCTTTGTTTGGAAGGAAGGCCCCAATGGCAAACAAAATAGAAAAAACCACCAATGTGATATCTAGCCTTTTCTGCCTTTTGTCGGAATACTTGGAATAGTGACGATGAACCCACAACAGTCCCATCCCTGCAAGAATAGGTAACAACAAGAATGTGAAAAAAGACCAATTATTCTCTAAATACACAAGATTATGATCCGTGCCAAAGATATTGTACAATAGCCACATCAAACAAAGGAGTAACGATATAGAACTTATGGCATACCGCAAAAATCTAAAAAAAAGTCTTTCTTTTTCAGCCCTTTTCTTAGCATCTTCTTCTGCCTCTCGCCTTTCTTTCGCTTTCTCTCTCTCCTCTCTCTCCTCATCACGTCGATTCATATCATCCAAAATCTCCGTGTGTTTTTTTAACTCGATATTGGTTCCTTTTTGAAGGTTAATCTGTTCATCCTGTTTGACTTGGATTTTTTCCAATTCACATTTAATATCCTCATTAACCTTTGTCAAGTTCTTGATATCGTTCTCTAGTTCCTTAATAACACTTGAGTTCTCATCAAGTTTCCCTCTTAGAGCATTGACGATACCATTTAACTCTGTTATAGTTTCGTTTAATATTTCTGTTGCCTTCGCATTACGACTTATCGCAGCCTCATGTGCTTGTTCTATATAGGGTTTCAACTCGGCATAAACCGTTGAAAGGTCGGGAAAGAAATGGGGCTTAATTCCATTCCATATTATAACAGGTTCAGAAGCAGCAGATTGCCATAATATATCTTTGGGAACCTCCCTCACCACATTGCCACAATGGAACTCATACGTATTTTCATCTCCATCCATATTTTTACGCTCAATCTGATATACTATACGGCCCCCAGGTTCTTCTATAGGTATCTCCTCTTTTAAACAATACAATTTGGGCTTGGGGATAGTCTTAAGGGTATCTGTCTTTTCCTTCTCAGATATGTCTTTGTGTAAGTCATTATTGTAATAGATGGTAAGCCTCTTCTTATTATCCAGAGTTTTTTCCAACACCTTACGCTCCAACAAATTGTTCCTGATAGCGAGATATGTGCCTACAAAAGTATGCAAAACAAAACAGGCAACAGCATATTGTTCACCTTCTTTGAGCATCTTCAACCAAGAATGAATTTTACCATTACGTAACAAACGGATGATTGTCAAGAAATTCCCTAAATTGTCCCAATGATGAACTGCTTTTTCGCCTTCTTCCTGAAGGAGAGCGTCAAGAATCTTGTCGACGTCGGCGTAGGAATCGTTTTCTTGCTGGGATTTACTTAATATCTCCTTGTAAGTATAATTGACCTCTGAGTATTTTTTTATCGCACTTTTATCTTTAAAGAAATCCTCCGGAACCTGAGAGACAAAATGCCTTGCAATAAGCCGTGGTATTGCCTCGTTAGTGATTAAAGACTCTACTGTTGTTGTAGAGAACTGGCCTTCAGCAGATATAACAGAATGAAAATTGGAGATAACATCTATAACCCCGTCACGATTCAAATCATCATCTATCTCATCAAATAGTTTGAAAAAGCCTCTGATGGCCTCCACCTCATCTTCTGGTTTTAGATCTCTGGGCTTAAACGACAGGTAAGTATTACGCCCCAAATGATATGACATCAATTTATATTCATCTACTTGCCTCTTATTGTTGTCATTCCAGAAATAGTTGACCTTATCATTTTTCTTTGCCCAGATGGCATTGCCATCCTGAACTTTCCAATATTCCCCAAAAATTGTTTCTAGTTCAGATATCTTCATATTCGGGACAATAGGAGCACTACATTCCAGATTTGTCTTACTCTTGTTATTATCCCTAACAGTATTGAGGCTTTTGATTTCGTTTTCAGACAGTACAACAGTCTTAGATTCCTTAAGGCGCGCAAGAAGTTTACTAATACACTCATAAGTACCCCCATTAATGTTGGCACTAGTCAGGAATTCCGAAAAACTATACTTCCCCTGAATATTTTGATAGTTAACTATTATTGGATTAATGTTTTCAGTTGTTGCCATACAATTGTTATATTTGATTTGCTTACAAAAATACCGAGAAATGTTAGAATTACAAAACGAAATACATTATTTAACTAATAAGAAGGGGAATGAGGGGGCACTTTGTCAACCCGTGGCACCAATCTATCACAAGCGTGCCCCCTCTTAAATACCATCACTCGACAACGGCATACCACTTCGCGGCATCCAAATTCTTGTCTATCCAAGAATGGGCACTGCCATAAGTATAATCAGTACCGACCTTCCAACTCTCGATTCGAATGCGATTCTCTGCTTCAACAGATACCAATACTTCGCCCAAATAACGCTCATCTTCGAAGATCTCAGTTACATTGATCTGCTGAACCCTCTTGCCAAGAGAGTGGTTCATCCCAAGCAGGGCGACATACTCTCCAAGACCATTACAATCACAGAAGGTATTGATCATGGCATCAGGCCAGAAACTTGCCCAGCGCAAAGCGTCAGTAAACTCTGAATCGACGTAAACATATTCTAAGAATACCTCCCTATGTCCTCTTTGAATATGAATCTGACTCAACTCACCTGAGATCCGGAAACTAAAGTCAATATTTCCCATACTAGCCACTTGACCAGATAAGATATCCGTACAGATATACGAAGAGGGAAGACCATCTTTATCAAACTGGACAACCGTTTGATAAGACGAGGGATTACTACCGTTATCTCTCTGATCTATGGTCATACTGATACCATCAGAAGAGTAAGTATAATCCGTTGTCATCTGGTAGCCATTATCACCAGTCAAGAGCATCCTCTCTATGCGTTCGCCTGACGAATAGACAGAGAGTAAACCACGATAACCAGAATACACAGACCCTTGGGTAGTAGAAAGATCCAGTCTCATGACTGACTGCTCAGCGATCTCGCTCTTTTCTTCTTTGTTGATATACTTAGAAGAATCACAAGAAGACAGGCAAAGGGTCAATACAACAACGACTAACATAAAAAGGGCGGCTGCGAAAGCCTTAATCATCATCTGCTTCATAACATAAATGAGATTAAAAGGTGGAACAATAAATGAAATAACACTCTTAGAATTTCTGGTGCAAAGATAGGTAAAAAAGGCATAAGTTGGTCATTAAAAAAGCCCTTCTTTGGATACCAACTTTTTAGTTCCAAATAAGGGCCTTATATACAACCATCATCTTAGGCGCCAGGACGGAATCAATACAGATTCCAGGGATAGCCGTCGTCTTCATCCTCCTCCATGAATTCGTAGGCCAACTTGGCGGTCTTTATCTGATGGGCTATGACATATCTATAAAATGTGACGCTCAAGGGACGCATCGAAAAGATGCATATCACCATAGAAAGGGAAATCATACTCATATAGATTATCTTCCATTACTATCAATTACCAGCCCTAGGCGTTGAAGCCTACCACCCTGCGGTGGACAGACTTCGTTTCTAATGCCTTGGGACAGAATTTCTCGAATGCCTTCTGGATATCAACAGCCTCGATGGTCTGGAAGTCATCGCAACCTGTAGAGAACACACGATCAGCCATCGCGGGGATGATGCCATTCTTTACGAACTGCTCAATCCAACGGGCATTGCCGAAGTTGGGCTGCTTCTGCTGGAGCACCTGCGAGATGTCGTTTCTCAGTTCTGCTTCAGCCTCGTCCGTCAGGATATACTCGTCGCGCTCGAAGAGCCGTATGGCTATCAGCATGAGTTGCTCACACGTATAGTCCTTGAACAGATATCTGTAGGCGAAGCGGGAGGAGAGTCCAGGGTTCGTGGAAAGCAGGGCATCCATCTCCTTGGGGTAGCCCGCAAAGACCACAAGCATATCAGGATTAGGCTGTGAGAGCACGGTGAGCAGCGCCTCAATCACCCGCATGCCGTAGTCCTTCTTGTCGTCAGCACCCGTATAGAGTGTGTAGGCCTCATCGATGAAGAGCACATTGCCCCGCGCCTCCTCGAGCACCACCTTCATATTGTCTTCCGTCTGGCCAATATACTGGCCCACCAGACGGGTACGATCCGCCACAATCACATCACCTTTGGAGAGCAGGCCAAGCGCGTGGTAGATTTTGCCCAGCATCCGGGCCACGGTGGTCTTACCTGTACCGGGATTGCCAGTGAAGATGGAGTGGAAGACCATATCGTCGCTGGTTTTCAGGCCACGACGGCGACGCTCCAGGAAAAGGCGGGCATTGTTGGCCATCGTCTTGATGCCCTGCTTTATCTCGTCGAGGCCGATCATCGCGTTGAGATCGCGCATACTCTCCTCGAAGGTCGAAGTGCCACTGGTGAGCTTGTCCAGACAGAGGTCGTCTATAGTCAGCAGCGGCAGTCTTTCTGCCTCGATATTGGACAGGCCGTGCTCCAGATAACGAGGACGGATCTCTTCGCAGACAAAGCGACGGATATCCTCGAGCGTCCAAGTACTCAGAGCACCCTTCTGGTATTCGCGAAGGATGGCACGCGACATGGCGTCCTTCGCCTCTGGCAAGCACTCCAGTGACTCCTCCGCCAGTTGGGAGAAGAAGGCCTGTACCAGTTCAAAGCCGCTGTAGGGTTCCTGCTCCAGACGGTTGTCCTTCATGAAAAGTGCATCCAATGTGGGGTACAGGTTCAGCAGCGTAGCGTTCTCCTGACGGGTTCCGCAGATCCAGAGGGAGTTGGCACGCGACTTATCAGTCATCAGGTCCATGATCTTTCTGACAATGACCTTTCCACCCGCACAGAGCAGGATACCAATGTTAGTCAGACAGATGATGCGGTCCCTAACGCCGTCGAGTTCATCCGAAACATTATTATATGGGTTGGGCTGCGACGGATCATATAGTTTGGCGCAATCAACGCAGTAGAAGGATTTGCTATAGCCCAGAGCCTCTGCAAAACTCTGCAAGAGTTTTACATCGACATCCCTGTTGCGGGTGCTGATGAGCAGGTTCTGGCTGAAGCCGATCTTGCCACCATGCATCAGACTGCGGAACTCGTTATAGACCTGTATCTGCCGGAATTTGACAACAAACCGCCTCAGCGGGGCCAATCCTGGCGTGCAGGCAATCTGGGACCAACCCTCCATCTGGTTCTCGACACAAGTAGCGAGGGTGTCCTCCATGCCACAAGGACGGCACATCTGTTGTGGTCCCACCTCCATATTCAGACGGTCGTCGAGCGTCATCTCGTAACACGCCAGGCCCTCCATTGAGTCATCAGGGGCACCATCAACTAGCAGGATATACTTCCCTGGCAGCCAGACCTTGCTACAAGGTATGGTAACATCCAGCCTACTGCCCCTGATGCGGTTGACAGCGGATCCGTCCTGCTCGCTGTTGCACATAGGGAAGAATTCTGGTGTATAAATATAGCACTTGAACTGATCCAGTTTGAAGTACTCACCAGCCTTGGCAGTAAAACTGACAGTCACCTGAGAGTCAGCATAGAGAGGCGTCGCATCTTCCGTAGCAGATGCCAAGCTCACATTGATAGAAGAAATTTTCTTCAACATGTCATTTTCTTTTTCATCAAACTTGTATCTACTCATAGTCAGACAGTCATCTTTATGTACAACATCGTTAGTGTCGTAGTCGTCTCCAAAGTCGTAATCCAGATCGAAATCATCTTCGTCGAAGTTGAACAGTTGGGGCTCGACAGTCTTCTCCTGAGAATTACCCAGTTTCCTGGCAATCTCGTACAGTTTGTCCCCCGCCGTGTCTGAATTCAGATGCTTTTCCAACTTCTCTTCCACATCCTTGATCTCCCAGTCATCATACTCCGCCTCCTTGATGAACGACAGAGGGAAATCGAACTTCAGATCATCAGTATCACTGACGGGCAAGGACAACTTCTTCAGGCTCTCCATCTGGTGGAACACACTGACTTCCATCGCTCGCCAGACATCTTCCATGTCATCATAGTTGATGATCAGGCTACCAGTGAGCAGAGCCCCATGCAATTGTGGAACATGTTTGCTAAAGCGCAGCAGGCGACGACGGATCAACTCGAGCGTCACAGCCATATCCCATACAGGACTCGGCCTGTGGCTGTTCTCGGTGAAATAGAGCGGATGTTCCCCTTCAAACAGTTCCTCGTCAGCCAGTTCTCCGTTGGGGAAAGATTGCGTATCGATGATGACGAGCACGATCTCATTGTCATCAGTATAGACATACACCTCATTGTCCTGGAATAGCGGAGCTATTCCCTTGAAGTGCAAAGAGCGGATCTGAGCGGCCTGACCCTGCCGCTGTAAGAACTTTACAACAGACTTGTTCGTCTGCTTCTTCAAATCACAAATCATAGTACCTCCTAACTAAAAAAAACGGTTTTTCAATTCTATGCTTTTCTTCGAAAAAAATAGTATCGCCCTGTAAAAAAGAGCGCAAGAGATTATGGGGTAACGCCGAGGCAATCACCCAGTGAACATCATAGAAACTTTGGTTAAGTCCCTATCACAAAATCCTACTTGTTGCAATAAGTCAAAGAACACACCACACTCGTATA
Organism: uncultured Prevotellaceae bacterium; assembly: GCA_902784615.1. GTDB lineage: Bacteria > Bacteroidota > Bacteroidia > Bacteroidales > Bacteroidaceae > Prevotella. The sequence continues at coordinate 14,753 of CACZVN010000007.1, read as the reverse complement.
TAGCCTGGGCTATATCTTCAGTTGCGCCGTTCGGCGACTAACTTGACGAATGTAGTTCTTTTGTTGCATATTTAAATTTTGTGATAGATATGTTTTTAAACAAATTCGGTTGCAAAGATAAGAAAAAATTCCGTTTCCCTCCAAGAGAAAAACGGAATTTTTTATGCATGAATATCAATTTTAACATTTCTCGCGCGCAAGGAATAATTAGGTACGCGTGAACGTAAGGCACTGATTACAACATCATTGTAGTCATAGTCGCCTTTACTCCGCCAACGTAAAGTCGAGTTGTTTGCGCTCGAGGTTTGCACGAGCCACCTGGATACGGATGGGATCGCCCAACTGATACTTGGTATGATGACGACGGCCTACGATCATGAAGTTCTTCTCGTCGAAGTCGTAGTAGTCATCTCCTAAGTCACGGATGGGAATCATACCCTCACAATGGGTCTCATCGATCTGGGCATAGATACCGTAGGAAGTGAGACCAGAGATATGGGCATCGTAGGTGTTGCCGATCTTATCGGCCATAAATTCCACCATCTTATACCTAATGGAGTCGCGCTCAGCATTCTGTGAGACCTGTTCCATGTCAGAGCAGTGTTCGCAGTACTCCTCGTACTTGTCCTTATTGGCAGAACGGGCACCCTCCTGGTATCTTGTCAACAGACGGTGCACCATCGTGTCGGGATAACGACGGATGGGTGAAGTGAAGTGAGTGTAGTAGTCGAAGGCCAGTCCATAATGTCCGATATTATGCACACTATACTTAGCCTTCATCATCGCCCGCAGGGCCACCGTCTCGATGGCGTTCTGCTCACGGGTACCCTCGGCATCCGACATCAGGGCATTGAGCGACTTCGTGATGGCCCCCTTCGTACCACTGGTCTTCACCTTATAGCCAAACTTTGCCACAAACTGGCGCAGGTTCTCGAGTTTCTGGGGATCGGGTTGGTCGTGGATACGGTAAGGCAAGGTCTTAGCCTTCACACCCTTCTTCACACGGCCGATGCTCTCTGCCACCGTCTTGTTCGCCAGCAGCATGAACTCCTCAATCAGTTTGTTGGCATCTTTCGAGGTCTTGAAGTAGGCCTTCACGGGCTTACCTTTCTCGTCGATATCGAAGTGCAGTTCCTCACGGTCGAACTTCACGGAACCGTTCTTGAAACGGGCAGCACGCAGTTTCTTGGCAAGGGCATCGAGTTTGATGAGTTCGTTGGCATTCTCACCTTTGTAAGGATTTTTCTTAGTGGCAGGAGGCGCAGGTTCACCCGTACCGTCCTTCACACCATTATCCTCGAGAATCTGCTGTACCTCCTCATAGGCATAGCGACGGTTACTCTTGATCACGGTATGAGCAAGGTGCCATTTCTTCACATTCGCCTCGTCGTCCATCTGGAAGATCACACTATAACAGAGTTTCTCCTCATCAGGACGGAGGGAACAGATGAAGTTACAAAGCCGCTCAGGCAACATGGGGATGGTGCGATCGACGAGATAGATACTCGTAGCACGGTTATAGGCTTCCTTGTCGATGACAGAGCCTTCCTTCACGTAGTGGGAGACATCGGCGATATGCACGCCTACCTCCCAGAGTCCGCTGTCGAGTTTACGGATGGAGAGGGCATCGTCGAAGTCCTTGGCATCCTTGGGGTCGATGGTACAGGTGAAGACGTCGCGCATATCCTCACGACGCGCAATCTCCTGTGGGGTGATGGTGGCATCGATCTTCTCGGCTGCCTCCTCCACGTTCTTCGGATACTTATACGGCAGGTTGTACTGGGCGAGAATGGCATGCATCTCAGCATTGTTGTCACCTGTCTTACCCAGGATATCCACCACCGAACCGATGATGTTCTTATGTTCGGCATCAGGCCACTGCACCACCTTTACTACCGCCTTGTCATCCGTCTTACCACCCTTCAGTTTGCGCTTGGGGATGATGATGTCATGCACGAAGGTACTGTCTGAAGGCACGAGGAAGGCCCAGTCTTTCTCCACACGGAGCCGACCCACTATCTGGTCGTGGGCGCGCTTCACGATCTCGATCACCATCGCCTCCTTGATATGCTTGTCACGACGGGCCATATACGACACCTTCACACGGTCACCATCCAGGGCAGACATCGAGTTACGCTCTGCCACGAACACGGGCGTACCACCATCATCTGGCAAGAACGAGTTGCGGCCGTTGGCCTTGCGACGGAACACACCCTCCTGCACCTGTGTCTTCATATTCAGGCGATAGGAGTTATCGCTAACCTTCGAGAGGAAGTCGTCCCACGCCATCTCCTCCATCGTGTCGATGGCGAGCATCTTCAGCGGATGGGTATCAAACTTAAGTACCTTGAATATCTGTTTCAACGAGAATGTCTCGTTCGGATGATGCTGGAAGAGGTTCTGCAGCAGTTCGCTGACCTGTTTCTTCCCTAACCTTTTTCCTCCTTTTTTCTTTCCCATAGACTTGATTGCTTATAAGTTTTTGGCAAAGATAGTAAAAAAAATAAAAAGGTAAAAGGGTAAAAAGGTTAAATAAAAAAAAAGTAGTACCTTTGCACGCAAAATTAAGGGAAATGAAGATATTAATCACTGGTGCGAGCGGATTTATCGGCTCATTTATCGTGGAGGAAGCCCTGAAGAGGGGTTTCGAGACATGGGCCGCCGTACGCAAGAGCAGTTCGAAGGCATACCTGCAAGATGAGCGGATAAACTTCATCGAGTTGAACCTCTCATCGAAGGAACAACTCGTGGAGCAGTTGCGCGGTCATCAGTTCGACTATGTGGTGCATGCCGCTGGTGTGACGAAGTGTCTGAACAAGGCAGACTTCCGTCGCATCAATACAGAGGGAACGAAAAACCTCGCAGACGCCCTTATCGCGTTGCAGATGCCGCTGAAACGATTTGTCTTTGTGAGCAGCCTCAGCGTCTTCGGTGCCATCAAGGAGAAGATGCCCTACGATGAGATCCGTGAGACGGACACGCCCCAGCCCAATACCGAATACGGACGGAGCAAACTGGAGGCGGAGCGATATCTCGACTCACTGGGCTCACGCATACCTTATATTATATTAAGGCCGACGGGTGTCTATGGCCCGAGGGAGAAAGATTACTTCATCATGGCCAAGAGCATCAAACAGCACAGCGACTTCGCCGTGGGCTACCAGCGCCAGGACATTACATTCGTCTATGTCACGGATGTGGTACAGGCCATATTCCTCGCACTGGAAGTCGGGGATTGCAAATCCCCGACAACAGGAGAGACCATTTCTCCCATTGGTCGCAAGTATTTCCTCTCCGATGGTGAGGTGTATCAGAGCACGACCTTCAGCGACCTGATTCACGAAGAACTGGGACAGCCCTGGTGGATCCGCATCACGGCCCCCGTCTGGGTATTGCGCATCGTCACCTTCTTCGGCGAGTACGTCGGAAGGCTGACGGGTAAGGTGACGGCCCTGAACAATGACAAATACAAAATCCTGAAGCAGCGCAACTGGCGGTGCGACATCGAACCTGCCCGTCGTGAACTGGGCTTCGAACCGAAGGTGCAGTTGCAGGAAGGTGTGAAGACCACCATTAAATGGTATAAGGATAACGGATGGCTATAGACATTAAAGATTAAACATTGAGCATTAAGGATATTTTCAAGATTGAGAAGAAGCCGATCAAGGGGCTGCTCACCGTGGAGTGGGTCATCCTCGGTTATTGGGTGCTGACCTTGTTGTTTGTGCTTTTCACATACACGAAGATCCAGAACCCTGAGACGCTGATCTGGGGACGGGCAAAGGTGCTGGCCGTGACAGCAGCCATGTGGGCGGTCTATCGGATGATCCCCTGCCGTTTCACTCTCTTATGTAGGATCGGCGTACAACTGGCCCTGCTCTCCTGGTGGTATCCTGACACCTACGAACTGAACAAGATCCTACCCAATCTCGACCATCTCTTTGCAGGTTATGAGCAACAGCTATTCGGCTGCCAGCCTGCCCTACTCTTCCCCGAGGCCATCAGCAACCCCGTGTTCAGCGAACTGATGTATCTGGGCTATGTTTCCTACTTCCCACTGATCGTTGTCGTGGCTTTGTTCTACTTCTTCTGGCGATACACGGAGTTCAACCGTGCAGTGTTCGTCATCCTCGCTTCTTTCTTTATCTACTACGTCATCTTTATCTTCCTGCCTGTGACGGGACCGCAGTATTACTATGGGGCAGCAGGGCTTGACAACATTGCCCAAGGCATCTTCCCCAATATCCATGACTATTTCGCCACCCACGACGAGCCACTTCCCATGCCTGGCTATAGCCATGGATTCTTCTACGACTGCGTTGCCAACGCCCATGCCACAGGCGAACGTCCTACAGCTGCCTTCCCCAGCAGTCATGTAGGCATCACGACGATCCTGCTGTTCCTCGTCTGGCGCGCCAAAAACCGGATTCTGTTCTTCAGCATTTTACTGTTCTATGTGCTGATGTGCATGGCCACCGTCTATATCCGTGCGCACTACGCTATCGATGTCATCGGCGGATGGGTGAGCGCTGTCATTTTTTACGTTCTCCTGCAGTCGTTCTGGGTTCTATCAAAACGGCGCTATTGACATTTTTTCGCTGAAAAATTTGTTGGTTTCAGAAATATTTCCTACCTTTGCACACAGATAAGTAAGGATACGACATATTAGCATCAAGGATTCCGACACGACAACTTTGTCGGAATTCTTTGTTTTATGCGTCCCAAACAAATGAATCAATAAACAATAAAGAAGAATAACTATGGCTTATATGTCACAAGAAGGCTACGACAAACTGGTAGCCGAACTGAAACAACTGGAGAGTGTGGAGCGCCCGAAAGCCTCTGCCGCCATTGCTGAGGCCCGCGAGAAAGGCGACCTCAGTGAGAACTCCGAGTATGATGCTGCCAAGGAGGCACAGGCAAACTTGGAGGACAAGATCAACCGTCTGAAGATGACCATCTCTGAAGCAAAGGTCGTCGATACATCCCGTCTGAGCACAGACGCCGTACAGATTCTCTCGAAGGTGGAAATGACCAACCTGACCAACAAGGCCAAGATGACCTACACCATCGTCAGCGAGAGCGAGGCTAACCTGCGTGAAGGCAAGATCTCCATCAAGACACCTATCGCTCAGGGACTGCTGAATCATAAAGTAGGCGACGAGGTGGAGGTAAACATCCCCCGTGGTACCATCAAACTGCGTATTGACAAAATAACTGTTGGCTAATATGGATATTTTCAGTAAGATTGCTGCTGGTGAGATTCCCAGCTATAAGTGCGCAGAGAACGAGAAGTTCTACGCATTCCTCGACATCAATCCGCTCGTAAAGGGTCATACCCTCGTAATCCCCCGTCGGGAAGTTGATTACATCTTCGATATGGAAGATGACGAGATTGCCGAGTTCCAGGTGTTTGCCAAGAAAGTGGCCAAGGCCATTGGCAAGGCTTTCCCCTGCAAGAAGGTGGCTCAGGTGGTGCTCGGTCTTGAAGTGCCCCACGCCCATATCCACCTCATCCCCATGCAGCAGGAAGGTGACGTTGATTTCCGCCGTGAGAAGTTGAAACTCACGGAAGAGGAGTTCAAGGAGATCGCCGCAAAAATATATGCAGAATTCAAAAAGCAGTAACCGTCCGGGTTACTGCTTTTTTATTTAAACAAACTCATCACCGTATTTGATCTGTACCTCGTTGGCATATTTCTTCACCAACGCCGAGGAGTCACCCTTCTTACAGATCATCAACACATTGTCTTGTTCCACCACGATATAGCCATCCAGACCGCTGAACACACCCAGACGATCCTTCGGCAGTTTGATGATATTGTTCTTGCAGTCTTCCATCTCCACCTGAGAGTCGAGCACTACATTGTCGTTCTCCACCTTACTCATGGCCTCATAGATAGCGTGCCACGTACCCATGTCGGCCCAGCCGAAGTCGCATTTCATCACAAACACGTCGCGGTTCTGTTCCAAGATGGCATAGTCGAGCGACAGGTTCGGATAGCGTGGATAATTCGCCTCTACGTATGCCAACTCCTCCTCATCGGTATAATTCGGATTCTCAACATTCAAGTTACGTAGCACGATCGGGAAGACACCCTTGAACGTCTCTATCAGATGACGGGCACTGGAAATAAAGATACCCGTATTCCAATAGAACTCCCCGCTCTCCATAAACATCCTCGCGAAGTCGCGCTCAGGCTTCTCCGTGAACGACTTCACCTGATACACCTCAGGCTTGCAACTCAGGTCACCCAACTGGATATAGCCATAGCCCGGCTCCGGACGCGTGGGTTTCACACCCATGGCCAACAGCACCTCATTCTCCGACACATAGCCAAGGCCAACGGTGATACTATGGTAGAAGGATTTTTCGTCGAGCACCAGCTGATCCGATGGTGTAATGATGATATTAGCATCAGGATCACGACGCAGGATCCGCATGGTGGCCCACGCCACACTGGGTGCCGTGTTCCTGTGTATCGGTTCCTGCATGATATTCTTCTCAGGCAATTCTGGCAATTGCTCTTTCACCAGTTGGAAGTACTCCTTACACGTACATATATAGATATTCTCTTTGGGCAGGATTCTCACGAAGCGTTCGAAGGTCGTCTGCAACATGGTCTTTCCCGTTCCGAAAAAGTCCATAAACTGCTTGGGATATTCCTTTCTGCTTGCAGGCCAAAGCCTCTGACCACGCCCTCCAGCGAGGATGACACAGAAATTATTCTTTTCAGTTATTTCCATGGAAATATGATTAGTCTTAATATCTGTGTGCGAAGTTAATCAAATTCTACGATATGAACAAGTATTTTTAAGTTTTTTATCAAAAACCTTTGGCATTTCATTTTTTTGTATTACCTTTGCACCCGCTTTTAGACCAGTGGCGTTATTTATGCCCAGATGGCGGAATCGGTAGACGCGCTGGTCTCAAACACCAGTGGGGCAACCCGTGCCGGTTCGACCCCGGCTCTGGGTACACAAGTACCACATGTGCTGGTCTAAAACAAAACAAAGTGCTGCAAGTCGATGACTTACAGCACTTTTTACTTTATATTGTTTTACTTTGTATCGTGATCAGTCATCGCACAAACACAGGAATCTGACCATACATTCTCTGCTGTTTCCACCATATCTATAATCGTATAAATAGGTAAAATGATACCAAGGATAGCGACGGGGGCGCCAATGCCTGACATCAGCGAGAGCGTCAAGAAGAAACAACCCATGGGGACACCAGCATTACCTATGGCAGAGACCACAGAGATCAGAATCCACAATAAAATAGTGCCGAAGGTAAGGGACGTTCCACCGTTCTGCATCACGAACAACGAGGTGACGAGGATAAAGGCGGCGCAACCGTTCATATTGATGGTGGTACAGAGCGGCAACACGAAACGTGCTATCTCCTTGCGGACGCCCAGTCGTTGCTCTGCAGACTCCATCGTCACAGGCAGCGTAGCGGCACTGCTTTTCGTGAAGAGGGCCATCAACACGGCGGGCATCATACGGCCGAGGACATGGATAGGATTCAGGCCACGTGCCAAGAGGAACAACGGCAGGACGACGAAGAACTGGATGACATTGCCGCCCAGTACCACGAGCACATACTTACCTATCGAATCAGCCACGACTCCAGCGGAGACTTGGGCCGAGAGTTGTGCAGAGAATGCCAGGATACCCAGAGGCAGCGTCCAGATGAGACCACGGATCAGCAAAAAGAGTAAATCCTGCAAGCCCAATAATCCCTTCACAACGACAGCCTTGTTCTCGCTCTCTGGCAGTTTCGACAATCCAATACCCACAGCAAAGGCCAGTAACAACAGCGACAACACATTGCCCTCGAGGAATGGCCTGACGATGTTGTTGGGGACGACATTAAGGATATGGTCATAGTAGGTCTGCTGAGGCGCCTCGATGGCGGTTGTCTCTCCCTCTGTGACAGACTCTATAGGCAGATTGCCTGGTTCTATCAAGATATATAGCAATGCACCTATGGCTGCTGCCGCAAAAGTCGTCAGTAACGTATATATTAAGGTGCGTCCGAAGATCTTGCCAGAACCTTTCGAACCAAAGGTGGCAAAAGTGGTAATCACCGCCAACACAATCGTAGGTACGGCTAACAATTGGAACAGTCGGGTATAGACCGTTGCCACAAAGTCCATCAGTCCATTGAGCCAATCTAGCCCCAACAGTCCCAATATCGCACCCATCACGAGTGCTGCTATCCATAATATTGTCTTTTTCATCTTTCTCTGGTTTGATAATTTGGGTGCAAAGGTACGAAGATTTGCAGGAAACAGAAATACCACGACTGCGGTATTTTGCGAAAAAGAGTCCATCATACTATAGATAATCAGAGAAAAATCACTATCTTTGCAGCCGTCAAACAGAATAAACGTATGAAAGTTATCAGTACAAAGAAGGCACCTGCTGCCATTGGGCCATACAGTCAGGCCATCCAAGTTGGGAATCTCGTCTATACCTCTGGCCAGATACCCATCGACCCCGCTACAGGCACGTTCATCGAGGGCGGCATCAAAGAACAGACCCGTCAGTCGCTCAGTAACGTGCGAGCCATTCTCGAAGAGGCTGGTCTCTCGATGGCCAACGTTGTCAAAACCACCGTTTTCATCGCAGACATGGCCGACTTTGCCGACATGAACGCTGTCTATGCAGAATTCTTTGCAGAGCCCTACCCTGCCCGCTCAGCCGTTGCCGTTAAATCTTTGCCAAAAGGTGCATTAGTTGAGATCGAAGTGGTTGCCACCATTGAATAAGCAGATGGCATTAGGACAAGCCATATTCCGTAGGTCGGAACTTCTGTTGGGCGATGAGGCGATGAGCCATATCGGCGAGAAGCGCGTGATCATCTTCGGCGTAGGCGGCGTAGGCTCCTGGTGCGCTGAGAGTCTGGTGCGTTCAGGTATCAAGCATTTAACCATTGTCGATTCCGATCGCGTGTGCATCACCAACATCAACCGCCAACTGATGGCCACTTCGAAGACTGTTGGTCAGGTGAAGGTGGATGCTCTGAAGGAACGACTGCTAAGCATCAACCCCTCGGCAGAGATTACAGCCCTACAACAGATTTTCACGGCTGAGACCGCTGATAGTTTCGATATCGGCAGCTATGACTATATTATCGATGCCATCGACTCGCTGAAGGATAAGACGCTGCTCATCCTGATGGCGACGCAGACAGATGCGAAGTTCTTCTCATCGATGGGTGCAGCCCTGAAGCTCGACCCCACGCGTATCAAGATTGCCGAGTTCTGGAAGGTGCAGGGCGACCCCCTGGCCCGTGCCCTCCGTAAGCGTTTCAAGCGCGATGGTCAGTACCCCAAGCGTAAGTTCCAGTGTGTCTTTTCTGATGAATTGTTAGAGAATAAAGGTCACAATGCCACTTGTGGCACTGAGCAATGTATGTGTCCAAAAGCTAAGAACGGCCCTGGCGATCCCACATTACTTAACCACGAATGGTGCTCGTCGAAAGCCCAGATTAACGGTACTCTGGCTCACATTACTGCTATCTTCGGCTTTATGTTGGCAGGATTGGTGGTGCAGGATGCCATAAAATAACGAGCATGAAACTGTTAGCGTCACTCATATTCTTATCTGCATCTGTTTCTGTTCATGCTCAAGTGACGGAATCGGGGGATTCGTCGAACGTAAAAACGCTTGATGGTAACACTGTAGGCGAAGTGACGATATCTGCCCATCAATCAGGGCGAGCAAAAACCAGCGGCTTAGGCAATACAGAGTTCATCAGTTCGAAGGAACTGTTGAGGGCTGCCTGTTGTAACCTTGGCGAGAGCTTCACGACTAATCCCTCTGTCGATGTGAACTATGCCGATGCCACTACAGGTGCCCAGCAGATCAAACTTCTTGGGCTCTCAGGCACCTACGTCCAGATGTTGACAGAGAATATTCCCAACTATCGGGGTGTGGCATCACCCTACGCACTCAGTTATATTCCAGGACCATGGATGCAGAGCATTCAAGTGTCGAAGGGAGCCTCATCCGTGAAGAACGGTTATGAGAGTATCACCGGCCAGATCAACGTGGAATTCAAGAAACCACAAGCCACGCCCTTTGCGGACGCAAATCTCTATTATAATACCATGGGGAAGTTGGAGGCCAACCTTGGAGCCAACCTGCAACTATCGCAACGATGGAGCACAGCCCTACTGGGACACTATGAGATACTCAACAAAGCCCACGATGACAATGGAGACGGTTTCGTGGATATGCCCAAGATACGTCAGGGGTCACTCCTGAGCCGATGGGCCTGGATGAGTGACAACTACGTATTCCAGGCCTCTGTCAAAGGACTGAAGGAACATCGTGAGGGCGGACAGATTTCTCACCACTCACCTCTCACCACTCACCCCTATCTCATTGACATTACAAACGAACGTTATGAGGCCTTCACCAAGAACGCCTATATATTTAATAAGGAACGCATGACAAACGTGGCTTTGATTCTCTCGGGCTCGACGCACCATGAGAATGCCACCTACGGGCATCAGCTCTATCGTGTTGACCAGCGTAATGGCTATGCCTCATTGATGTTTGAGACAGACTTTAACGAACATCACAGTCTCTCAACAGGCTTCAGCCTGAACCACGACTATTTTGATCAGCGTGGACAGTTGGAGCACTGTGGGTTGGATATCGACGAACGAGACGATGAAACGACACCAGGCATCTATGCCCAATATACTTATAAAATAGGTGAGAAGTTTGTCGTGATGAGTGGCCTGCGCTGGGATCACAGCAATATCTACGGTGGATTCGTCACACCCAGGATGCACCTGAAATATGTACCCAATGACATCGTTACCCTACGAGGTTCCATCGGTAAGGGTTATCGCACGAATCACGTTTTGGCAGAGAACAACTATCTGCTCGCCAGTGGACGACAGATCATCATCGACCCAGACCTGGAGCAAGAAGAGGCTTGGAATATGGGTATCAGTGCGGCTCTCAACATCCCCATTGGAAACAAGACGTTGGAAATCAATGCGGAGTATTACTATACCAACTTTCTGCATCAAATGATTGTGGATCTCGATAGTGATCCACATGCCATACACTTCACGAACCTGAATGGCGACAGTTATTCGCACACCTGGCAGATAGAGGCTACCTATCCTTTTTTCCAGGGGTTCTCGCTGACGGCCACCTATCGACGTACGAATGTGAAAACGACTTACAGTGGTGTCCTCCAAGAGAAGCCACTGACAAATAATTACAAGGGGTTATTTACCGCATCCTATGCGCCAGGCCTCGGAAAGTGGCAGTTTGACGTTACCTTACAACTGAACGGTGGCGGGCGGATGCCCACTCCTTACACCATATCAGATGGCTCTCTCTCGTGGGATGAGCGATACAAAGGGTATGAGCAGTTGAATGCGCAGATTACCCGATTCTTCCGCCACTGGAGTATCTATGCAGGAGGTGAGAATATCACGGGCTTCAAGCAGAAGAATCCCATCATTGGAGCCAACGACCCCTGGGGACAGAACTTCGACTCGACGATGATATGGGGGCCCCTGCACGGTGCCATATATTACATAGGCGTCCGTCTTAATTGGAACAAGATTTAATATGATAGAATATGAGAACAAAAGTATTATTTATGGCATTAGCATTTGCCACCGCTTGTTTTGGTAAGGACATCAAGACTGTCGTTTTGAAAACACAGCCTGAGATGCACTGCACAGGATGTGAGAAGAAGATCAAGGACAACATCCGTTTTGAGAAAGGCATCAAGTCTATTACGACCAACCTAGACAACAAGACCATTACCATCGAGTATGATGCCGACAAGACCAACATTGAGAATATCATCGAGGGCTTCAAGAAGATTAATTATGAGGCATCAGAAGTCAAAGATGCATCATCCCGGAAAGTAGACGCTGAGACTGGAGCCACCACAAAGAAGTAATTCAGGATGCCGTGGGGATTTGAAATGTAACGTTTACGTATATGTTCCGCCCTTTCTGGGGGATGTGGTTCCAGTCGGAATAGGTGGAATAATAACGGTCGAAGAGGTTTTCTATGCCTAAGTGAAGATCGGTGGCGACTTTTCCAAGCATAAAATGACTGCCGATATTCAGATGCCAGACGGCATAGCCTGGGGTTGGGGTCTCCCCATACTCAGCGCCACAGTGGCTGTTGCGGGCAGCCATCCGTACACCACCCTCTGCCTCGATATTTTTCCAACGGAAACGCAGACTGCCCAGATAGGATAACGGGGCTATCAGTGGCAGACGCGCTCCTGTGCTCTCACGGCCATAGCTATAGGTGATGCGATTGTTCCACTCCAACCAGTTGAAGGGCCTGTAGTCGGCAGTCAGTGCTGTATTGACAATCTGGGCATATTTCAGATTCTGATAGATCTTCACACCAGCCGCCCCTATCGTCATGGGCGAGAGGCGAGCGTCAGGACGGCCTATGATATAATCCTGAAAGAAGAACGCATTCGCCTCAGCCTTGACAGAGAGTTGGGAGTCCCCCCAAGCCAAAGAGGCATTGGCCTCGATGGCTTTTTCGTTTTTCAGGTGGGGATTACCGATATAGTCGTACTGGTCGAAGGTGTTATTCAAAAAATAGCCGTAGCTTTCAGTGACTGTTGGTGCACGTGTGCCATAGCCTGTACCAAAGGCGATCTTCCAAGCACTGTGCTCGTAGGCATAACTGGCTGCCAGACGGCCGATAAGTCGGCTGTTACCCTGATTCATGTCTGGGAAATAGATGCTCAATGCATGGAAGCCCTCGTCGCTGTTGATATACTGACGCTGCCAGGCTCCCTTTGCTGAAAGTCGGATATGGTGATGAGGCGTGAGCGTGATATCGTCAATGAGGGCCAAACCCGTGTTGAATGTTCCCACATCGGGCCAGGTGAGCATATACATCGGTTGTCCACCATCTGGATACATCGTCATATCAGCAAACAGGGTGTTATAGTAGGCGTCATTGTTCAGTTGGAAATAATGACTCCCCTTAGTGCCTTGCAACAGGCTATAGACACCTGCCGTCTGACTCTCGCCAGGCATATCCATGTGAATCACGACATCAGGACGCTGGGTATCGTCCATATTATGGGTGATATGATTATAATAGGCTTTGGTCTCCCAACGATGGAATAGTCCGCTGAGATGCTCCTGCAGATAGGACAGTGAGGTGATGATGCCCTCGGCCTTCTTGACATCCATCGTCAGGGCGGGATAGCCGATGTCGGTGGCAATGTCGTAGATCACCGTCGCCTCCAGGATATGATCGTCAGCGGGTTGCCAGCCGATATTGGCAAAGGCATTGGTCTTTTGGAACTGTGAGAAACGGATCTCCTCCCCGCCCCCAGCCTTGTAGTTGTCGGCATGACGATAGAACAGTCCGAAATTAGTATAGAAACGATGGGTGGAGAAGGCGGCATCGACACCATAGACCTGCACATGGCCATTCGTTTCATAGCCTGCTGAGGCATTATACTCTGAGGGGCGTGCATCGAACCCCACGCGTCGCAGTTTCAGGTCTATACTACCACCGATGTTGCCTGTGGCCTGAGGATTACCATCGAGACCTGAATTCAGACTAATGCGCTGCAGGTTGCTGCTCTCCACATAGGAGGTCACAGGATCCATCTTGTCCGTGCAGGCGTAGAAGATCTTCATGCCATCGATCGTGGTAGAGACGCGCTCCGTAGCCATGTTGTTGACGACAGGTTCCCATGCATAATTGCCTCGACGTACCATCTCGACCTTGGAGAGTTGTCCCAGATGCTCGTCGATGCTGGCCACGCGTCCCTTGCTGACAGCCTTCTTGCCTGTGCCCACGGAAGAGGAAACGACCACCTCATCGATGGCCGCCTCCTTAAAAACCGTGTCCTGAGGACACAACATCATTAGTAAAATGCCTATATGAACCATTAAATAGCAATTGTCCAATAAAGTTCACTCAGTTCTTCACCACCTGCCACGGTATTGCCCGCTGCATCCTTGACATGCAGATGGAGATCCCATACGCCCGTCATCGTCAGGTTCAACTTGCCCTGATAACTGCCGTCTGCCTGTAATGTGAGAGATTCGTTGTTGGGTGAGGTGTGGTTACCCATGTCTGGCATAGTCGGATAGATATCGATCGTGAACACCTCCGAAGCAGGGAGATAGGGCTGGGTGGCATCGTCACTTTTCTTAGAGACATAGGTGCTAATCGTGTTGACACCCGTCTGAAGATCCAGCGGACTGGCGAGGGTGAGATAATAGGTCGCATCGTTCCATTTGAAGGACTTGATCCATGCTTGCCCCTCTGGCGTTGCAACTACTGTGATCGTGTCACCAGCGAGAGAGCCAAACTCGTCTTTGATGCGATAGTTGAACGACAGCGTCCATCCACCAGCCATCAGCGGAGCCACCCAGGTATGATAGATGGGGAAACTCTCTATCTGGTCGAACTTGTTGGCGATAGGCGTACTATGCTTCATCTTACCCATATCCATCAGGGGCGACAGGTCGCTGATCGCAATGTCCTTCACGTGGCGGCCGCTCTCTGTCTTCTCTACAGCGAAATAGAGATCGTTATAGCCTACAGAAAGACTGGCACTGCGCCCATATACCTTAATGGTATAATCACCAGCGCTCTGTCGTGACAGCCCTGTCACCTCCTTGTAGCCAGCGAGGATCTGACTGATCTTATTCTCGTCGTCCTGGGTGCAGCATACCTCATCGTCGCCCGTAGGAATGTTAATA